>JBBTRU010000021.1:0-13574 GCA_038065015.1 Patescibacteria group bacterium | reverse complement strand
CTGGTCTCTTTGGGGCCACCTTTCTTGCCACCAAGAAAGGTGGCGAAGACTCGTGAAAATCCTCAAGTGTCCGGTCAACCAGCCGATCGTTGTACAGGAACTCTCGGATACCCGTCGGCAGGACAGGGGGGTTCGGGAGTACTGACAAGTAGCCTTGCCAACTCCATTTGGGGCGGGTAAAGTACCCCCGCATGGAAAACGCCGACCCAAACGCCCGCGATATCTTTGCCATCACCGGCCTACCGCCGGAGGTGTTGGCTGTGGGCATGGCCAAGTACTCCCGGTCGGCCGCCTCGATTAAAGACACCCTGCAAGAGCTCACCGAAGAGAAGTCCGCCGAGTTCCACGAGAAATGGGTGCTGGGTTATGGCGACGCTTCGGTGGCGGACATGGCCGTGGTGGCACTGGCCTGCGAGAACGTGAGCATGCTCGCCAGTAAGGCGATTGAAGACCATCGCTTGGCCAGCTATCAGGAAAAATCCACGCGCTACCAGAGTTTCGAGCGGAAAGTGCGAGCAGACGGCACCAGCCTGCCGCGACGGTACTACCGGCCGGTACCCATCCTGAACTCGGCACATGCCGAAGCGTACGTGCAAGCGTGCGAAGGTATGTTCGACGCGTATGCCAGCCTCACGAAAGTCATGCAGGAGTACTACAGTCATACCTACCCGAAGTTAGATGACACCACGGATAAAGCCTACGCCGCTAAGCTCAAGGCGCGAAGCTTGGATATTGCCCGCTACTTGCTCCCGACATCCACACTCACCAATCTCGGCTGGATTACTTCGGCCCGCGGCCTGCGCCGGGCGATATTCAAAATGAAGCAGCACGATCTCGACGAGATCCGCACTATTGCCCGGGAGGTGGAGGCAGCCGCAACGAATACCGCCTACAACCCGCACGCCCAGGAAATTGAACACTTACTGGAGTCCGCGGATTTCGAAAACGCCACGCTCGCCTCGGCCATTAAGAGTAAGCTCAACTTGCAGTACAAAGGTGCGCCGACGCTGGTGAAATACACCGACCCCACGCCGTTTGTAAAGCAATCACGCCGGCGTTTGCAAGAAATTGCCACTGGTGTACTCGGGGACCTTTACGTTCTCGAGCGCGAGCCGCGCGTGACCTTCTATGAACCAACGCATCAAGAAGTAGACCTTGCGACGTCACTACTCTACGACGTCACCCACTTTTCGTACGGCCAAATTCGGAACGTCGTCGAAAACTTACCAGCGTCGGCGCGGAATGAAATTATCGCCGCGGGTATGGCCGATCGCGGGCCGCACGATATTCCGGGCCGGGCGTACGAGGTGGGCGGGCTCATTTTTGACACGCTCATGGATTATGGTGCCTTCCGCGACTTGCAGCGCCACCGTATGTGCACGCAGCTCAACCAGCCGCTTACCAACCTGCACGGCTTTGAAGAGCCGCCCGCGCCAATGGGTATGGAAACCGCTGGGGGACTGGATATTTTTGAAACCACTATGCAGAACGTGCAGGCCGCATACCGTACCATTGCCAAAGACCTGGCGCACGAAGCCGCGTACGTGCTGCCTATGGCTACGCGCAAGCGCACGCTGTTTGTCATGAACGCGCGCGAGCTCACGCACATGGTCGAACTGCGTTCCAAGTCGGGCGGCCATTTATCATATCGGGAAATCGTCCGCGATATGCTGGCCCAGGCCACGGCCAGCTACCCCCAGCTGCTGCAGCACATTCGTTTGGCACCCATAGACTTTGCCAAGGATTTTTACGGACGCTAAGGCTGCTATACTGCCTGCATGGCTAAGCACCGTACTCGTGGAACCTTCATCATCGTCGACGGTATAGACGGCTCGGGTAAAGGCACGGTCGTGGACGCGTACGCGACATGGGCCGAGGAGCAAGGTCTGCGCGTGTTTGACGTGCGGGACTTTGCCAAAGCGCACCAGCGACTGCCCGAACCGGCAGAGTGGCGGGGGAGCGACGTCATTGTTTCGGCTGAGCCCACGCACGCCGGCATTGGCCGGGTTATTCGCGAGGAGATTATTAAAGACAACGGCCGGAACTACACCGGACGGGCCGCCGCCGAGGCATTTGCATTGGACCGACTCGTACTTTACACCCAAGTCATTCTTCCGGCGCTCGCTGCCGGCCTGCTTGTCATTCAGGAGCGGGGCGTGTCCTCGTCCATTGCCTACCAGCCGCTGCAGAAGCTCATCACGCTCCCACAGCTGTTGCGGCTCGAGGGCAACCAGTTTGCGCTCACGCACCGGCCCGACCTACTGCTCATCCCGGTGTGCCCTATTGCCGTAGCATTGCGGCGCTTGGGTAAGCGTTCTAAAAAAGATGAAGCAATTTTTGAGAAACGTGCTTTCCTCACTAAGCTGGATGTACGATACCGCAGCCCGTGGTTTGCCAAAATTTTTCGGCAGCGGGGGAGTATTGTTGGTTTTTTGGACACGAATGATACGCTTGCCGAAACCCAAAATGAGGCTGTAGCCTACATGAACGCTTTTCTTACCCGCGCAATCAAGCGTTAATAATTTTCTTTTGCATTGCTCTTTCCTCACCACACCCGCGGCATTGCACTAACTTCGCTGACGGGATAGTTCTGTAACCCTTCACCGCTGGAGGACGCCATGTATTATTCATGGTTGTTCAAACTAGGAACCATCCTGTTTGACCACCCCTGGGGAGGAGATCTAATTAGCTCGGCTGATTAGCTCTTCCCAACCCGCCCTTGCTTGCTTCGCGCAGGCAGGGGTTTTTTGTTTGACAACCCACGGGCATAAGTGGTACACCAGGGGCATAAATAGACACTAAACGAACGTTCTGCAGCAGCCGCATGACGCGGTTTTTGGCAGGAAATACGGATCGTTGAAAATCCGAAAACAGTGAATTACCCAAACAGGAGGTGCGCATGCACAAAATTTTCAAACCTTTGCAGCTAATTTGGCAGCTGCCCAGGTACGCGAAGATTCTTCTATGCATCTTTGTGGGTATCCCGTTGATCATTGGGTATGTAATGGTTTACCTCGTGACCATGAACGTGTACGTGCGGACGCACCCAGGTGTTACACCGACGGTGCAGGGCATTACCTACACAGTGGATACACCAATACCAGGAGACGTCATCAAGGCACAGGTGGATCACCTCATAGATTCATTACAGAAGCTCCAGCCAATTTCATATGAGGCAAAACTTCCACCCTTTGCATTGTTTACAGAGTTAGTGCCGAGCACCGGGTTGACTGCTAGATTATTGCACTGTCGACTTTGGTGTAGCTGTCGGCAAGATTTGCCAACTGGGTCATTCCAGCTGTTGGTGTTTCAGCTTTTCCCTACCGCGCAGTCCTACACGCTCGTGGCCGATACAGTCATGAGTTATGAGGATTACGCAAAACCCTTTAACCTTCAAACCGCCATATGAAGGAGGTGAAAAACCATGAGGCGATTATTCTACACAATTCCACTCGTTTGCGCGCAGCCCCTCACAGCGTACGCGGGTGCATTCTGTGACGCAATGAGCGGCTGTGTTACAGCCAGTTGTTACATACTTACGTTTGCGGGATGTCTCGGCGGGTGGATTACCGTCTATATCATCTAGCAAGCCAATGCCATGTTTTACTGCAAGGAGGTGAGTTAATTGGATAGTGAACTGCAACGCAGCTACCAGCCAAATATGCTGAAGGCAAATGCCGTCGTAATCGCATTGGTAGCGATTATTGCGACCTGCCTGAAGCTGCAAGAAGTTGGTGTGGTTTCGGTAGACGCGCGTCCACGGACGACCCATGGGCTTCTCCATTTGGACGAGCCGCAGAATAGTCGTAGCGGGAATCGGCCTACTGGTATGGGGTTTAACGGAGGGTTTATAAAAAAACTCCGGATTATTCCCGACGGACCGGTAGTGGCGAAGCATACCAACATACCGGTTAACTATACTTTCTCTGCTGACGTTGAGCCCGATACTTCTACAAACGTAGCTTTTGCTAGCGATGAGTTCGATCCCACTTTGGAACTCGGTAATGGGGATTTCGGCCTTCCGGAAGTGCCCCTACCTTCTTCAAATAAGGTAGTGTCCTTCCCAATGCCGGTCGAGTCGGTGCAGTTTGCCCAACCTGATCGGCCATTGTCCATTAGACGCTACAAGGGCCCTGTGCTGCCGTGGCGAGCCCGATACGTTGATGGGAAAGTAATTGTTAAGTTCCTTATCGACGAAAGTGGGCATATGCAGCAGATGCTCGTAACACATGAGCAACCTGCAAATTTTGGGCTTGCTCAAGCACTGAAGAATGCTCTGTATGAGTGCTACTTTGAAACCCAGGTTGTTAACGGTCATGAAGTAGCTACGCAGGTCATTTTTACCTGCGAATTCAGCACAAAGGGAGAGTCTAAGCTCCAGACGTCAGGGAATATTGTCGTGAGTATGCAGTAGGTATGTTCATTTGTGCCCCAGTACATCCAATACTGGGGCCTTTTCTTTTATCAGTATTTCGCTAAGCTAGGTATCTATGCAACTCGAAACCGTCATCGGCCTGGAAATCCACATTCAACTTGCCACGCAGAGCAAGATGTTCTGCAGTTGCGCCAACGTTGGCCCAGAGGCACCGCCGAACAGCGCGGTCTGCCCCATTTGCCTGGGCCACCCGGGTACGCTCCCGGTACCCAACAAAGCTGCACTCGCGCTTGCGCTCCGTTTTGCCCGCGCGCTCGACTTTACCATTCCCGAAGTCATTACCTTCGACCGCAAGCACTACGCCTACCCAGACTTGCCGAAAGGCTACCAAATTTCCCAGTACGACAAACCCATTGGCCAGCGCGGGCATTTTCTTATTGACCTCGAGGGCAAGGTGCACCGCGTGCAGTTTGAGCGCGTACACTTGGAAGAAGACTCGGCCAAGAATATCCGCGCGGCGGATGGGAGTGTCTTAGTGGACTTCAACCGGGCAGGGACGCCCCTCATCGAGCTCGTCACCCTCCCACTTGTTGACACGCCGGCTGAAGCAAAGCTCGTGTTGCAAGAGCTCCAGCGCATTGCGCGCTACCTTGGCATATCCCAGGCCGATATGGAGTCTGGCCACCTGCGTTGCGATGCGAACATCAGCTTGCGTCCCGCGCCCGAAGATTTGGCCAAGTCGCCAATCCAACCGAACGCCCAAGGGTTGTTCCCCAAAACCGAGATAAAAAATCTCAACTCTTTTCGTCACGTGGAGCGTGCGCTGGCGTACGAAATAAAACGTCAGGTGGAGTTATGGAATGCCGGTACGCCGCCAACCATCACTGCCACCCGCGGTTGGGATGATCGGCGCGGGGTAACGGTGGAGCAGCGCGTAAAAGAGGAGAGTGCCGACTACCGGTATTTTGCCGAGCCGGATATCCCGCCCATTGCCTTGACGAAAGCATTCCTCGCCACCATTGATGCCAAAGTAGTTGAATTACCGCGCGCCAAACGCCTGCGCTTTCAGGAGCAATACAACGTAGGTCCGAGTGATGCACTACTCCTCACCGATGACGTGACGGTAGCAGATTGGTTCGAAGCCGTGGTTTCGGAGTTGCAGCGCTGGGTAACGGGCCGGCTGGGCGGTGAAGAGCAGCCGGAAGAAGAGTGGACCAAGGCGAATGTCAAAATAATGCACCAAGCCGCCTCTTGGGTGACCACCCGGCTGCTGGGCGTGCTGGCCGAGCAGGGAAAGACGTTTGCCCAGGCCAAGGTGAGCGCCGAGAACTTTGCCGAATTTCTCACACTCCTGGCCGAACGCAAGCTCAATACCACGTCGGCGCAAGTGGTACTCAAGCGCATGGTCGAGACGGGTGCGGACCCGCACGAGATAATCCGCGAAGGCGGCTTGGAGCAGGTAACCGATGCCGCGAGTATTGTGCAGCTGGTTGATCGAGTGCTCCAAGAAAATGCCGATATTGTGGCCGAGGTGAAAGCCGGAAAAATTGCCAAAGCCCAATACCTGGTTGGCCAGATAATGAAGCTCTCCAAAGGCACGTCCGACCCGGGCGTGGTCCGCGAGCTCCTAGCCGAGAAACTAGGAATAACGCTCTAGCCAGCGTCGCGCAATTTGTTGGGCGTGCGCCTCGCCGGATATCCAGTGAATGTCTTTATGGCGTTTGAACCACGTCATTTGCCGTTTGGCGTACTGCTGGATGGCCCGTTCGAGTTGTTCCTGCATCGCAGTTTTGGTCATTTTACCCTGCAGGTAGAGCGTGACGTAGCGGTACTCCAGTCCCAGGGCAACAAGTCGTTTGGCGGGCACGCCTTTTCGCAGCAGGCCACGTACTTCAGCAATGAGCCCACGACGTAGGCGTTGGAGTAAGCGCAGGTGTATGCGCCGGTCGAGGTGTTTTTTTGCGTGCCGGGTTCCTAGCCAGAGCACATTATAGCGCGAGAAATTTTTTCGTTGGGGTACTACTGCGCCAGTGGCTAGGATAATTTCTAGCGCACGGATCAGCCGTACAGGATTGCGAGCGTCAATTACGGCCGCGCGACGTGGGTCAAGGCGTTTGAGTTTGGCGTACAGCTGGGCGGCAGTGCGTTTTGCCAAACGTTTTCGCAAGGCGGGGTTCGGTGGCACTGCGGGCAGGGTTTGGCCGCGCAGCAGGGCATCTATCCAGAAACCCGTACCCCCCACAACAATGGGGATTGTATTATGGCGGAGTAGGGTGTGGATTGCTCGTTGGCCATCCCGCACAAAATGGGCGGCAGTATACGTTCGCTTGAGGTCGGCGACATCCAGCAGGTGGTGGGGGACTGCGCGTTGTTCGGCGCGGCTGACTTTTCCACTGCCCAGGTCCAGCCCGCGGTACACCTGGCGGGAATCTGCCGAGATAATTTCACCATGCAAACGCTTCGCCAAAGCTAGTGCCAGGCTGGATTTGCCGCTCGCCGTGGGGCCGATGATGGCAATGACGTGTTGCATGCAACTATCCTACCATACGGATTTGCTTTTTTCGTCCGGATGTGGTACAATACTTGCAGAAATAATAAGCAAACCTCACCGTATGAGCAGGGATGGGAAGGCTCAACACACTTTACTTTTTAGCCGAACGTCACCGACGTTCGCGTTTTCATGTTCGTCTTTAACCGCACGTGTGTATGGCTACGAAACCCAGTAAGAAAGTTTTGGTGAAGACGCAGGCCGCAACGTACTCGGCCGTTCGGCTTTCGATGGTGGTTATGACGGCGACGGCCATGATATCGGCCGGAGTCATTGGCGGCGCGCTGCTTGTGGCCGCCCTGCCAAAAACGCAAATTATTAAAAATGTCGCCCCGGTGGCGGCAAAGTCTGGCTCGGGGGCCGTCCTGGGTGAAGTACTCGTGCGGTTTAAAGCCAGCACGACCGAGCTGGCCCGCGTGCAGGCCGTCAAAGCGGCGCTGGTAAAACCGGTGAATGTTGCAACCTTGCAAACGGTGAAGCAGCGGGTTGGCTTTCGTACGGTCACGAAGACGGTTGAAGCAATTACCAAGCAGATTGCGACGTATAAGAGCCTTACCCGGCTCGTGGATAGCAAGGTCAAGCTCACCAGCTTGGGTTTTGACCTGCGGGCAAAGCGCGGGATCGCGGCCGACGTCCAAGCCGCGGCCGACACGTTGGGCCGCTGGTACGTGCTTCGCATTGAGCCCCCGACGGCTGACCTCGGCCAAGTGGTAAGCGCCCTGGTCGGGCAGTCGGTGGTTGAGAAAGCCGAGCCGAACCGCTACGTGCAAGCCGCAGCGATTGCAGCAGTAAGCAAGAGTACCGCCGGGA
The DNA here is from genome assembly GCA_038065015.1 of Patescibacteria group bacterium. Classification (GTDB taxonomy): domain Bacteria; phylum Patescibacteriota; class Patescibacteriia; order PEXW01; family PEXW01; genus CAIPSZ01. Next base: position 5,841 of record JBBTRU010000021.1, on the reverse strand, counting down.
CCGCAATAAAACTTACGGATGCGCAGACCGTTGCGTATGCGGCCGCCGGAGATTGCAACTTGGATAAAGTCGTTGACGGCAAAGACCTGACTATTTTAGTGAACTACCTCTTCAACAAGGGACCGGCACCCAAGAGTTTAGCTGCTGCAGACGTGAATCGGGATGGCGATGTGAATATCGCCGACGTTGTTGCACTCGTTGACGCGCTCTATGCCCAGCGGACGGCCGGGTACGCAGATGTGACCGGCGACGGAAAGTACACCGGCGATGATGTGAACTTCCTCTCGGCCTACCTCTTTAGCAATGGCCCCGCCCCGAGCCCCTTGAGCATTGCGGATTACAATAGCGATGGTTTGGTGAATATTGTTGATGTAACCATGGGTATTAACGCGGTGTACGGTAGCGGCGCGCAAGGCCAATTGAACTACGGCAAGGGCGATGCGAATGGCGACGGCGTTGTTGACCGGCGGGATATTGATTTTCTCGTTGCTTACCTTTTCTCGGGTGGTCCGGCACCCAGCCCGATTGGCCTCGCCGACATGGACTTGGATGGCAGTCTGGATATTGTTGATGTGACTATGCTGGTGAGCATCCTGAACGGCGAAAATGGAACCGTGCAGGCTGCTGGGCTTACAGGCTCGAGCACCGGTACGGGTACAGTGATTAACGATATCGATGGTGGATCTGTACAGCCAGTGATCCCGCCCACGTACTTGGTGGGTGATAGCAATGCCGACACGTTTGTGAATACGACTGACCTGGCCCACCTCGTTGCTTACCTCTTCACTGGCGGTCCTGCCCCCAGCCCTCTGGCGCGGGCGGATGTAGACTACTCTGGGAGTGTGAACATTGCCGATGTCGTTACATTGAGCCGCCTGGTGAAAATTGCGCAAGGGGCGCGCCTTGCCCTGGCCGATCTCAATGCCGATGGGGCGGTTACTGCTGATGATATAACCCTGCTGGTGAATTATCTTTTCAAGCAAGGGCCAGCTCCCGATTTGACGAAGGCCGATGTCTCGGGCGATGGGAACGTAAATATTGTTGACGTGACGCTTTTGAGTGAGTACCTGTACCGTGACCAGCCCATGCCGGTATGCCCGGTTATTCGTACCGTTGGGAGCACCACGTTCTTGAGCGGCGACGTGGACGGCAATGGCAGCGTGACCAATGCCGACTTGAGCAATCTCGGCACCATTGTTTACGCCAACGGCGCTGCACCAGTGCCCGCAGACCGTGGAGATGTGAACTGCGACAATATCACTTCACCTCTAGATGTGCTGACCTTGCACGATGCCTTGCAGGCTGGCGCGCCAGCCGTGACGCTGACCGGTGATGCCAACGCCGACGGCATGGTAAACGCCAAAGATCTGGCCGCCAGCGTGCAGCAGCCCAGCGATGTAAACCACGACGGGGTTGCGGATATTCGGGACACCTATGATTTGGTCCGCTTGCTGAAGCTCAACAAGACCACGAAGGCACTGCCCGATTTGAACGGGGACGGAAAAGTAAATTGGGCAGACGCGGATGTTGTGGTGAACGGCGTCTTCAAGAACGGCACCGTCGCATTAACGGCAGACGTGAATGGTGACGGGGCGGTTGACGCAGCCGATGCGTACGCCTACGTTACATCGCTCGAAGCCCAGCAATCTGGCACCAGCGTGCTGGCCGGGGACGCCAATGCCGATAGCCTGGTGGATTGCCGCGACGTGAAGTTCTTAGATGCGACGTACTTTAAAAAAGGCCCGGTTGCTACCCCCGCCGTGCGGGCGGACGTCAACGGCGATGGTACCGCGAACGTCGCTGACGTGCTGCTCCTCGCGAAGCGGGCCTGCCCGCGCATTGATAGCGGCGACCTTTCGACCGACATTACCGTAGCACTCATCGATTCTGGTATAAGCAACACGCCCGCCGACCTCAAAAATGTGTTTGCCACCAGCAAGGAAACGATGGTGAACAAGAAGGACGATGATGGGAATGGCTACGCGGACGACGTGCTGGGCTTGAACGTTGTAAACTCTGCCCCGGTGACGACTGACTGCAACGGTCATGGCACTGCGCTGGCCCGCCTCTTGGCTTCAAAAACCGGGGTTGCCAGCCATAGCCAGCTCATCCCGATTAAAGCTTTGGATTGCAAGGGTCGTGGCAGTGCGGCGGGGGTTGCCCGGGCACTCGTCTATGCGACAGTTCGCGGCGCCGATATTGCCGAGTTGCCCTTGAGCGGCTTGGGCACCTCAACCCTCCTCGCCGATGTGGTGAAGTATGCAAAAACCAGCGGCATGTTCGTGGTTGGCGCGGCGGGTAATGACAGCACGAGTATTACCCGGGTGTTCCCGGCGAATGTGAGCGGCGTGTTTAGTGCTTCGGCCACCACGCCCACGGGGACCGTTCTCACCAGCTACAGCAATACCGGCGCAGTAGTTTCTGCCCCGGGCAATGCGACAGGGGTAGCGTTCCAGGGTACGTCGGTGAGTGCCACCTACGTTGCGGGCACGGCAGCCTTGGCCCTGGCCAAGAACCCGGCGCTCACGCTTACCGAGCTCACCGCCAAGCTTACGCCCAAAGTGGGTACGATTACCCCGAAGACAATCAAGCTCCTTGACGCCGTAAAGGCCACGGGGCAATAATACCCACATGCAAACGCAAACGACCCAAGCGACAAAGCTTACTACTGGGCTCAAGGTGGGCATAGCCGTGGCCGTACTCTCGGTAGTCGCGCTCGGCGCGGCCCTGGGCTACGCCGTCTACCTTGGCGGATTCGCCAACTAGCATCAGCTCATAGAAAAAGCGCCCGTCCCAGAGTTTGGGGCGGGCGTTGTGTTTGAATCGTCAGCTGTTGGTATCCATGATGCCCTGCCGCGCTCTGTACACGCGCTCTTGAGCTGGTTGGCCGCGTGACAGGTCATCCTTAGGCAGCCAGGTTTCTCCCTGGTTCCTACGCTCTTCGCAATGTGGGCACGGCCGAGATTTTTCGGCGTACTCGCAGTACCAGCAGCGCTTGCAGACCCAAATTTTTGAAGGCAATGCATGCAGTTGATAGACTCTTCTGGTTTTTCTGTACAAACGTATAAGCCACCAGAAAAAAATTATTATTACTGCCACTAAAGTGAGTACCAAGGTGTATGCGAAGATGCTATATGCCAGATTATGCAAAGGACTTTGACTGTCCATATAAGCTCCTGTTGTTTAGACTACATTTTTCTTTGCGCCAAACCTACCACGCCGGTTGGCCTAGGGTCAAATACCGTCTAGCGCTTGGCTTTGGTCTGTATCTTCTTCAGGAGTTCGGCAATAAAGGTCTTTTTGGCTACAACGCGGAGCTTCACCTTCCCACGCTCGCGCACGTGGAGCTTCGGCGACTTCATTTCTTTGTCACCAATAACCAGCATGTACGGCGACTTTTGCTTCTCCGCAATGCGTATGCTCTTGCCAACAGATTGGTCAGCCGAAAACACATCAACACGAACGCCGGATTCCCGAAGTTCTTTGCCGAGTTTCTCGCACGTCTTTTGGTGTTTGGTGCTCACCGGGATAATAGCTACCTGCACTGGCGCTAGCCAGAGCGGGAAAGCGCCAGCAAAGTGCTCAATGAGGATAGCAAGGTAGCGCTCGATAGAGCCCATGATTGCCGCGTGAATCATCACAATGCGTTCGCGTTCGCCCTTTTCGTTGATGCACGCTAGGTCAAAGCGCTCGGGCAGGTTCATGTCCAATTGGATGGTGGCCACTTGCCACTCGCGGCCGAGCGAGTCTTTGGCCATAAAGTCAATTTTGGGTCCGTAAAAAGCTGCTTCACCAAAGGCTTCTACGGCTGTGGCTTTTTGGGCTCTCACTATTTTTCGCAAGGTATCCTCGGCTTTTTTCCAGCTTTCGGGTTTGCCCAGATATTTCTCGGGGTGCTTGGGGTCGTGGAACGAGAGGCGCACATCCAACTTGAAGCCCGCAGCCCTGTAGAACGTAGAAACAATTCCCCAAATTTTCTTGGCTTCCACTTCTACCTGCGATTCACGGCAGAAGACGTGGGCATCATCCTGCGTTATGGAGCGTACGCGAGACAGGCCCGAGAGTTCACCGGTTTGCTCGTCGCGGTACACTTTCGTCGTCGAGGCATAACGCTGTGGCAACTCGCGGTACGAGAATTGCTTGCGGGCATATAGCTGCGTGTGGTGCGGACAGTTCATGGGCTTCATGGCAAACACGTGTCCTTCCCGCGTCGTAATTTTAAACAGCTCATCCTGGAATTTGGCCCAGTGGCCGCTGGTTTCGAATAAATCTTTTTTAGAGATGTGGGGGATGTCCACGCGTTCGTACCCGGCTTTTTGCCGTAATTCCCATACAAAGCTATCCAACGTGTCGCGCAGTAAGGTGCCCTTAGGCGTCCACAGGGGCAGGCCGCTGCCCACTAGGTCGGAGAAGGTAAATAAGTCTAAATCTTGGCCGAGCTTACGGTGGTCACGCTTCTTGGCTTCTTCCTGCATCTTTAGGTGTGCATCGAGCTCGGCCTTAGTTTGGAAGGCAACCCCATAGACACGCTGGAGCATGGCGTTCTTCTCGCTACCCCGCCAGTACGCGCCGGCAATGTGGGTGAGTTTAAACGCGTCGGCGGGAATTTCTTTCGTGCTTTCCACATGCCCGCCGCGGCAGAGGTCAACGAATGTCCCTGTGGTGTAGGCGGTAATCGTCGCGCTAGGTTTCCCAATTGGTTGTTCGAGTTCATCAAAAACCGTTGTGCCTTTGGTAACGAGGTCATGGATGAGTTCGAGCTTGAACGGTTGCTTGGCAAACTTTTCCTTAGCCTGGACTTCAGTGAGTTCCTCACGTTCGAAACCCAGATTCTGGCCAATCCGCTTACGCATGAGCTTTTCGAGCTTTGGCAAATCCTGCGGCGTTAAGGGTCGCGCGAGTAAGAAGTCGTAGTAAAAGCCATGCTCAATAGTCGGGCCCACACCCAGCTTGGCTTCGGGCATAATTTCCAGCACGCTGGCGGCGAGCAGGTGGGCGAGTGAGTGGCGGAGGTTGTGGAGCTGGTCTGGCATAGACGGGTAGTATAGCCTGGTTATTGACAAATTCTCAAATGAACCTTCTCGCGCGTGAGGAGGTTTTATGTTGGGTAGGCAGGGCTTTTATGCCCTGCCAAATATTGCCGAGGCATAAAAGCCCCGGCTACCCTCGGTCGTGTACAATCTATTCCGCCCGGGTCACTTCCAGCTGCAGGTCGTCCTGGCTGCTTGGAATAGCCCGCGTCCAGAAGGGAGAGAGCTCGATGCGGACATTGGACACGGCTTTCTCTTTGGCCAAGAGGGTTCGAACCGCATCCGGGGTTTTGCCGCTGTAGGTCGCGTGTTGCAAGAGGGCGTGGGTTGGCGTGGGTACGCTGCTACCGCGAACGGTGAGGGTAACGTCGGCGCGCTGCTTTTTGAGGTCAACGTTAGCAACCGCAAAGCTAAAGTTTTTTGCATCCACGACCAGGAGCTGCAGGTCAGAGCTTAGCGCACTTTCGAGCGAGTTGGTCGCCGCTTCGCTTACCGCGTCAGCAGTCAGTGCCACGCCAACCGCCTGCACGGTGAGTTTGAGGGTGTAGGTTTCGACGCGGTCACCAATTGCCGGGCCGATGCGCTTGGTTACCGCGGTGCCAATCATGCCTGGGTAGAGCGTGCGGCCATCGGTGATGAGCTTGGTGAGTTCTGGAAGTGCTTTTTCGGCAGCTTCTTGCAACAGTGTGGCTTGGGCGTTTGCCAGTTCGGTGGCCGAAAGGCCGGCAACAGTGGTGGTCGTTGGCGTGCCGGATTCGCCCGCGAAGTCTTCGGCAACTACAGCAGTAATTTTATCCTGGATACCTGCCCA
>JBBTRU010000020.1:0-11617 GCA_038065015.1 Patescibacteria group bacterium | reverse complement strand
TAACCTTCCTCACCCTTAGCCTACCCGAGACTTACCCTTTAAGGTTAACTGTACATGGGGTTGACAAATGTCCGATTCTCGGCTAACCTAAGCGCTTCTCGTAATGGATTTGTACATTCAAAAACAACAAGGAGGATATGCATGCTTGATAAGACAACGTGTTCGAACGCCAAGTTTGTGCAACTCGAAAATGACCTCTCTTTACTCTCGAAGCTCAAGGAAGAGAAAGGACTTGCGGAAATTAAAGATGACCGTTTGAAAGAATTAGGAACAGAAGGGATAATTGCTGTTGTTTGTCCAGATGGTTTCCAAAAGCACGATGTATTTGGCCATCTCTGCAAGTACAATGATCAAAAGCAAGTACACGATCCGGGCTTGAATGGTGGAGGAATGCTTATGTGTCCGACGAATCCGCATTATGCCCTTGAAGGCCGTGCACTGATCAATAGCGTGACCGGCGCCTGGAAACTTGGGAAGGGAAAGACGATTATTGTTCTTTCTCACTGGCCGTGTGGGCAAGCGGATGAAGATAATTATCCACTTGCACGGGTACTTCTGGACACTTTAACAGCCGATGATCACTTGACTGCAATTCTCGGTGTTAGTAGCGAAGTAGTCTTGCCGCTTTTTCATGTTGATTGGACTCCTTTTGAAAGGAACCTTGAAAAAAAACGTCGACGCACCTACGTCATAAAAAATGCCGCCCGGAAAATTCTGGCTGGCTAACCAACATAAAGCCTCATTTTGTAAAGGACCAGCAATTGCCGGTCCTTTTTTATTCCTATAGTTTTCAATGTTGACATAATCCGTAAATAACATATAGACTACAGGCGCTTTGCATAATTTTATATAATATGTCGTCTGCAATCATCGACTTTCTCATCCAGCGCAACAAAGAACAGAGTGCCATTTTCTCCAGCTCGGATGTGACGCTGGCGCGGCGCCAGTACCGTGAGATTCACCCAACCGAAATTGCCGCGCTGAAGTGCATGGATGGCCGCTTGAACTTGCCGTTCATTACGCACACGCCGGTCGGCATTATCCAGCCGTTCCGCAACATTGGTGGGCAGTTCGATTTAGGCTGGCCGTTCTTCGGTGAGCTCATTAACGACTGGGTGCACTACGCCATCAGCCGCGGGCGCAACTGCGTCATTTTGGTTACCTACCACTGGTCAGCGGGAGAGAAGCATCGCGGGTGCAAGGGTTTCAACTACGATACCAATGCGGCCCGGGCGTACACGGAGAAGCTGCGCAATCAAGTTGAAACCGTTTTCGGTACCGCCCACGCCGTGGTGTATCCCATTTTGGTTGGCATCGAAACCGATAGTGACGCACTCGTGCTCCACGGGGTCAAAGGCCAAGTGTGGGATGTAGGCAAAGAGCAAGTGCTGGACGATGAACATGTGCGCGTGCGCTTGCAGCAATTATACCCGGATATGCGGTGGGGAATGCTCAACGACTTGCTACCCTTGCTGCGCGGCAACCTGGAACACATTGCGCAAATCCGCGAGAGTAAGCGCCCGGTTGCCGAGGCCGAGCATAAAGAGCAAATCCTTGCCATTGGTCGCGGTTTCGATTGGCTGCACCTGCCCAACAAGGCACTCATCATTGGTCCCTACAGCTACAACCTCGGCCAGCCCCTGGCAACCGCGGCAAAGATCCTGCTGGATAACCTTACGGCCGGGCGCATACCCAAAAACGAAGGCGTGGCCCTGCTCACCTCTGGTGCCTATCGTGATGAGGCCGGGCCCGAGAAGTACCTCGCTATGGAAAAGGCTAAATCCCTTTCGGACTTTGCCCAGGAAACTATCCGCGTCGAGGTACCCGACCTCATGCCGCACCTGCACGTACTGGCGGGCGTAGTAAACCTGAACACCCGTTTCTTCACGCCGCTGGCCTAAGTTTGGTTTTCCACAGCCAGGCTGGCCTGCCTACATCGCCTCGCTGCAGGATGGTACGGTTTCCATAGAAAAGCTCGTACTCTAGATTGGTAAGACCCAGCAGCAGTGGTAGAATAGAGCCATGGCAGCCCAGAAGTTACGGCACAAATTGCGAAAAACTTAGGAGGTCTCTTTCCCGCGCTCCCGCGGGATTTTTTGAAAGAAAAAGTTCACTGACAATTCAAGTAAACTACAAACCCAAGAAGGAGGTCCGCCTTCACACATCCAGAAGAATTAGTCGAACGCAGTCGGTCTGAAGTCATTTTCAATGGAGATCAGGTATTCATGAACGGTGCTACATTTCCGCAGAACGTTGGTGTGCAAAAATTGCGGAACCCGTACACTCTAAATGGGATAGCGTACAAGACCGAAGAAGAATTTTGGTTAGCCGAGCTATTAACCAACCAAGAAATTATCTTCTACTATGAACTAATTAATTTTCCTGGTTGGAGACCTGATGTCGTGTTGCGTTTTAAACACCTATGGAACGGCACACCTTATAAAGGATCTCGTGTTTGGGGATTTGAGGTTAAAGGCCAAAGTCCCTTGCGACCTAAGTGGATCGAACGCTCCGTAGGTTTATGGAAAGCCTATAAAATTCCCATACTCGTCTTGTCCCGTTCGGATATTGCACGGTACTACAAGCGAGGACGCCTGCCCCTACAGCTGATCAACTAAACTCTCTAAGTCCTTTTGCCCGCCACCAACAACCTGGCGGGCTTTTCTTTTTCGAAGTCTGTGGTAGGATGCGCTCAACATATAGGACTTTGATAATTCTGCAACGCAAAACACAAGGAGGTTTTTATGCCCAACCCCTACGCGGGAACTCACGATCCGCGTCGGACGTCCATTCGCTTCTTCGGCAATTGCGTGGAAGTGAACGAGACAATGCTAAACGTAAAGTGCCGTGAGCCGGGTGCACCGCAGTTTGACTACAACGGTCTGCGTTTTGAATCGGAAGATGAGGTGGCTATTGCAGATTTGCTCACCCGCCAGAACATCAACTTTCGGCACCACGTCCGGTTCAACTTTCGTCAGCCACTGTACTTTGCAGATAGTGCAGAAACGGTAAACGTGTTTAGCCCAGATGTGCTCTTTGGGGGGCTCTACCTACTCGAAGACGACCAGCGCCCGCATAAGCATCAGTGGCCTATTCATGGCTTAGAGCTGAAGGCCAGCCGAGTGGATGCCCGCATGCGGCGCATTTGCCAGCAGCTTGCCATGGAGCACAACGTGCACATCCGCTTGCTCACCCATGGCGAGGTTACCCGCTACCTCAAGCAGTGGAGCATCCCCCTCGTTCCCTACCCGTCACCCGCAGACCTGCCGTTGTACCAAACGATTGCCCAGTACGCTCATGGTACTCAATGTGCCTAGCCCCTTCTCCGCCCGCCACACCTCACCAGTGCGACGGGCTTTTCTTTTCCTACAGGCGTGGTAGGCTCGGTACACAACCCTAGAAAAAAAGGAGGGGACGATGCAAACAACGTCCTTACGACCGAAACTGCCAGTGTACGGCGATCGCGTGCGGCTGCACATTCCAACGCTAGGCCCGGGGTGCATTGATACCTTCGTCGTCAACCGCGTCGGGAACTACCGCAGCAAAGTGCAAATCTCCTGCATGTCCGGCCCGCAAGATCGCTACGGCAACATCCAGCTAATATGGAAACGAAAAACCGGCTGGTTCTGCTGGGTGCTGGGGACGCGCCACCCATCCGTATTCCTGGAGAGAGTATGAATGCCTTGCTAGCCTAGAGCACTCGCAATACCTGTGAGTGCTTTTTTATTTTTCCACAAACTTCTATACTAGGTGAAGAGTTATTAACATATATGCCTATGCAACCCTACGACCCGAAAGTAGATTGCTGCCCGAAGTTCGATCCCGTGCCATGGGATGGGAAGACGTTCACGTGGCAGGGCAAGAAGTTCATCAAAGGCAAGGTTGCATGCGCGTTCAACATCCCGCTCACCTTTGGCTCAGCCATGAAGAAGCTGCAAGCCAAGGTGGAGAAAGCGGGAGCAACGCACCAGGAATACATGGCACTCTCGGATCATACTTCCAAGTGGAACATGGATTTGTACCTTGCTGTGGATAGGGAAGTGCCTGATGCGCAGAACGTTACCTTGAACGGGAAGTTTGTGAGCAAAGTGTACGAGGGCAAGTTCCAAGATACGGGGAAGTGGATGAAAGATTTTGCTGCATATGCAATGCAGCACGGGTACGCTACAATACAGACGTACTATCTGTGGTACACCACGTGTCCGAAGTGTGCCAAAAAGTACGGGAAGAACTATGTCGTCATCTTTGGCAAAATAACGTAACCGCCCTATGTTCGACCTTCACATTAGCAAACGCACTAGCGAAGCCGTGTACGGCCTAGGCTTCGTCGGCGCGGCTATCTACTTCATCTCCACCGCTACAGGATTTTGGGACGGCGTGCTGGGCGTGCTCCAGGCAATTGTCTGGCCCGTGTTCTTTGTGTACGAAGCTCTGCAATTTTTTTACACTCGCTAATTTTAACTTCGCATACCTATGGAAACGAAAATGGTGGATATCGGTGCAGCGTTCCGCTTCGGCTGGGACACGCTGAAGAAAGACTTTTGGTACTTCATTGGCATTTCGGTGCTGTATTTGGTCATCACGAACTTGCCCAATGGCCGGACAGGGAATAGCAGCTTGGGCATCCTGGGCATTTTCATTAGTGCCTGGCTCACCGGCGGCTTGTACCGCTTGCTGCTGGACTACAAGGATGGGAAGAAGCAGGAGTTCACCGTGCTCTTCACCCAGTTCACGCACTTCTGGCGCATCCTGCTGGGCGAGTTACTCATCGCCCTCATCGTCATTGGCGGGCTTATCCTGCTCATTGTGCCGGGCTTTATTTGGGGGCTTAAGTACATGTTCACCATCCTGGTCATTGTGGACAAGAACGTGGAAATTGGCGAAGCCATGCGCATTAGCAAAGAAATGACGCAGGGCATCAAAGGGCAGCTCTTCCTGTTTACCCTTGCCTGCCTAGGGGCCATTATCGCCGGTTTCATCTGCTTGGGCATTGGCGTGTTTGTGGCTGTGCCGATTATTTGGTTGGCCTTCCTGCACGTGTACCGCAGCTTGCCGCAGACCATGGTGACGGCAGCACCGGTGATGCCCGCGAAGGTGTAAGGAATTCATACATATGCAACCTAGCGCCCCGCACGTGCGGGGCGCTTTTGTATTGCTCTTTTTTACCCCCGGCGGGTAGCTATTGTGTTTTTTTGAATATGCTTTAGCATTATGCTCATAAAAAGAAAAATGGCTTTTTTTAAAACCGAAAGGAAGGAGGCTTACCACCTTGAAACAGTTAGGGACGCTCCTTGCCGCAGATCTCACCGGCTGCAATGCGGCAGTGCTGGATGACTTGGACAAGCTCGAGGAAATCTTCAAAACGGCCGCCGTGATAGCTGGCGCAACGGTCGTGAATTCTACGTCGTTCCGTTACGCTCCACAGGGAGTGTCGGTAATGGTGGTGATTTCTGAATCCCATGTCTCGACACATACCTGGCCAGAGTACGACTATGCGGCCGTGGATTTCTTCACCTGCGGTGAGAGCGTTGACCCCTACAAAGGACTCGATTACATCGTGCAGGAGCTCGGCGCCACCAATGTGCAGGTGACGGAGATTGCCCGGGGTATTCCTTCTGACATTGCAGAGAAGCTTGCCCACAAAGGCAGCTCGTGACCTTTCGTAAAAGGCTTGGATTCGTCCAGGCCTTTTTATTTTGGGGTACAATAGTTAACCCGGGTAGGCGAAAGCCCTCGCTTTCGTCCTACTCCGCCGCGAGCGAGGGCTCACGGCTACCCACTGGGTACATCCGCCCGCCCTTTTGCCGTCCGAGCTTACTTGCCGACCGAAGCCTTGGCGAAGGTCGGAGCGTAGGACGGGGCGAAGGTCGGCGCTTGATATTCTGTATTACTTTGGGTAGAGTATCTCTATGCTCTTACACGTCAATGTACCCCTCTCAATTTTCCGTGAAGGTAAGCGTTTTGTGGCCTTTACCCCAGCGCTTGACCTATCTACCTCTGGTAAGTCCCTTGCCGAGGCAAAGTCTCGTTTTTCCGAAGCCGTCCAGCTCTTCTTTGAAGAGTTAGAACGGATGGGGACAGTTGATGAAACGCTTTCCAATCTCGGCTGGCACAAAGCCGAGCGGAAGTGGCAAGCGCCCCAGCCTATCTTCCAAGATACGCAACGGGTGCAAGTAGCGGTGTAGTTTTATGCCGCGCGTAACGCCGGTACATTGGAAGCGCTTTGAGAAGTTTTTGCTTTACGTTGGTTGTACGTTCGTACGAGAGAAAGGTGACCACCGCATCTACACGCGGGATGGCTTATCGCGCCCGGTTATTGTTCCCCGCGACACGCAGCTGCCGATATTCATTATACGGAATAATTTACGCGTCCTTGGTATTTCGACGGACGATTATTTGCAAATACTCGAACGTTTGTAGATTAGTTTTTGGTATAGCCAACCCCCGCTTGCCGACCGTAGCCAGCTTGCCGACCGAAGCCTTGGCGAAGGTCGGGGCGAAGGTGTGGCCCGCCCCAGGGAAGGGGTAATTGCCAGCATGTTTACTAGAGTGCTATAGTTTTTGGCTACCTCTGTACATTGACTATTCGCTGTTTTCAAAACGTACGAAAAACAAAGAAGGAAGGGTATGACGAAACTATTAGAGGTTTCACCGAAGGTGATTGATGCCGAGCAGGATGAAACAATTCGCGTCCCGGTGAACTACGATTGGACGGTTGAAGAAGCCGCTCTTGCCGGCAACTACAAGTCTATCCATGCGGACGTGAACAGCCGAAACTTCCCGCGCATTGGTAAAGGCATTGTGGAGCGCGATCTGGTGGTCGTGCACTTGGGCGTAGATACGGATATTGAAGTCATGAACGCGAAGCTCAAGGACCGGAACCGGAAGCACGCGACCATCTGGGAACTCCTAGCGCTGGGGGAGCGCTTCCCCGAAAAGCAGTGTGACTTCATCATTCGGGCGTACGGCTCGGTGTGCCAGGGCGATATGTACGTCCACGAGAAGCGGGTGAAGGCGCCCATGAGCCCCGGGCTTGGAACGAATGCCGGAGATCGGTATGTGAGCCTAAGCTGGGCCGAAGCTAAGGTGAGTCACCACATCCGTATCTTGGTACTCGCTGCCTAATAGCCCGCACATTCCTCTGAAGCCCCACCTGTAACAGGTGAGGGCTTTTCTTTTTTCCCAATCCCAACCCCCGCCTGCCCACCGTAGCCAGCCTGCCGTCCGTAGCTTCAGCGTAGGACGGGGCGAAGGTGTGGCCCGCCCCAGGGGGAAGTGGGGAAGGCAATAACACTTCTATTCCCAGTTTCTAGATGGTTGGCGATGAGTTGATATCAACTGGTTGTGCTTGAGTATTTTTCATAATTTCTTTTTGAAGTTTTGAAATGCGCATTAACATGTATATCGGTAGAATAATCTGCAAAAGAATTACTTGTATCGTGGTAATCCAATCTCCAGCTATCGCTCTATCAATAGTTGAGCCAGAAATTGAGATAATTATTAATACCCAGTATGGCCACTTTTTATATTTTAGTAATCCGATTAGTACAATAATCGAAAGAAAAGAAACAAGTATACCAAAAAATAACATAAAAATAGCTGAACGCAATGATGAGGAAACCGTGATTAGATTTATGACTTTTATAATGACTCCGAAAATAATTACGATTATCAAAAAATACTGTAGCCTTCGAAGTATCGTATCATTCTTTATTATTTGCTTGGTGATATCGCTCATATAATCTATTTAGATTATTGTGCAGAGTTAAGATTATTTTACTCTACATACAAATCACTGTAAAGAGAAAATTTGATGTCAATCTGTTGATCCGTCCAAGCCCGCCCGCCCCGGGGCAGAGGGGTGGGGTTGGGTGTATAGCAAAACGGTCATCAGGTGTATCATTGACTGGTTAGGTACTTAATTAAATTACCCAAGTCTATGTTTAACGAACAATCAACCCCGGTATATGTACCGCCCCCACAACCCGTGCCAAAGCCAAAACGTAGCCTCGTACTCATGTTGAGCATTATTGGTATTTTTGTGATTATTGGTGGCGCGGCGGCATATTACTTTTTGGCCTATCGTCCGGATCAGGACAATAGCAATGCAAACGTACAAGCAGTTGCGAATGCAAATACTGTAGCGAATAGTAACGTAAACACTTCAGTGAACCGCAATGCAATAACGAATACTACCAGCACAAATAGATCCACTAATTCTCAGTTGAATACAAATCAAACTACGAACGTCAATTCTGCAAACACATTAAATACCAATAATGTAGTCGGTGGTATTGTCGGCCTGCCAAGCAACGAAGAACTAAAAAAAATCAACGACCCCGATGGTGACGGATTACTAAGTAATGTGGAAAGTTTTTACGGTGCAGATAAGAATGTGGCGGATACAGATGGAGATGGGTACAAAGACTATGCCGAAGTGATCGGTTGTTACAACCCTGCTGGCCCAGGCAAAATGACGATAGCTTTGTACACATCATATTGCAATGCATTTTATGATGAACTCAGGAAAGCAGGGCTTGTTACAGTACAAGAGTTGCAAGACATGTGTAAACTTTGGGAGCCCACAATTCAGAAAATCATAGCGAGTGATGCATCGGAAGAAGCACAAAAAAAAATTTGGGATCCGGTTCCGGCTGCTGCAATTTGTGCTGCATACAATACAACCCATGGCATCAAAACTACTAATGAGAATTTTTCCCTTTGTGATGGTTCGTTTATTACAGCTGCATTTTTTTGCAGTCAGGAAGTGTATTAGTCTTAAGAGCGAGGCGTAGTTTTTCGTTCGTTATGCAGGGTTAAAAAATTTTCTCATCATGCCATATGTAAGCTTTTGGCTTCCCTCATCCTGCCTGGTAGACTAGGGGCATGACCCTATTGCCCGCGCAGACAACGAAGAAAGCAGCTAGCTGCGGGGTTTCGCGTTCGGCAATCCTGCCCAAATAGCCATGCCTTCACTCGCGAACGCTCAACCATCTCTGAATGACGCTCAAAAACAGGCGGTTACGCATGCGTCCGGGCCGCTATTGATAGTTGCTGGTGCGGGGACGGGCAAGACCACCGTCGTCACCCAGCGCATAGCCTGGCTCATTAGCGACCAGAAAATAAAGCCCGACCACATCCTGGCCCTCACGTTCACAGACAAGGCCGCCGGCGAAATGGAAGAGCGCGTGGACAAGCTGCTGCCCATGGGCTACGTGGATTTGTGGGTGAGCACGTTCCACAGCTTCTGCGAGCGCATCCTGCGGGATCACGCCCTGGACATTGGCCTTAGCCCCGACTTCACGTTGCTGGATGAGACGGACCAGGCCATTCTGATGCGCGAGCACCTGGAGACGTTCAGCCTCAACTACTACCGCCCGCTCGGCAACCCCACCAAGTTCGTGTCCAGCCTCATCAAGCACTTCAGCCGGTGCAAGGATGAAGCAATTCGGCCGGAAGAATATTTGCAGTACGCCGAAAAATTACGGCTGGATTTGGACAGCGTTCATGGCAGCCCCGCCAGACACGCAAAGGCAGAATCTCGGCGGGACGTCGCTCCGCCGCAGGATGTATCAAAGGACAAGTTGGACTCTGCGGAGCTCCGGATGACAAAGGATGAAATAGTGGAAGCTGACAGGATAAACGAGATTGCGAACGCGTACCATACCTACCAGCAGCTCCTGTTCCAGAAAGGGTGCCTGGACTTCGGCGACCTCATTACGCAGACGCTCTACCTCTTCCAGCAGCGGCCCAAAATTCTGGAACGCTACCGTAAGCAGTTTGAGTACATATTGGTAGACGAATTCCAAGACACGAACTGGGCGCAGTACGAACTGGTGAAACTGCTCGCTGCCCCGCAGAACAATTTGACCGTGGTGGGGGATGACGACCAGAGCATCTACAAATTCCGCGGCGCTAGCGTGGCCAACATTTTGGCATACAAGACCGACTTCCCCAAAGCTAAAGAAGTGGTGCTCACGGAAAATTACCGCTCCACGCAGAATATTCTGGACTTGACGTACGAGTTTATTCAAGCGAATAATCCGAATAGACTCGAAGTACAGCTGGGCAACCTCTCTCCCGCCTCTCCCCCTCAAAGGGGGAGAGGAGTGAAGACAAAACCAGGCATCAATAAAAAGCTCGTTGCCCAAGAAAAAGGCACTGGCACTATTGAGTACACCGTGGCGCCGATCCTGGAACAAGAAGCAACTGGCGCAGTGGAGAAAATCCTGGAGCTCAAGAAGAAGAAAGGCACCACGTACAACGACTTTGCCATTCTGGTGCGCGCCAATGATTCGGCGCAGCCGTTCATCCAGCGCCTGAAGGCCGCGGACGTGCCGTTCCAGTTCGTGGCCACGGCCGGCTTGTACCGCCAGCCCATTGTGCTGGACATCCTCAACTACCTCAAGCTGCTGGATAACTTCCACGAGAGCGCCAGCTTGTACCGCATGCTCACCTTGCCGTCGCTTGGCATTCCATTGCAGGACGTGATGAGCATGATGGCAACGGCGCGGCGCGAAACAAAGTCACTGTACGAAGTCTCGAAGAACGTCCGCGCGCTCACTGGTATGCAACCCGAAACCATTGCGGCTGTGGAAAAGCTGCACGGCTGGCTGGAAGCGCACGGCCAACTGGCCCGCACCCAGCCCGTGGGCGAAGTGGCCTTGAAGTTCTTGGAAGACTCGGGCTTGATGAAAGACCTGACGAGCTCCACGGACGCGGACCATTTGGAAGTGGTGAACTACATGAACCAGCTGTTTCAAGTGTTCCAGAGTTTCCAGATGCGGCACGAAGAACCGACGGTGAAAAACTTTTTGCACGAGCTGGCCTTTGCGCAGGATGCAGGCGATTCTGGAAGCCTGCGACCACCCGAGTGGGAGCAAGGCCCAGAGGCGGTAAAGATTATGACCATTCACAGCGCCAAAGGTTTGGAGTTTCCGTACGTGTTTATTGCGAACTTAGTGGATAAAAGATTCCCAACTATTGAGCGCCGCGATGCCATTGAACTGCCGGATGCTTTGGTCCGCGAGAAACTACCAGAAGGGGACTGGCACTTGCAAGAAGAGCGACGCCTCATGTACGTCGCAATAACGCGCGCCAAGCAAGGTGTGTTCTTCACGGCCGCCGAAGACTACGGCGGTACGCGGAAGAAAAAACCATCCCGCTTTATTGAAGAGCTCGGCCTCAAAGCCAAACCATTCAAATTAAAGGGTGGACTGTTGGATAAGCAAAAGGCGCCTGCCCGTCAAGAAAATGATGCTGAATTACTGCGCAAAGCTTTGCCGCCATACTTCAGCTTCACGCAGCTGAAAGCTTTTGAAAAATGTCCCAAGCAGTATAAGTACGCGCACCTACTCAAAATTCCAGTACCAGGCCACGCCACGTTGAGTTTTGGCCAAACCATTCACAACACCTTGCTCAACTTCTTCAAGCTAGCGCGCGAGCGCGGCATGGCTGGGCAAGCTGATTTGTTCGGTAAGAAAGATAATGTCACCGAAGGCCCGTCCGTCACCTGGGCCGAGCTGCAACAGATTTACCAAGCCAACTGGCAAGACCAGTGGTACAGCAGCATGGCGCAGAAGACGGAGTACAAGCACCGCGGCGTAAAGTTCCTCAA
>JBBTRU010000019.1:0-7896 GCA_038065015.1 Patescibacteria group bacterium | reverse complement strand
AGGGCAACAGCGTACTCGTCATTGAACATAACCTGGATGTTATCAAGAGCGCCGTCTGGGTTGTTGACCTTGGTCCAGGCGGCGGCGACAAAGGTGGGAAGCTGGTGGCCGAAGGGCGGCCGCGGGATGTGGCGAAAGTGAAAGCGAGTTACACCGGCCAGTACTTGAAGAAGTTGGCTTTGTAAAAAAAGACCCTCCGGCTGTAAGGGAAGGTCTGCAGGGTGCTTTTTTGGAAGCGCGAGAGTTTATTTGTTCCTCTCGGTTCTGTTACCTTTTATATTTCTACCCTGCTTAGCATCCTGGGGTGAGTTGCTGCGACCTTGAATTTTATCCTTTATAAGATTCATCATCCCTTCCAAGTCTTCTTTTATCGTCGTCGGCTTTTGGTTGCCTGACAGAATCTTGAGGTAGATTTCCTCACGATGGACTACTACTCCAGGGGGCGCGTCAATACCGATTCGTACCTGCTTGCCGTGGATGCCTAATACGGTGATTTTAATTTCGTCACCGATAGTAATCGATTCCCTTAGTTTACGGGTGAGAATTAGCACGTTGCCTCCTATGGCTTGAAATGTGCGTTCGTGCCCGCAATTGGGGCTTTTTGTTAGTTGCAGGAGTATACCAGGTTTTCTAATTCTGTCAATTCTAAAGGCCGCGTTGCATGTTTTATGGGTCGCGCGGTAGCATGAGCGCATGACCCCGCTTGAACAGGCCATTCTCCGCACCATCGCGTACTTCGACCTCTTTAGCTACCCACTCACCGCCTGGGAGGTGTGGAAGTGGGGGTTTGGGGAAGGGGCCGTAGAGCAACATAGCTATAGAGCTGTAGAGGAGGGACTTGCGAAAAGTCCTTTGTTACAGGAAAAACTTGAACGTAAGTTTGGCTTCATTTTTCTCAAAGGCCGGCAAGAAATTGTTGCTACGCGGCAGGAACGGTATCGTTTGTCGTTGCATAAATACAAGCGCGCGCGGCGCTATGCGGCCGCGCTCTCGAAGCTGCCATTCATCCGCGCCGTGGCGGTGTGCAACTCACTCGGTTTAGCGAATGCTCGGGCCGAGAGCGACATTGATTTCTTCATCATCACCAAGCCCGCCCACGTATGGACCACGCGCTTGTTCGCCGCGGGCTGGGCAAAGCTCCGCAAGCTCCGGCCGCAAATTGGAAACCGGGCGGATAAAGTGTGCCTCTCCTTCTTTATTACCGAAGTAGTCGGCGACCTTACGACAGTCCGTAATGCTGACGATCCGTACTTTACGGTCTGGTTGGCCACGCTCGTGCCACTCTACGATCCGCAGGGAAATTTTGCAAAACTCTGGCAGCAGAATGCCTGGCTTACCCAGGCGTTGCCGAATGCCGCGCCGCGCGCCATTGCCGTGCAGCGTCGGGTTCGGCCAGCATTCGTCCAAGCCTTTGGTGAAGTGCTCACAACTGGCAGTTGGTTTGAGCGCTGGGCCGAACGCTTCCAGCAACGTCGCCTGCCAGCAAATTTGCGACTGCTCGCCAACAAAGATACGCGTGTCGTACTCAATAGTACTATGCTCAAGTTCCACGACAACGACCGGCGGGACGAGTACGCGCAGCGCTTCCAGCAGCAGTGTACTAGCCTGGGCGTATGAATCGGCTTGCGCGCTGGCTCGGTTTTGGACTCGGACTCTACGTGGCGCTGCTGCCCTGGCAAACGCGGCTCATTCTTGCCCAACCGCGTATCGGGGTTACACCCACCGAGTACGGCACGTTGAGTTTGTACGCTACAGATATTTTACTTATCGTAATAGGTATTGGCGCGCTGCTCCTGCCGCACCGGCGGACTGGCTCGCGCAGCCTGTGGACCGCGATTGGCGCGCTCGGTTTGGTGATTTTTGGTTCAATCATTTTTGCAAACCGGTCCGAGGTTGCACTCTATAGCCTGCACCTTTTCGTGCTGGGCATTTTGCTGTGGTGGGTGGTGCAGCAGGAATGGGTGAAGCCAAAATTTTTACTTGGGTGCTTCGTGGCTGGCGGGTTGCTGCAGGCAATGTTTGGTATTGGTCAATTTTTTGCGCAAACTAGCCCCGCGTTTTCGTGGTTGGGTTTGGCGAGCCACGATCCCGGGCTAAGTGGCACGTCGGTCGTGGAAGCTGGGGGCATGCGTTGGTTGCGCGCGTACGGCAGCCTGCCGCACCCGAACATCCTGGGCGGTTATTTGGCAGCCGCGCTGCTCATTACTTTTGGTTTTTACCTGCGGGTGTACAACGGTGTGCGGCAGGGCTTTGCCAAATGGACGCGGGAAAATGTTCGTCGCCACCTTGAGGGAAAGCGGTGGTATGTAAAGCAGGCATGGCGCATTGCCGGGCTACTTGTCGTTCTTACCATACTCATACTTGGCCTGCTGCTCACCTTCTCGCGTTCGGCATGGATTGGCTTTGCCGCTGGCTGGTTCGCCACGCTCGCCCTCCTCATTATCCTGCGCTGGCCCTGGGGCTGGCAGTTGTGGGCCAAGTGGACGCTGTTCTTTGTAGTAATTGCAGGTTTTACCGTCCTCGTATTGCCGCAGCCCTTCCTGGCGCGTACCGAAGCTAGCGGCCGGCTGGAGTCGCAATCCATTTCCGAACGCCAGCAGCAATTTACAGATGCCTACGCGCTCATCAAGCTGGAACCCGTGCGGGGCGTTGGCTACGGCAACATGCCCGTGGCCTTGTACGACCGGGTTGAGCGCGCCCGGGAAAGCGTGCATAGCTATCAGCCCGTGCATAATATCTATCTCTTGAGCGTGGTTGAACTAGGTGTCATTGGCGGCCTCGTCTACCTGGCCTTTCTGCTCACAGCGTTGCGCCAGAATATCCTGCGGTTGCTGCAGGAGCGGACCTGGGTATCGCTGGTGACCTTGAGCGCACTGTCCGCACTGCTCGTCATTGGCTTATTCGACCACTATCTGTGGACCTTAGGTGCGGGAGTACTCTTGCTGTGGTTGGTGGTGGGGTTGGGGAGTCGGGCGGGCAAATAAAAAACAAGAAGTGATTAGACTTCTTGTTTTTGTTCACGGGACAATCTTTCGGTTTTGGTTTGTTGGCGATTTTTTCTATTCTCCCAGAATCGTACCAGTGCTCTGGCGCGTTTATCCATCCACCGGACAATCCATCGAGGCGGTTGAACTTCGAATTCCTCGACCGTCGCAATGCGGCCATCCAGCAGCAAATTCTTAGGCAAAGAAAAGGTGCGAAACACCACGTCAGCAACCGGGAGGCCGAAGAAGCCGCTGATAGCCTCGTTCGTTTTGCGGTTGTAGTGGTGGAAGTGATGGAAGGCATACACGTTACGCCAGATACTCCCAAAGTGCGGGTGCTCGATAGCGCGTTGCCACCATTCGTACGGGTAATGTTCAATGGCATGGAACACTTCGTAGCTGATCATGGAAAAGGTCAGTGCAGCGTACCCGCCCAAGAGTATGGGCGCATGCGGCAGCAAGAGTTGCAGGCCGATGAAGGGTGTAGTGAAGACTAACCAGAAACCAACTAAGGCGTACCAGGGGAATGCGGAAGATTCAAATTGTTCCTCCTTCTCTATCGGGTACGCATTTAGAATGATGCGTCCTGTATTTGCCTTATTTCGGATGAGCGAAATATTGGTAAGGTCATGGTGGTGGGTGTGGTCCACCGCAAAGGTGCGTAGCCAGGGAGCAATTGCTACATGCAAGACGTATCGGTGGAATGCCCACTCGAAAAAACAGTTGAAGAGGTGCGCGCCAAGAAAGACGAGCACGAAACTGCCGAGTCCGGCATCGATTTGCGCTGCCCAGGTTTTTGGGAAGAGCAGGGACAGACCGAGCAGTAAGAGCGTGAACTGTACGGCGACCAGGAAGAGAAACTTCCCAATCGAAAACCGCTTGTGGGGCGTCGTCATGGGAAACCTCCAGTTAGGTTGTAAAAGTACGGTTAAAGAGTTAGCTCCATGAATCTAGCACATCAGGAGATTCCCGCACATCTCTATGGCCCCGCACCACTTTTTAGGCCAAAAAGTGGTGCGGGGTTGACACCCCTTATTTTCCTGCTAAAATCCCTTCTACAAGGCGGTTAGCACTCCTTAATGGTTAGTGCTAAATCCAGTTACGAATTACGAAAAGGGATACGAAATTACGAATTACGAAGGGGTATCGTTCGTAATTGAAAGTTCCGTAAAGCGATTCGTAGTTCGTATATTCGTACTATTCATTCGTATTTCGTAACTATGTACCCTATGCAGCTGAAACCCCTGGGCGACAGGATTGTGGTAAAGCCCGCCACGCAAGAAGAAGTGACGAAGTCCGGCATTGTGCTGCCCGACACGGTGGATAAAGAGAAGAAGGAGCAAGGCGAAGTTATCGCCATTGGTACGGGTGAGAAGATTACCAAGCTTGGACTCAAGCTGGGCGATGTTGTGCTGTTCGGCAAGTACTCGGGCGACGAAGCCAAGGTCGACAATGTGGAGTACAAAATTCTCAAGGACGAGGATGTCCTCGCCGTGCTCACTCAGTAATTAGCAAAGGAATATACTATGCCAAAGCAAATACTTTTCGACGAAGCAGCCCGCGCGCTCATCAAGAAGGGCGTGGACAAGCTCGCCAACGCCGTGAAGATTACACTCGGACCTAAGGGCCGCAACGTCGTGCTGGATAAGGGTTACGGTTCGCCGACCATTACCAATGACGGCGTGACCATTGCCAAGGAAATTGATTTGGAAGACAAGTTCGAGAATGTCGGCGCGCAGCTGGTGCAGGAAGTCGCGTCGAAAACGAATGACGTTGCGGGTGACGGTACGACCACGGCGACATTGCTCGCGCAGCAGATGATTACCGACGGCTTCCGCGTGCTGGCCGCCGGGGCAAACCCCATGGTCATGCGTCACGGCATAGAGAAGGGCGTGAAAGCAGTGGTTGACGAACTCCACAAAATTTCCAAGCCCGTGAAGAGCACGGCCGAAGTCGCGCAAGTCGCTTCGATTTCTGCGGCTGACCCAGAAGTGGGCAAGCTCATCGCCGAAGTCATGGACAAGGTCGGCAAGGACGGCGTGGTCACCGTGGATGAGTCACAGACGTTTGGCCTCTCCAAAGAAGTTGTCGAAGGCATGCAATTTGACCGCGGTTACGTTTCGCCGTACATGATCAACAATGCCGAGCGCATGGAAGCCGTGTACCAGGACGCGCATATCCTCATTACCGATAAGAAAATCTCTGCCCTTGCCGACATCCTGCCCCTGCTCGAGAAGGTTGCCCAGTCGGGGAAGAAAGAACTGGTCATTATTGCCGACGACGTCGAAGGCGAAGCGCTCGCCACGTTCGTGGTCAACAAGTTGCGCGGGACGTTTAGCGTGCTGGCCGTGAAAGCCCCGGGCTTTGGCGACCGCCGCAAAGACATGCTGCAGGATATCGCCGTCATCACTGGCGGCCGAGTAGTGAGCGAGGACATTGGCCTCAAGCTGGAGAACGCCGGGCTCGACGTGCTTGGCACGGCCCGCAAGATTATTGCTAGCAAAGAGAACACCACTATTGTGGAAGGCCGTGGCGACAAGAAGATGATTGACGAGCGCGTGAGCCAGCTGAAAGCGGAAATCAAGACCACCACCAGCGACTTTGACAAAGAGAAGTTGCAGGAACGCTTGGGCAAACTTTCTGGTGGCGTGGCCGTCATCAAAGTGGGCGCGGCCACCGAAACGGAAATGAAAGAGAAGAAGCACCGCATCGAAGACGCTTTGCACGCGACACGCGCAGCCGTGGAAGAGGGTATTGTGCCCGGCGGCGGCGTGGCCCTCGTCCGAGCGGCCCACGTGCTCGATAGCCTCCATGTGGAAGGTGATCAGAAAATTGGCGTACAAATCTTGAAGCGCGCCCTGGAAGAGCCAGTGCGGCAGATTGCGCAGAACGCCGGTAAAGACGGCTCGGTGATTGCCGAAGAGGTGAAGAAACTCAAGGGCAGTCACGGCTACAACGCGGCCGAGGACAAGTACGAAGATTTGGTCGCCGCGGGTATCGTCGACCCCACCAAGGTTACGCGTTTTGCCTTGCAGAACGCCGCGTCCATTGCGGCCATGCTCCTCACCACCGAAGCCGTGGTTACCGACATCCCGGAGAAGAAAGACAATGCCGGCGGCGGCATGCCTGGCGGGATGGGTGGTATGGGTGGCGGCATGGGAATGGGGGATTACTAGGGCCGTAGAGTATTATAAAATATACCCAAGCGTAGGCCGCTGTGCCTGCGCTTGGTTTGTGTTTATCAAAATAAAAAGCCCGTCTTCTGGTGAAGACGGGCGATAACGAACATTATTCCTCCGTAACATTTGAGGTGCTACCACGTTTCATTTTGTACATTGCCAGAGCGTTGGCGATGATGCGCTGGGCGTGCTCGGGGACGGGGATGCGATGGTCGCAACCGTTAATGGGCGGAATGCGCTTGAAGCGATCAAAAAAGTCCGTGTGGAGGTCTTTGGGCAGAACGGGTCGGTATGCAACATTTTCTACGCAGCAGAGCGGGAGCGGACAGCTATGCAGCATCACTTCCCCCGTGCCGACAATGTAGATTTTCACTTCTGGGAGCGGGAAGGGCAGGGCCAGGGGCATTGACCGATTCTGAATTGCATTGGCAATATCCCGCTGGGCAACGAAGAGTTGGTTCTGCACGGCGCGTTCCCACAATGCAATGAGCCGGCCGTACTCGAAGTTCTGCTCTTTTTGCGGTTGCTGCCCGTAGAGCAGTTTTACAACTTCCTCGAGCCAGCCGTAGGGTTTTTGCGCAAGTCTGTGCTCATCATCAAGAACGCTCTGCGCGTTCGTTCGGGTAAACTCGCTTGCCTGTAGGCTTAAGCCTGCGGCCGCATCATTCTTTTTGTAAATAAAATCAATTTTTTTCCCTTGCGTGGTCGCCGGTACGTCCATATGCCTCCTTGCATGTGTGTGTTGTTGGTTTGATGGTATAGGCTAGCATATTTTCTTGCGCTGTCAAGCCGCTGCGCTATACTAGGCGCATGGATCCCATTACCCAGAAAACTCAGAATACCGGCTTCAATAACCAGCAATTCTTGCTGGCCGCGCTCGGCTACGTGTGGTTCATCTGCCTAGCCATTCTCTTCCTCAAGCGGGACGACCCGTTCATCCATGCCCATGCCAAGAATGGCACAGCCCTGTTCGTGCTATCCGTCCTGTGGTTTTTCCCGGTTTTCGGCGTCATTATTCTAGCCTTTGAATTGTACGGTTTGTACCAAGCGTTTATCGGCAACAGCTACAAGCTGCCGATTATTGGCGATTGGTTGGAGAAGTATAAAGTTTAATTTTGTCATCACGTCCGGACATCCGAGGAGCTTGCTCCTCGGTAGAATAGGACCCGGAGTGCTGGTGGCGGGGTAGGCCACGAAGAGGTGGCCCACGTGGTACAGTACGCACGCGTATGGACATGTACCGCGGCGCCCAGACCACCTACCAAATTGCGTACCACATGGTGTGGGGCGTGAAGTACGGCAAGCACGTCCTCAACAACACCATGAAGCAACTGCTCGTGACCCGCGTGAAGGCTATTTGCGACGCATACGACTTCCACTTCTACTGCCTCGGCATCGCCCCGAACCATGTGCACCTCTTCGTGGGCGCCCCGCCCAAGGTTGCTCCGGCCAGCATCGCGCAGACCGTGAAGTCCATCGCTGCCCATGAGCTGTACCGCACCTTCCCCCAGCTCAAGCGGCAGCTGTGGGGTGGTGAGATTTGGAAGAACGGCTACTACGTCGGCACGGTGGGCGAGGGCCAGACCGAGCTGAAGGTCCGGCGCTACATCGCCAACCAAGAGAAGCACAGCCCCACCACCATACGGCAGTTGAAGTTGTTCTTCTAAGGCAACCGAGCAGCTTGCTGCTCGGGGGTGCCTTCCCGAGTACCAACGACCTGCCCGCTCGCCGAG
>JBBTRU010000018.1:0-8743 GCA_038065015.1 Patescibacteria group bacterium | reverse complement strand
AACAAGCTGCCCTACCGCTACACGAGCTTGCTTGCCGGGGAGCTGAAAGCCGGCGGGTTTCTGAAGAGTCGAGAAGGCGTGAAAGGCGGCTACGCGCTCTCCCGCAAGCCCAAGGATATTCGGCTCATCGACGTTATCGAGCGTATGGATGGGCCCATGGCGCCTGCCCGCTGCATTCGGACGCCGGGTTCCTGCCCGCGGGAGGCGAACTGCCCCATTAAGCCGCACTGGACCAAGGTGCACCGTTTAATTTACAGCCAGCTCGAACGCCACACCTTGGTAGACATAAGCGCCTAAGCCATGTCGTTGATTGTTCGTAATGTCCACGTGACCGTGGAGGGGAAACCTATCCTCCGCGGTGTTTCGTTGCAGGTACAAGCCGGCGAAGTGCATGCGCTCATGGGTCCCAACGGCTCGGGCAAATCCACCTTGGCGAATGCGCTCATGGGCCACCCGCGCTATGGCATTACCGAAGGCAGCGTAGAGGTTGACGGAAAAAATATTACCGCGCTGCCTGCGGATGAGCGCGCGCAGGCTGGGCTCTTTCTCTCTTTTCAATATCCCGTCGAGATTCCCGGCGTGTCGGTGCAGAATTTTTTGCGCACGGCCTGGCGCAGCTTGCATAGTGGCCAGCTGGACCACAAAGCGTTTTCCACTCGTTTGCAAAAAGCCGTTGCCGATTTGCAAATTGAACCCACTTTTGTAAAGCGCGCCGTTAACGAAGGCTTTTCGGGCGGGGAGAAGAAGCGTTTGGAAATGCTTCAGTTGGCGGTGCTTCAACCCAAGTATGCTATTTTGGACGAGACCGATTCGGGCTTGGATGTGGACGCGCTCAAGGTGGTAGCGCAAGGCGTGCAGGCCGCGCGTGCGGCAGGGATTGGCATCTTGCTCATAACGCACTACTCCCGCATTTTGGAATTCGTCGCGCCCGACCACGTCCACGTGCTCACCAACGGGCGCATAACCCAGAGCGGCGGCAAAGACCTGGCGTATGATATCGAGCGGGTGGGCTACGCTGCAGTGCAGCCGCAGCCATGACCGTTGCCAGCCGCAGCCTGGATATTGCCGACCCCATAGGGTATGCCTCCATGTCGAAACCCGGTCTCTCCCGCCAGGTGGTGGAGCAGATTTCGCATTACAAGCTCGAGCCAGAATGGATGCGCGGTGCGCGGCTGCGCGCCCTCGAGATATTCCAACGGAAAAGCCTGCCCAGCTGGGGCGGGGAGCTTTCGAATATTGATTTTACCAAGATTCACTACTCCCTCCGACCCACAGACAAGGTGGCGCAATCCTGGGACGACGTGCCGGCGGAAATTCGGAACACCTACAACAAGATTGGCATACCCGAAGCCGAGCAGAAGTATTTGGGCGGGGTTATGGCGCAGTACGAATCCGAAGCCGTATACCATTCATTGCAGAAAAGTTTAGAGAAACAAGGGGTGATTTTTCTCGACATGGATACGGGGCTCAAAAAGTTTCCCGAATTGGTCAAACAGTACTTTGGAACGGTGATTCCGGCCGGGGACAACATGTTTTCCGCGCTGAATACCGCGGTGTGGAGCGGTGGGAGTTTTGTCTACATTCCCAAAGGCGTACACGTGGACATTCCGCTGCAGGCGTACTTTCGCATCAACGCACCGAACGCCGGGCAATTTGAACGCACGCTCATTATCGCGGACGAAGGCAGCTACGTGCACTACGTCGAGGGCTGCACAGCGCCCGTGTACCGTGCCGACAGCCTGCACTCGGCCGTGGTGGAAATCATTGTCAAACGCGGCGCCCGGGTGCGGTACACCACGGTGCAGAACTGGTCGAAGAACGTGTACAATTTGGTTACCAAGCGTGCATTCGTGTATGAGGATGCCACCATGGAGTGGGTGGACGGCAATCTCGGGAGCAAACTCACCATGAAGTACCCCAGCGTGTACTTGCTCGGGCGCGGGGCCAAAGGGGATGTCCTCTCCATCGCGTTTGCGGGCAATGGCCAGCACCAGGATGCGGGCGGCAAAGCCATTCACGGCGCGCCGGACACGACCTCCACGATCATTTCCAAATCCATTAGCAAAGAACGCGGGCGCACGTCGTATCGCGGCTTGGTGCAGGTGCCCAAAGGCATGACCGGCTGCAAGTCTTCGGTGGTGTGCGATGCGCTGTTGCTCGACGAGACATCACGATCCGACACCTATCCCACTATGGATATCCGCGAGTCTAACGTGACCATTGCCCATGAAGCCAGCGTGGGCAAGATTGGTGAGGAACAGCTTTTCTACCTGCAGTCGCGTGGCATTAAAGACCAAGAAGCGCGCAGCCTGATTGTACAGGGCTTCATTGAGCCCATTGCGAAAGAGCTGCCGTTGGAATATGCCGTGGAGCTCAACCGACTTATTCGTATGGAAATGGAGGGGAGTGTGGGATGAGCACCTACACTTTCCCATTGCCGAAACGTGACTCACTGCGACCCTTTCCCGAAGCATTACCCAAGCATGCCGAAGTTCTGCGCGTCGCGTCTGGGGAAGTAAAAGAAATAACCTTCTCACCAAAGCCCGGTGCAACCGCAATGACTATTGCTGTAGCAGCCGGTGGCCAGCTGACGCTGATGGTTGCGGCGACGTATGCGGCTGACGCGTACCGATTGCTCGGCATCGAGGCAGCCATAGGGAAAGACGCCATGCTCCACGTTATTGACCGGGCCATGGGCGGCGCCCGGCTCGAAACGCGGGTAGTCTTCTCGCTGCAAGCTTCGGGTGCGGAAGCGAAGTTTACCGGCATGTACCATGGCCGTGAGTTAGAACACCATGCCTGCCACGTGATTGTGGACCATGCCGTACCGCACACGCGTGGCGACGTGTACGTGCGCGGGGTGTACGAGCAAGAAGCGCGCAGCGTGTTTACCGGGCTCATCAAGGTGGCGCCAAACGCGCAGCAAACCCGCAGCTACTACCGTGACGATGTGCTGCTGCTCGACAATGCCATTGCGGAATCTCTGCCCACGCTCGAAATTGAAGCGAACGACGTAAAAGCCAGTCACGGTTCGACGACGAGCCGCATGAATGACGAGCAACTTTTCTACCTCATGTCCCGCGGACTTCCCCAGGCGCACGCCCGTAACCTTATCGTTGCTGGTTTTCTTACCCCCGCGCTCAAGCGCGTGCCCGAAGCGCTTTGCAAGCCATTCTTACCCACGGATTGACACCCTGGCCAGCCAGGGTAGGCTTTGAGCAAAGGCCAACAAACAACTGAACATTGACAACCGAAAGGAGGCAGTAATGACCTCACCCTTAGAAATGCTCATTGGTGATATTGGGCAATACCTGCCACCTGGCTGGCAGATACCCAAAGAACGCCGCATGTCCCTGCACGCGCAATACTATTCCGCCGTTGCTTCACCCGAACTTACCCAAAACGTCGAAGTCGAACTCTGCAAATTTCTCGAACACGTCCCCTTAAGTGCATCGCGCAAGAATGATGCGGGCATTGCCATTACCGATTTGGTGGAAAACACTATTGTGTATGGCGACAAAACAATCGAACGGTATGTAGCCACAGTATTCTTGCACATCCCGCGTTACGTATTCCTCGTAGGCGTTGCTGATAATTTGCCCTTGATTCCTGACGATGTCCTCGTTGCGGATCCCACGACGTCAGAAGCACTTGCCGCATTACCGGTCCATGGTCGAGGGCTGTACATTGTTCGCATGCTCTTCGACATTTTTTCTCAAGTCCAAGCACTGGATGGTAAGGGAAAAATCGTTTGGTTTGGCATAGACATGAGAAAGGAGTTAACCCATGCAGCATAATAAACACCAGGTGCTACGGCGCTTCGTTCCCACCTACCCAGCACCGCCGGTGCTGGACGTTGGCACGCTTCGTACTGCCCTCAAGCCATATCGTGCGCTCACCAGCCAAGACGGAGTGCTCGGTGAGTTTATGGATAGAAATTACCTTAGTGCGGAGAAAGAACTCATTGCACGCTGCGTTACGGCGGATATAGGCGAGCGCCTGTTAGAGCAGGCTGATCTCGCAACGCTGACTGACGCTATGCAGATCTGTACTTCGCTCGGCTTCCCGGATGCCCGCCAGGCCCACGACGAGATTGTGGCCTTCGCCACGTCACTCCCTGAGGTTCCGACCGAGTTGTACAGCTACGAAAACCTCGTCTGTTTCCGCAGGCTTATGCTCAACGAGATAGGCGTCAATTTTGTCCGTTCTAGTCATGGCCTGCCGGGGCAGCCAAAGATATGGGATCGTGATGCCTGGTCGACATACTTTGCGAAGCACCCATGCGATGCCTTTCGTATAACGGTACTCGCGACAGCACAGCACCTTCATTTGCACGATCCAGCAATGGTTACCTCGCGCATACACATGCTCTTTCCGACGTACTTTCCCATGGACTACTTCCCAGCAGGCGAAACGCTGGAGCAGCAATTACGCGCGCAGCGTAATGAAAAAGATCCAGACGAGCCTTGGAAGCGATAGGTATTTTATTGGCGGTTGCACCCAGTGCAGCCGCTTTTTTATTTGCCCAGTTGCGCCTGGCGTTGTAGGCTGGACGTAATGTTCGACCCTCTTACTATCCGGAAAGACTTCCCCATTCTTGGCCGCCAGATTAACGGCAAGCCTTTGGTGTACTTGGATAATGGTGCCACCAGCCAGAAACCCGAGAGCGTGCTGCAGGCAATGGACGACGTGCAGCGCAACCACAACGCCAACGTTCACCGGGGGATATATACCCTAAGTGAAGAAGCCACGGCGCTCTACGAAGGCGCACGGGAGAAAGTCCGGCAGTTCATCAATGCCCTGTCTGTTGAAGAGATTGTCTTCACGCGGAACGCCAGTGAGGCCATCAACCTGGTGGCCTTGAGTTGGGCGCGGCAAAATTTGAAAACCGGGGATGAAGTGCTGACCACGGAAATGGAGCACCACTCCAACATTGTGCCGTGGCAAATGCTGGCAAAGGAGCGGGGGATTGTGCTGAAGTTCCTCCCTGCTAAACCAGTAGAAGGCGTGCTGGATCTTGGTCAGCTCGACACCCTACTCACGTCGAAAACCAAACTCGTTTGCGTCGGCCACATGTCCAACTTGCTCGGCACGGTAAACTCGGTGCAGACAATCGTTAAGAAGGCACATGCAATTGGCGCGAAAGTGCTGGTGGACGGTTGCCAGGCTGTGCCGCACATGCCCGTCGACGTGCAGGCGTTGGATGCAGACTTTTACGCATTCTCTGGCCATAAAATGCTCGGCCCAACCGGTATTGGCGTGCTGTGGGCGCGCAAAGAAATCCTCGATGCAACCGAACCCGTGCTGGGCGGCGGCGACATGATTAAAGAAGTGACCAAAGCCGGCGCCACCTGGAACGACCTACCCTGGAAGTTTGAAGCCGGCACACCCAACGTCGTCGGTGCAATTGGCTTAGGTGCAGCTGTGGATTACCTCACGCAAGTCGGTATGGCAAATGTCTGGCAGCACGAGCAGGACATTGCCGCCTACGTTCTGCCAAAACTCACGGCTATCCCTGGCGTACGGCTTTTTGGTGTCCAGCAACCCTCACCAAACCGCGGCGCCATATTTTCCATTTGGATTGACGGCATGCACCCGCACGACATTGCCAGCATTTTCGACGAGCAAGGCATTGCCGTGCGCGCCGGCCACATGTGCGCTCAGCCTATGCTCGAACGGCTCGGCAAACCCGCCGCCGCCCGCGCGTCGTTTTATTTGTACAACACTAAGGCAGAGGCCGACGTTTTTCTCAACGCAATTGAAGACGCGAAGAAAGTGTTTGGGATATGACAGAGGTTTTCTACCCCGCGCTCGTCACGATCGTGAGCTTCTTCTTTTGGAAGTACGTATCTGGAAAAAGTGCAGGCGAACAAGGACGCATGCGCTCGTTACGTTTCACTTTCGGCCGCTACACATTTTGGCTGCACCATTGGCTCTACTGCTCGATTGCAATCGTTGCATTGCTTAGTGTAGGGGTCTACCACCCACTTGTGTACGGCTTCCTCCTCGGCGGGGTTATACAGGGTTTAACGTATAAAGATTTTTACTATGTTGTATTTCAAACGGAGAAGTACCCGTACCGAAAATTATAACGTCCCGAAAAACCCATGTACGAATCTACTCTCCTCGACCACTACCACCACCCGCGGAATACCGGGAAGCTTGAGCCTGTCGATGCCAGCCACCGCGAACCCAACCCACTGTGCGGGGATGTGATTGAAGTATTTGTGAATTACGATGCTGCAGGTAAGGTGCGGGAAGTCCAATGGACCGGCGAAGGCTGCGCCGTGAGCCAGGCTAGCATGTCTGCCTTGTCCGAAAACCTGGTGGGCAAGACGAAAGCAGAAATTGCAGCACTCGGTGTGATAAATATTGAGCAGTACTTGGAAACGGCAATAAATCCTGCGCGGTTGAAGTGCGCTACGCTGGGTCTGGTTGCCACCCAGAAAGCCATTAGCGAGTCAAGGAAGTGAGTTCCATTGAATCCTTGGCGGGGGTTTGGTATCCTACGTATACTCATTAGTAACCCTGTTGCCATGCCATTCAAGAGCATCGTCGTTGATCGGGAAAAGTGTATTTCTGCTGGGAGCTGTGTGGCCGTCGCCCCCGAAGTTTTCGAGCTGGACGGCGAGGGCAAGGCCGTGGTGAAAAGCATGACTGGCGATGCCGATGACATGATTATCGATGCGGCGAAAGCTTGCCCAACGTTGGCAATTACCATAGTTGATTCTGCAGGCAAACAAGTAGTGCCCTGAAGCACGTTCTCGCGTTTAACCGAAAATTTTATGGCGCACCAAGTGCAGCCGTTACCATTCAGCAAAGAGTTGGATGGCATTTCGAAGAAGACTGTAGAAATTCACCACGATAAGCTCTACGCTGGCTACGTGGCCAAGCGCAACGAAGTCGAAGCGGCAATTGTTGAAGCCGACGCCACGAAGGCGAACCAAATTTACTCGGCGTATCGCGGCCTCAAAGAAGGCGAGACGTTTGCCGCCAACGGTATGATTCTGCACCAGGTGCACTTTGCCAACCTGGGCGGCAATGGCGACCCGGCCGGTACGAAGATTCTTGCTGTGCTTACCGCCACCTGGGGCAGCTGGGACGCATTCACGGCTGCGCTCACGGCCACGGCTATGGCCGCACGCGGTTGGGCAATTCTCGCGTACGATCCGTCCGACGCCAAGCTGCACCTGTACGCGGCCGACGCGCAGAACCAGGGCGGGGTGTGGGGCTGCACCCCGTTGCTGTGCCTGGACGTGTACGAGCACGCGTACTTTATTGACGTGGGTTCGGATCGGCCCACGTACATCAAGAATTTTCTGAAGAACATCAACTGGCAGGATGTGGATAGCCGTTTCCTGCAGGCCAGTGCTACGTAAGACCACCACTATGAAAAAATTCTTCCTACTCACCGCACTACTCGCGTTTCCCATTATCTTGGGGGCGTGCGAGAAGGGTTCGAATGTGAATGTCACCACCATTGATTTAACGAACACCGCCGTGGTGAACACCAACGTTGCCAATACGAACGGGGCCAACGTGAATGGTGCGGTCAACACGAATGCTGCTGCCAATACCAATGCCCCAGCCGCCACGGGGAGCGCAGTCACGGTGACGGCGAGCGGGTTTTCTCCGTCGACACTGACGGTAAAAGCCGGCACCAACGTGACCTGGACAAACAATTCGGGTGACACCATTCGCATTGCCTCTGACCCGCACCCCACGCATACCGACCTGCCGGGTTTGGATTCGGCGACGCTGAACAACGGTGACAAGTACAGCTTTACCTTTACCCAGGTGGGCAGCTGGGGCTATCACGACCACTTTAGCCCAACCACGCGCGGGACGATTATTGTTCAGTAACCCTAGCGTAACTCGAAAGGAGGTGGCGACTATGTCGTGTGATAATTGTGGCCACGAACACGAAGTTGGTACGCATTGCACCGCCGAGGGTTGTACCTGCGAAGGGTAGGCTACCTTTCCGACCATAGCGAAGTACCTTGCCTCGGTGAGGTACTTTTTGTTTGCTATACTTCGGGCATGGCATTTGTCCTCCGCGCAAAACGGTTTGACTTAAGTACCGGTGGGCAACCGTACGTCGTCGTGCTGCGGAACGAGGACGGCGCTAATTTTGGCATCCGTGCAGGCGATCGCATCCAGCTCCAATGCGATGGCAAGAAGGTGGTTGTCCAGGCAGACCTCACCCACCGGCGCGTGCGGCCCGGGGAAATTGGCCTGTTCCGCGAAGTGTGGCGGGACGCGAAGATTGGCGCGGGGCAGCCCGTGATGGTGGAACCGCTCGCCCGGCCCGATTCCATTGAAGCCTTGAAGAAGAAACTCCTGGGCAAGCGTTTGGGCGAGAAAGATATTTTGGCAATTGTCCAAGATATTGTCAGCAATAAATTTGGCACCACCGAATTAACATACTTCGTAGCCTCGAACTTCGTACGGGAGTACAGCAATGACGAGCTCTACTACCTGACCAAAGCCATTGCCAATACCGGCGAACTCATTCGATTTGGGAAAAAGATCGTTGCGGATAAGCACTCGGTTGGCGGCGTGGCTGGCAATCGTACGACGATGATTGTCGTGCCGATTCTCGCGAGTTTGGGGGTGACCATTCCGAAAACATCCTCGCGCGCCATTACCAGCCCTTCGGGTACGTCCGACACTATGGAAGTGCTGGCGCCGGTGACATTCTCCATGGCGAAGATTCGGCTGATTGTGAAGCAGAACAATGCCT
>JBBTRU010000017.1:0-6650 GCA_038065015.1 Patescibacteria group bacterium | reverse complement strand
CTCATCCAGCGCGGCAACACGCGGGAGGAGCTTGCGGTCATTCCGGGCAGCCCGGCGGATAAGGCAGGATTGGCGGAGAATGACATCATTTTGGAAATTGATGGGCAGAAATTGCAAGGCGACGTCAGTCTGGCCGGTATTATCCAGAAGCATGCCCCGGGTGAGAGTATAACCCTCAAAGTCTTGAGCAAGACAAAAGAGAAGACCATTACGGTAATGCTGGAAGAGTTGAAGTAGGCGTGCTAGGCTCGCTGCATGCCCAGTCTCACTGACCACATCCGCGACCTCCAGGCGAAGCTTGCTTCGACTTGGGGGTTACTTTGACCTGGACCAGCGTCGGCAAAAACTCGGCGAACTTGATGACCAAATGGCGCAAGTCGATTTTTGGGATGACCAGGAAAACGCTCGCGCAATAAGCCAGCAAGCCGAAGCCTTGCGCAAGGAAGTGGGGGAGTGGCAGCAGTTGAAAGCGAACCTCGATGACCTGGGGCACTTGGCCGCGGAAGCGGGTGACGATGAAAAACTCACCAAAGAAATTACCGACCAGTTCTCTGCACTGCAAAAGCAGTTTGACGGTTTAGAATTTCAGGTGCTACTTGCGAATGAGTATGACGAGCGCGACGCCATTTTTGCCGTGCACGCCGGTACGGGCGGGACGGATGCCCAGGATTGGGCCGAAATGCTGCTGCGCATGCTCCTGCGTTTTTGCGAACGGCAAGGGTGGAGCGCACGCGTGGTAGACGAATCGAAAGGCCAGGAAGCCGGCATAAAAAGTGCCACGGTTATTGTTCGCGGCCGGTGGGCGTATGGCAATTTGAAGAGCGAAGCCGGCGTGCATCGTCTGGTGCGCATTTCGCCGTACGATGCCGAGAAGATGCGCCACACATCATTTGCGTTGGTGGAAGTGCTGCCCGAGTTTGCGGATGTCGAAGAGCAGCCGATTGATGAAAAAGATTTGCGCGTGGATACGTACCTCTCCTCCGGCCACGGCGGGCAGAGCGTGCAGACCACCTACTCGGCGGTGCGCATTGTCCACCTACCCACCAACATTACCGTCACCTGCCAAAACGAACGTTCCCAGCGCCAGAACCGGGAAACCGCGATGGCAATCCTGCGGGCAAAACTCCATCAACTCAACCTTGCCAAACAGCAAGACGAGAAGCAGGCGTTACGCGGCGCGTACAGCGAGGCGGCGTGGGGTAACCAAATTCGCAGTTACGTGCTGCAGCCGTACCAGTTGGTGAAAGACCACCGGACGGGGGTGGAAACGACCGATCCGGACGATGTGTTGAACGGACATTTGGAGCAATTTATTGAAGGCTACCTGCGCTGGCAAAAGGGGAAGCAGTAAAAAAGACAGTCTGGGGAGACTGTCTTTTTGCAAGGCGCTAGTATCGTACCAGCAATGTTTTCTCGAAGGCGTTAATGTGCGCTTCGGCTTCTGCAGCAGTGTGGAAGAGTTTTATGTGCTCGCTGTCACTGGCGTCCACAGCGTTGCCGAAATGCCGTTGCAACTCTTCGAGGCTGATGCCCCCGTTGTGCTGGTGGAATATTTCGTCCCAGAACAGCAGGGTACGGAGTGCAGGTCGCTCGGCCAGGACGCTCGCTGCTGCCTGGCTTTGCTCGTACAGCAGCGTGAGCGCCGTGCCAATGTTGGTACGGTTGAGCGTGAAGAAGACAATACTCGAGGCAGCACTCACGAAGTTGGCCCGTTCCGCAAAGCTGTTGTAGCGGTGGTAGAAGTACCCCGCGCTTGGGGTATAGGCATCAAACACGCTGGTGCTTAGGATCTCTACGTAGTGCGTCGAAACGTGCCTGCACTCGGCATGCATTGCGCCACAGCGGATTGCATTGGGCGTGCCATCATGCGAACCGGTAATGAGCAGTTTGTGGCGCGGGCTTTTTTTGAGTCTCAGTTTTTCCTCTTGCTCCGGGGGTTGCGAGAGACGCTGGGCCAAGTCTTCGGCAACCGCATCGGCAGCCGGCTTGGCTATGGCATCGCCAAGGATTGCAACTTTCATTATTCCTCCTTATGGTAAAGGTCAGTATTTTTCGACCCGACCTTACCATGGCGTGCCCGCAACGGCAAGTTGACCCAGCACCACTTTTGTCACGAGACAAAAGTGGTGCTGGGTTGACACGAGACTCTATGGTTTGTACATTGCAGGCACAAGAGGATGCGGTCCACTATGACCCCGTCGCGTTGGCTATTCTTTACCGGTGCTATTACCGCCGCCCTGGCAAGCATTTTCGCTGCCGAACCCCATGGGGTGCGGACGTTTGTCGTCTGCGCTATCTCACTCATCCTCCTCAAGCATTGGCGGCCGGGGATGCGGGGGGTGTTTCTTGCAATAGCCCTTGCGGCGCTCTTCGCGGCCCGCGTCCAACTATCACCGGTGCTGGTACCCGCGCCGCCCGCAATCGGCTGGGTGACGAATGTGCGGGCAGGTTTTCTCGAAAAGCTCATTGCCGCCATGCCCGAGCGGGAAGCGCGGCTCGGGGCGGGCATGCTGCTGGGTGACGTGGCCGAACCGGCGAAAGACCTGGTGCAGCAATTTCGGCGGGCGGGTATCAACCATTTGCTTGCGGTGTCGGGCGGTAATTTAGCCGTTGTGCTCACCTTTATCAGCGTCCTTGGTGCCAGCCGGTGGTCACGCACGACGAATGCCCTGGTCGTACTCATCGTTGCGCCGGGATTTTGCTTGCTCACCAATGTCGAGCCGTCTATTCTCCGAGCCAGCGTTATGGCCATCCTGGCGGTGGGCGTGCAACGGCTGGGGCGGCCGGCGCAAGCCATGAATATTTTGGTTGCCGCGGCCACCCTCCTCATTTGGGTGTGGCCCGGTTTGCTCTGGCAGAGTGTCGGCTTTCAGCTTTCTCTGGCCGCTACCTTTGGCCTGGTGGCCTTTAGCGGGCCAATGGAAAAAATACTTTCCAAGCACCTGCCAACAAGCATTGCCACCGTGCTCGCCGCAACATTGGGTGCCACCTTGGCCACGTTACCACCCAGTCTCGTTACTTTTGGTCAGGTGTCCATTATTGGGCCGCTGGTTAACGTGCTGGTGGTGCCGCTCGTGCCGCTGGTCATGGCCTGCATCGGGTTGGTTGCCGTCGTCAGTGTTATTCTCCCGCCGGTTGCGCCCTTTGCTGGTTCGAGTGCCTGGGCGGTGCTCTGGGCCATTGAGCGCGTTGTTGCGCTGGCCAGCAGTTTACCGGCCGCGAGCGTGCTCCTCCCCACGGCAATATCGTTCGGCCTGGCTGGTACTATTACTTTGACTTCGCTTTGGCGTGCCCGCAAACATGTCCAACCGCACTTCGACTAAAATTTGGGCGCTGCGGTTTGCCGTCCTCGTCGTCATTTTGGCGGCGGCGGTTTCGCTCTGGTCAGGCCGCGCGCCTGGGACACTCCGCGTGTGGTTTGCCGATGTCGGGCAAGGCGATGGCATTGTCATTCGCACGCCCAGCCAAGAGACGATTGTGGTGGATGGCGGGCCGCGTCAGGACTTTGTGCAGGAAGTGGACAGCCACGTGCCCGTCACCGATCGCGCCGTCGATTTACTGGTGGCCACGCACGCGGATGCCGACCACATTACCGGCCTGGTCGGTTTGGTTGAAAGCGGCCGGGTAGTCAATGCGCTCATCAACCGGGACGCAACCAAGCAAACCAAAGTGTACCAGCACCTACTGGCTGCGCTTGCAAAGCAAGAGGTAAACGTCATCGAGGCCCAAGCTGGACAGGAGTATACGTTTGGTGAAGTGCGGGTACGCGTGCTGTGGCCGTCTGTCGCTGGCCTCGCCGCCGCAAAAGAGAGTAACGAGAAATCCATTGTGCTACGCGTGTCGTACGGCAGCCAGGATTTGCTCCTCACCGGCGATGCGCCAGACACGGTTGAAAAGCAACTCCTGCAGCAGGGGAGCGCGCTCGATGCTGAAGTGCTCAAGGTGGGTCACCATGGGAGCAAGTATTCATCCATTGCAGTTTTTTTGCAGGCCGTCAGCCCAGATATTGCGATTGTTTCGGTCGGGGCAAAGAACCGCTATGGCCACCCGGCCTCACGGGTGCTGGCTGATTTGGAAAAGCTGGGCATTGAAGTGCTACGTACCGATGTTCTCGGGGACATTCTGGTGGAGTGCTCGCTGGTGCAGTGTCGGACAAAATAAAAAAGCCCCACAAGTGTTGTGAGGCTTTCTGGAAAGAAAAGAGCAGAGAGTTTAAGCGGCTTTTTCGGTTGGTGTTGGTGCAGGTTTCGCTGCAGTTTGAAGATTCGCCAGATATGCTAGGAGAATTTGTCCAAAGGGACCAAGATTCTCGGCCCCGATCTGGTTAATATCCAGCGTACGCACATTCGTGTAGTGAGCACTCAATTGAGCGTCGGGGTGCTTTTGCTTAAGCTCCACCTCCGCCATTGCAAGTTCCATAGCCTGGGCGACTAATGCCGAGGTTTGCAATCGGCGCACTTGAATTTCCCGAATCTTTTCCTGGGCCTCAACAATATGCGCTTTTGCGGTTTCATCCGGATCAAAATCACTAACGGTGAAGCTAATGATTTCTAAGCCGGTGCTTTCAAACTCCTTGGTAAGCTCGCTCGAGACAAATGTATTCAAGCCTTGACGCGTGTTGATTACCCTATCATCCGGTGCATGTTCGGGTACGCCACCTTTTGCAATAATCTCCTTCACGAAGCCAATAACATGGTATCCGAGCATTTCACTGTGCTTTTGTGAAGCACAGTAGGTGTTTGCTGCCTGCAGGGTTTTTGACGGGATTAACGCCTGCACAGCATCCTGCATGCTC
Organism: Patescibacteria group bacterium; assembly: GCA_038065015.1. Classification (GTDB taxonomy): domain Bacteria; phylum Patescibacteriota; class Patescibacteriia; order PEXW01; family PEXW01; genus CAIPSZ01. The sequence continues at coordinate 1,855 of JBBTRU010000017.1, read as the reverse complement.
AAGTATTCCGCAGTCCGGCTATCCATGGCATAGGGGACGATCCGGCGCAACAGACTCATGAATGTCGTGCGAAAACGTCCGCCCGAACCTACGTCGATAATCTGCCGCAGCCGGTAGCGGACCATTGCGCCCTTCATGACGATTTTAAAGCCATCACCACACCCAACATCTTCAGCCTGAAGATTTACCACATGGTCTTTTACTTCCAGGAGTTCAAGGGTGCAGCCGGGCGGTATGGCGCAGAAACCTTCGCCAAAAACTCTTCGAGTTCGGGCGCCCATAAAGAGCACCAAACCAAGGTAACCAACCGGGACGACCTTTTTTCGAAGCAAAACGTAGGTAATGAAAGCCGCCAAAAATAGAAATAGTACGAACAGTATTGTACCCATGACTTCTCCTTGTCTTGTGGGGTTGTGTGTTTGTAACGCCTGACTCTAGCAGGCCGGGGTGGTTTCGTCAAGGCTATGGCCGGTTTGCAGTTGACAAAATGGATCATTCGTACTACACTGCGACGTTATGCCTGGCTCCACTAGGTATAGCCCTACCGCAAGGTAGGTGTTCATTGAAAACATAATAAACGCTATACAAAAGGAGCCAATAATGGCACAGAGAAAAGAGTACGAGCCAAAAACTCCACGTTTTGGGCTTGGCAAGAAAGAGTGGCTATTTGTGAACGGTCTGCTCACGTTGCGACTTTGGCTGATCATACCCAAAGGTGCAACCGAAGTGACCGTTTCGATTTATGGCCAGAGCATTACTACCACCCCTGCAAGTTCCGGACTTACCCTGGTGGAAATCCCAAGTGTCGATCCGCAGCTCCCGCCGCGTCTCGAAATTACCTGCACAGGCGCTACCGGCGAAATACTTATACACACGCAGGATATACCCGCGGAGCAGCCGGCAAACACCGAGCAAGTAGATTTGCAGTGGCGTGATTTTTTAGATGGCGAAGAGCTATTTTTAGAAGTTGGCGCCCGCGTACTTTCTAGTGCCGGTCGTGTTTTGCCGCCAGTACCGGTACGTTTCACCCTTGCTAATGACAAGCGTGATGCAATTCCAACGGATGGCAAAGGCGTGTCCCAGACAACCTTTGGCCCGCTGGAGTATAACCATGCGTACCAACTGTCGGTAGCAACCCCAGCAAGTGGCGTGCGAACAGTGCCTATCACCATTAAGCCGGCTCGTGCGGTCAAGTATGACATCATTGAGTTAGCTGAAGAAGTGATCACAGGTATGCCGACGCTGTTCATCTTGCGCATCGTCGTGTGGGATGATCTAAAGCTCGTCCCGTTGAGCGGCCTGCGCGTGAACGGACACGTCAGCGACCGGAGTGATTCTGGAATTACTGATGACGAAGGGATTGCGGAGCTCATCTTTGCATTTGATTTGCAGAATGAGGTTACGCACTACAGAGTCCTGGTCGAGGATGGCAAAGAGAAAAAAAGTTACATCCGTAGACCGGCTGCAGCACCCCTCATGGTTGTCACCCCGACAACCCCACCCCGGAATTTCCGTGAAGCGTTTCGCGCGGCACGTGATAAACAAAGTAATAAGGAGTAACTGATGTTTTTCTGGATTGATTTTCAAAACGTTGTGTCGTCAATCTTCAGTATTCTGGGGATTGGCGTCCTCGCTTGCATTGTGTGGTGGGTACTCTACTTCGTGTGGCGACTCATCACCGATAATAGCCAACTGCAGCAGCAAGCTGCTGCACCCGTTGGTCAACTAGCGCCACCTACTGCTCCTCGGGGCATAGTTGGGCGCTTGTCCGTTTTTTTTGGGGCAACTCTTGGTAGTATGTGGTACGGGTGGTTGCAGTCTAACAATAGGCGCGCACGGATTATTCTGCTCGCGC
>JBBTRU010000016.1:2539-4331 GCA_038065015.1 Patescibacteria group bacterium | reverse complement strand
AAATCAGTAATTCCCTTCAAAATACGTTCGAACAATTTTCAACAAGCTCCGCCAGCCATCTATGAGACTCCACAAATTTATTGCGAGTACCGGTATTGTATCTCGGCGCAAAGCCGAGGTACTTATTTCGGAAGGCAAAGTTTTTGTGAATGAGCTGCAAGTTGCCAAACTCGGCACGAGTATTGATCCAGAAAAAGATACGGTTCGGGTAGATGGCGTGGATCTGCAGCAACCCACAACATTTCGTTATATTGCAGTCAACAAGCCGGTTGGAGTAGTTTCGACGCGGGCGCAGTACAAAAATGAACGGACGATTTATGACATCCTGCCCGGAATGCGTGATTTGGTTATTGCCGGGCGCTTGGATAAAGATTCAGAGGGGCTCATGCTCCTCACCAATGACGGCGCGCTGGCAAACGAGTTAACGCACCCGCGCTACCAGCACGAAAAAGAGTACGAAATTGGCACTTCGCACCACCTGAATGCCGAAGCATTGGCCGAGCTCCGGCAGGGCGTGAAACTCCAGGAAGGGCGGGCCTATTTTGACAAGCTTGAAGAGGTTGGAACCCGGACCTATCGGGTTGTGCTGCACCAGGGCTGGAAGCGGCAAATCCGCCGAATGTTTGGGCGGGTGCATGTTGATGTTGTCCGGCTTACGCGGGTGCGTATGCACAGGCTACTCCTCGGTACACTAGCGCCAGGCGAGTCGCGTGCGGTGACGCGTGAGGAAATACTTTAAGCCTGGTAATTCGCGTGTTGACGAATACACCCGATTATGTGACAATGTACAAGCGTAAAACCAATGTCCTGCCATGAGAAATCAAGAACGCAAACGAGCAGTACGGCGCGCGCTGACATCTCGAGGCGTGATCGTTTTTGAAATCCTGCTTATTGCCTTTCTGGTGGTCGGTATAACCAAAGAAGTGGTTCGCCGCTTCTCGCTCCGTGAAGAAATAACAACCTTGGAGCAGCAAATAGCCGAACTTGAGGCCCAAAATCGCACCCTCGGCGAGTACGTTGCATCAATAAACACCGATAGTTTCCGCGAACGTGAGGCGAGGAAGCGACTCAACGTCCAACGACCCGGAGAATCATTACTCATATTGCCCGAAACTCGTTCCCTTACCGCAACGAATACGCAGCTTGCATCGAATGCCGACCCGGGTGGTACGTCGAACCCCCAGCGTTGGTGGCAGTACTTCTTCAGCCCTTCCCCGTAACTAACCATAGCCATGCCTGATATCCATCCTGAACACGAAGCCGTCCGCAGCGAGTTAGTCAAAGCCGAGAACGAGTTACCGAATCCTACGCATCCCGAACTCAAGCAGCTGCCGCCCCCGCACATCCACTGGCTCAAGCGCATTGGTATGTGGCTTGGTATTGCTGTGGTTGCGATTATTCTTACGCTGGCGGTTGGCTTCTTGCGTTTTAGCTGGCAGAGCAATGCCGTGCTCTGGGTAGCAAAGTATATTCCTTTCCCGGTTGCGGTTGTGGGCGGCGATCTCTTGTCATACCACGAGTATCAAACCGATGTGCCGAATATCACGAGTTTTCTGGAGCGAAATTCGCCACCCGATACGGCGGCTCAGCTGAAACTTACCCAGGATGTGTACACCCGAAAAATTATTCTCAACAAGTTGGTTGGCGAAAGCGTACTGGATGGTATAGCGAAGGAGAAGAACATCACCATCGCGCAAGCGGATATTGATACAACGTACGACGGGTATGTTCAGCAGTCGGGGAACGCAACGGATGTCGAGAAGTACATCCAGGAACTTTACGGTTGGACCGT
>JBBTRU010000016.1:0-2529 GCA_038065015.1 Patescibacteria group bacterium | reverse complement strand
AAGCAGAAGCTCATTCGCCCGCAAGTGGTGCAGGATAAAGTCGCGGCCGCGTATTTTAAAGACATTAAAGATGGCGTGACTACCATCCGTGAGCAAGTGGCAAAAGACCCGAAGACCTTTGGTGACGTAGCCAAGACGAAGAGCGAAGATGCTTCGGCGGTGAAAGGCGGTTTACTCGACGCCATGACGACCAAGCAGCTTGAAGAAGCGTACGGTGAAAGCGCTACAGAAGTAAAAGCTTTGAAAGTGGGAAACGTGAGCAACGTTCTGGAAACCACTCGGGGGTATGAAATTGTCTACCTGGAAAAAACCGAGCCGGCGGCCAAAAAAGCCGATGGTACACTGTACACGCTCCGACGCATTCTCAAAGTGCCGAATTTTAACACCTGGCTGCAGGAGCCGGTTAATGAGCAAGTCAAAGCGAAGCGCGTTATCCTTTTTGAACCACGTTTCCGCTGGGCACCCGAGTGCGGCGTGCAAGCCAAAACTGAACCAGCCTGCGAAGCACCGACGTCCGACACAAATACCAACGACGCGCCGTAAGTCGGCGCTTGCGCGGGTATAGTACAGTGGTAGTATGCGTCCTTCCCAAGGATGAGATACGGGTTCGATTCCCGTTACCCGCTCCATGAACCACTCACTTCGTTCGGGTTCACGGCAGGCCGCTTGCTTGGTACTTCGAATGAATGAGGGAATCGAACGGGTGCGAGCGAGCGTAGCACCCCGGCCCCGAAGGGGCGATTCCCGTTACCCGCTCCAGCTCGTTTCGCGCTCCGAGCTCCGAGTTCCCGCCTTGGCGGGACCACTGCGCCCATCGCGCGAAGCCTCGCTTGACCCCACGACCGCGTGCTCGTCGTCCCGCGCAAGCGCGTGACTCCTGCGCGCCACGCTCGTGGGGGCCCCGGGAACGATGCTGAAAATGTGCCGGCGTAGCTCAGTGGTAGAGCAATGCTTTCGTAAAGCATGGGTCGGAGGTTCAACTCCTCTCGCCGGCTCCATAACGAATGCTTGTCAGTATGAAAAATCGTCTTATCATAATCTGCGGCTTAATATTCCTCGCTTCAGTGCTGCCTGTACATGCGGCAGAAACTGTGACTCGCGAGCTTACGACTGATTACGCCACAAAAGGGGTAGAGGTACGTGTTGCGGATCAATTTGTACTTGGTATTCGACCAAACCTCTTTACCGCCCCAGCGAACATTACGGTGACACCCGAGGCTGCCCTCCCCGCACCATTACCGGTCCGCTATACTGCGGCAGGGACAGTTTTTGGTATGAGCATTGATACGGTTGCTGCCGAGACCCAGGCCAGGGATAAACTCTGGCTGAAGGTAAAAGCCACGCCAGTTGCAAACACCGCCACTGTCCTTTTGGCGTACGACCCGCAGGCGCTAGCGTGGGTTATTGCCGGGACAAGCATGGATGCAGCGCAAATGCTGGTCGGCTCGACCCGCTGGCTGCACACGACTGTTATACCCGTTACCGATACCGCAACCCTACCCGGGGCTTTTGGTCCAGATGTCGTGGTTACCCCCCAATCACACATCCTGCCAGTACTCGCCAGTGCAGCAGCAGTGTCCGCAAGCACGTCAACCGCGACGTATACCCTCCGCGGCCAGGCACTGGCTGAAGCAGCGAGTTTTGTCGTTACCCCCGACCTTGCGTTGCCTGCCCCGTTACCAGCGCGTTACAGCCAACGGTCACCGGCGGTGTTCGTTGCGTTTCGTACGGATACCGGGGTGCTCACGCGCATGTCCAAGGGTATGGTCGTGACGCCCAAAGTGGCGCCGAAAGGCTTTTTGCGCCAACGCGTGCTGTATTACAATCCGGCCAAGAAAATTTGGGAGCTCACCCAGGGGAATACCGCTTACGTTGCCGGCTACGTGGTGGTGGTGGACGATTTGGGTGAGGAAATCGGCATTGCCAGCTGGTATGCCAGCCGCAAGCACCCTGACGGTGTTGCTCACAACCGCTACCCGATGGGTACCAAGCTTCGGGTGACGAACCTGGAGAACAACAAATCTACCGTGGTGAAGGTCGTTTCTCGCGGGCCATATGTTCGGGGCCGGGTTATTGATTTGGTCTCGACTGCTTTTAAAAAAATAAAAGGCAAGAATGGCGGCCTCGCTAAGGTGAAGGTTGCCGTGGTTGACCCGAAAGTTTTGGGTGAAGCAACTGCGGTTGTGCAGCCAGTGCTGCAACCGCCTGCAGATACCACCAGCGTTGCACCGGTTGTGCTGCCCATCAGCAGTACTGCCGGCATTGCCTACGATGCCGATACCGGCGTCGTTGTAGCGGCGAAGAATGCCGATGAACGGCATCCGATTGCCAGCCTGACCAAACTCATGACCGCGCTGGTGTACCTTGATCGAAATCCCACCTTTAAAAATATTGTAACCTACCAAAAGGCCGATGGCGCCATTTGCTCCTGCTTGTACGTCAGTGCCGGCGAGACCATGACCACGAACGACCTCTGGCACGCCATGCTTATTGGTTCGGCGAATAATGCCACTCGAGCGTTGGCGCGTT
>JBBTRU010000015.1:0-1919 GCA_038065015.1 Patescibacteria group bacterium | reverse complement strand
CTCGCCTTCGCCGAAGCCACCATGGGATTGCACACGATGTGGCCGTCCAGTACAATGTATTGACATGCGTACCCCTTTGCGCTATGCTATGGTGTTTTCTAGAACCTTGAAAATAGCAGTTGAAGTGAGCGTTTTGGGTGGGATGCTAGCCCGCCTAAGCCGCTCGCTTCAATACAAACGAAGTACGTCCGTGCACCTACGGAATAGGTGAAACGCTGAAGACGCTGTATGCGTTGTAGGCAATAGCAAGGAGTATGAACATGAGTAACGACACAAAGCCGACCGGTTCAGCCTGGACACTGTCCGCTGGCAAACTCAACAGTGCTACCGCCAAGTTGCTTGATGAGCTTGGTGATAAAGGCGCTGACGTCATTACGAAAATCGATGACGACCCTGCCTTTCGTCGTCGCATAGCGAATCTTGCGAAGTCCGGCGGTTACCTGCCTACAACTTCCCAGGAACGTGCCCAGAGAATTATGGGCAAGCACTACGTTGGCCCGGATGCGGCTACGCAGCACCTTGGTGTCCAGTACACCGATCAGGAGCTGGCCATGCTTTCGGTTGTGCCGTTTTCGGAAACAGTCCTCAAAGACTGTGCCAAGACGCACGTCCTGGTTGCTGGGGCACCGCTCTCCATCCTCGAGGTTCGGGAACGTACCCAGGGAAAAGGCAAGCTATTCTACAGCATCGACGATACATGGTACAACAAGGAGAAGTTTGCTCGAGACGAGAAAGTGAACGTCCAATGGTACTTGGTCCGTAAGGACGCAGTTGCGAACTCTTTCAGTAAAAACTGGGACGAGCAGCAGGTGCTCCTGACACCAGAGGAAATAACGCCACGTGCGTGCGAGGTAGTGTACGCAAGCATCCTCACCTTTCTTGCTACCAGCACCCGCCTGTTCGAGAAATACTACGTGCGCTGTTCCGACGTCTCGTCGTGCGGCGACCACGTGTACGTCGGTAGCTTCGGTGCTGATGGTCTGGGCGTCCGCATCGGCTGGGATGTCAGTCGTGGTGACGGCCTCGGTCTCGCGGCGCGTCGGAAGTAAACCCGACCCTTGGTCACTTGGTTGCTTTGTCCTTTTGAACTCTTGGACCCTTTCGCATTTTGTGGAAGGGTCCTTTTCTTTTTCTCAAATGCTCATGGTAACATAATCGTACTTGTACAGAAGGTTCGGTTGCGCCCGCCTGCTACGCATGATGCGAAGCAATAGCGGGCAGGGCTTAACCTCGCAAGTTGCCTCGTTTCACTGCGCCAGAATACTTGCACTCTGCGGAGACAGGTAGCGCGCTCGGTGTGACTGCGGGTGTACTTCGTGCTCACGTCTGGTGGAGGTACCCTGCTCCAGGGTTACTCCCAAAAACTATACAGCCCAACGAGAATTCTATGGGCAGTGCCATGGATAGATGTGGGTACAAACGTGTCTCGTCGAACGGCAACCACGTGTACGTCGGTAACTTCGATGCTGATGGTCTGAACGTCAACAACAACTGGGATGACAATCGTAATGACAACCTCGGTCTCGCGGCGCGTCGACAGTCCACCCCCAACAGGCAAGCAGCAGACTTTTACTCGGTCTGCTGCTTTTCAAGCGCACGCTGCCAGCCCCCAAGCATTTTTCCAACTTCCGTAAGCATCTCGGCAAGCGAGCCAAAAGCTCTTGTGCCAATGGTGTTCGTTTCCCAGGCGAGCTGCAAGAAAAATTTTAGCGCATCCAGTTTGGTGGATGCCCGCTGGGTAGCAGTAAGCTTTTGGGTGCGTGAAGTGTACCCGGCCAGCAGAGCCAGCTCGAGTGTATCGGTGAAAAGGGTATCAATTTTTACCCCAAGTGTGTACCGCGCCAGTCGTGGCAACCTTGGGAGCAACCCAAGCCATGTTCGGTACGCCTCCCGAAGTTTCTGTACAATAGGAATATCGT
>JBBTRU010000014.1:0-4053 GCA_038065015.1 Patescibacteria group bacterium | reverse complement strand
CTGACGGTCTCACCCAAAAACAACTGCGCCTGTGGCTGCACCAGATCCTGGGCGCGAGTACGCAACTCATTGAAACGCTGCCGGATAATTTTCTCGCCCAGCACGGGCTGCTCCCGCTGGCTGGCGCGCTGACGCATTTACACGAACCCACGAACTTTGACGACGTTGCCGCCGGCCGCCGGCGCATTGGCTTTGAAGAGCTCTTCACCGTGCACATGGCCGTGCAGCAAGAACGCGCGGCACTAGAAGCACAGCCGAGCATAAAAATTCCTTTCAGCCAAGAAGACACCGTCGCCTTTGTCCAGCGTCTGCCTTTTACCCTCACCCCCGGCCAAAAACGTTCAGCCTGGGACATCTTGCAAGACATGGACAAGGGCGCACCCATGAACCGCTTGCTGGAAGGTGACGTGGGCTCTGGCAAAACCGTGGTGGCCGCCATTGCCATTCTGAACGTCGCGAAGGCAAAATACCAAACTGCCTACCTGGCGCCGACCGAAATTTTGGCGCGCCAGCATTATGAAAAAATTTCCAAACTCCTCAAACCGTTTGGCACGCGCGTGGGGTTGATGACCCAGGCGACGCGGCTACTCACTTCCGAATCCAAACCGCTATCTCGGCCAGCAATGCTCAAGGCACTCACCGACGGGAAAGTAGACCTGATTATCGGCACGCACGCGCTTATTTCCAAGGGCGTACAGTTTGCTAACCTGGCACTCGTTATTGTGGACGAGCAGCACCGCTTTGGCGTGGAGCAACGCAAGGCGCTACGCAGTGCAGGGAAGAAAGGCATACCGCACTTTCTCTCCCTCACCGCCACGCCAATCCCGCGTACGCTGGCGCTGACCGTGTGGGGCGACCTCTCGGTATCACGCATCCCCCACCTGCCCACCGAACGCAAGCCTATAATTACGAAACTGCTTGATACCCGGAACCGCGATGTTGCCTATGCCGCGATAGTAGAACGCGTGCAAGCCGGCGAGCAAGCCTTTGTTATTTGCCCGCGCATCGAAGGCGATGACACGGGCGTGAAGTCCGCCACGGCCGAGTACGAGAAACTCCGCACGGGTCCGCTGGCGAACCTGCACGTCGGCTTGGTGCATGGCCGCTTGAAAAGCGCAGACAAAGAAGCGGCAATGGCGGCCTTTGCCACTGGCCAGACCGATGTGCTCGTGGCCACTGCCGTCGTCGAAGTGGGCATAGACGTGCCAAATGCCACGGTCATGCTTGTGGAAGGCGCCGAGAGCTTTGGCCTGGCCCAGCTACACCAGTTCCGCGGGCGCATTGGCCGCAGCAGCAAACCCAGTACCTGCTACCTGACCACCGAAGCAACGGACACCGAAACCCTGGAACGTCTGAAAGTCCTAGAAAAACTCAACGATGGCTTTGCCCTGGCCGAAGAGGACCTCAACCGACGCGGTCCGGGCGAATTGTGGGGACAGCTCCAGAGCGGCTTCCAGCCTTTTAAGGTCGCTCGGCTCACCGACCGGGCGCTTGTGGAAGAGACGCGCACTGCTGCGGCCACGCTACTCCAAAATGATCCCGAGTTATCCACAACCCCAGAAATTGCGCTAATTGTAGCGGAAAAACGCCAGCGCCTGCACCCGGAGTAGAGGCCGGATTGACCCAGCACCACTTTCACGAGCTCGCGAAAGTGGTGCTGGGTTGACTCTTCCAGCAGCGGAGTCTAGAATAGACTATTCGCTCTTTTCCAAATGCACGTACCCCAAAGGTACGCGCCAACCACAAAAAAGTATGGAGGATTTTCACATGAGCCCTTAACCGCCGCACTCCAAAGGCAAAAAAACAATGGATGTAAACCCTCACCCCTATGGAGTGTACTCACATGATTATTGTAAAAGGCGATAACCTACGAGAGGTTATTGCAGATATTAACCATTGCCTTCGCGGTAACGGTGCACACAAAGATGTCAGCGCTAGGGCAAAAGTGCCTTGCTGTACAAATGCTGAAGTTGTATTCATCGGTGGACTCACCATCACTGGCGAAACAGTGGATGGTTGCCGCGCAAAGCACCTGCACGCATGCAAAAATTGCGGCCAAATTCACAAGGATGAGGCCGGTGAAATTGTGCAGGTGTACGGCACGGTTTCTGAATATTTTGACAGCCTGCTCGCCAAACACGGAGAATTTGGCATCTCGCTTGGGACAAAAGCTCAAGCAATGGGCATTCCGCTTGCCTGCAGGTAAAACACGAACACCAAAACCTTACGGGGCAACACCAATGTTGTCCCGTTTTTTATTTCCCCAAACCCGCCTTTACCAGCGCTTCCCGCACATTGCTCACCGGCACTAGGGTGAGCTTTTTTCCGGCTGGGGCCTTGGCATGCGGCGGGCAAAGCACTGTAGTGAAGCCGAGCTTCACGCACTCGGCGAGTCGCCGGTCCAAATTGCCCACCCCGCGAATCTCGCCGCCCAAACCCACTTCACCAACTGCTGCTAGGCGTTCGGGTAAGGGTTTATCTTGCAGCGACGATGCAACGGCCAAGCACACGCCCAGGTCGGCGGCCGGCTCTTCGATGCGGAAGCCGCCCACCACGTTCAGGTGTACGTCTTGATTACCTAGGCCGAGTCCGGCCCGCTTCCCCAGCACGGCCAGCAAGAGTTGCAAACGTTTGCTATCGAAACCCGCGCTCACTCGCTGCGGGTAGCCAAAGACCGTTGTTGAAACGAGCGCTTGAATATCCAGCAAGAAAACGCGCGTGCCTTCGATGACGGGTACGACCGCAGAACCGCTTGCGCTCTTGGGCCGCTCGGCCAGAAAGCGTTCGGATGGATTGGGAACATCGACCAAACCCGTGCTGGCCATATCGAACACCCCAACTTCGTCGGTTGCGCCAAAACGGTTTTTCGTGGCGCGCAATATGCGGTACGCGTGGTGGGGGTCGCCTTCCATGGTGAGCACGCAGTCTACCAGGTGCTCCAGCATACGCGGGCCGGCAAGCGTGCCGTCTTTGGTTACGTGGCCAATGAGCAGCACCGGGATGTGCAGCTGCTTGGCCACGGTCAGCAGTTTAACGGTAACCACCCGAATTTGGACCACCGAGCCAGCCTCGGATGGCAAGGTGGGGTCGAACAAGGTCTGCACCGAATCTATAACCACTAGCCCGGGCTTTTCGGCTTCGATGGTGGCAAGCACGGTGGGCAGATCGGTTTCGGATAAGAAACGCACGTGCGGGGCTTTGAGGCCCAGCCGGTCGTAGCGCAGCTTCACTTGGCTGCCCGACTCTTCACCCGAAACGTACAGCACCGATGCTTTAAGGCCCGCCGTTATTTGCAGCGCCAGCGTAGACTTACCAATGCCGGGTTCACCGCCCAGCAGGATGAGGGAACCCGGAACAATACCCCCGCCCACCGTCCGATCAAACTCGGCTGAAGTGGTTGCCACGCGGGTGACCGGATTGCCAGAAATATCCGTGAAGCCAACCGTTTTGCCGGGTTTCCCTTGAATGGTTGGTCGGGCAGATTTTATGGTCGGCGCACCGGCTTCAATGGTGCCCCACTGGCCGCACGTGCTGCACCGGCCTTGCCACTTGGGGAATTGGCTATCGCAGTTTGTACAGGTAAAAATGACGCTGGGTGAGGTCATGGGCACGTTGCGACTGGATCGCTAAGCAAGCACTGAATTTTTGTCCGCGCGGCCTGCACCTTGAGCACGTATTCGCGGGTTTCTTTGTACCCCGTGTTGGTCACGCACTGCCACCAGGTTTGGCCCGGGCAATCCATGCTGCCGCAGTTTGCACCCACGCCGCCGTTGTAGCCGGCGGCAACGTACAGCAAATCGCCATTGCTGCAACTGGTTTGCGACACTGCAGGCGGTTTGCACTGCGCAACGGTCTTATTCTTGCGTATGGCGGTCTGCGGGCAAGTTTCACTGGCGAGCTTCTTTAGATACCCTACGCCAAGCTCAATGTTCAGCTGCGGGTCCATAAGTTGCTCGCACGTTCTGCCGGCAGTGCTGGGGAGTAACTGCATGATACCGCAGGCGCCCGCGTCAGAAGTGAGCCTGGGCTGGCCGCCAGATTCCACGGCGATAA
>JBBTRU010000013.1:0-1931 GCA_038065015.1 Patescibacteria group bacterium | reverse complement strand
GTCAACGACGTCTCAGCCGCGGTGGTGAACGGCAAAACCTATGTGGCCGTGGCTACGGATGGGGGTGTGAGCGTGATTAATGAGACGGATGGGACGGTGTTTGATGCGGTTCAGACCGCAACCAACAACAATGTAAATCGCGTGGTAATTACTCCCCAAGGTCGGCTTTATTATACCGCCCAGCAAGATAACACCGAAACCGCATATTTTAGTCTCAATAAACATAACTCTCTTCCCACCGCTGATCTAAGCGCCGTCACGGCCAGCAGTTATGCCAGCAAGTACTGGGCAATTAGCGGCACCACTCCGGCTCTGGCCATTTCTACGGGATATTTTGATATGTTAAATTTTATTGTACTGCCGAATCAATCTTCTGTTGACCCGGATTCGGACTTAATTGCCGTAGCCTCCGCCAATGGCTTGATAGTTATCAATGACAAACAAGGCGACGAGACCAACGGCTCGGTCAAGTATTACACCAAAGACTACATCAGCGAGGAGATGGTGGGGGATATCCGGACCATGTTGCCCCTGGATGGAGTGGGCGGGAGAAGCGGTTTGGTTGATGTCAGCGTTCAGGCCCGCAATGTGACCAATAACAACACCACTACTTTTACCCGCTCCGGTGTGCGCGGCCATGCGGCTAATTTTGTGTCTGGGTCAAGCATGTCATTGGCTGGAGCGGATGATGCTGATTATACTTTCACTACCCTGTTCAGCGCCGGGGCTTGGGCCTACCGCGATATCGACAGCGGCGCCGCTGAAGGCATATTGGGTAAATTGGATAGCGCGGTGGCGGCGGATCGAAGTTTTGCCATGTATCTGGATGCGTCGGATTTGATAAATTGCCGGACTGACACCGCTGGGCCAACCGCTGTCACTTCCACCGGACCAGCTGTTGCGGTGGGCGGCTGGCACCATTTTGTCGTAACCTATGACGGCGCAAATCAACGCTGTTATCTAGACGGCGTGCAGGTTGATGCTGACGCCCAAACCGGCAGTATGCAAGATTCGGCCGAATCATTTATAGTGGGAAACTATCTTTCTAGCGCCAATACGCCTGGAGCTGGCACTTTCTGGGATGGCGCCATAGACGAGGTAATGCTCACTGCCGAAACCCTTACCCCCACCCAAATCAAACGGATGTATGAAACCGGCAAGCGGGCGCTGGAGGGTGGCACCGAAGGAGTCGCCTCATCCGCTACTTCAGCCCATTCCGCCTTTAGAATCGGTGTCGCGGCTGGGGCGGTTAAATACACGGCTGGCCAGTTCATTGGTTCAATTATCCAAGTCTATGATGGCCCGGGTGGAGCTACTTCTACTCGTTTTATCACCCAAACCGCTTCTTCTACCTCTGACTACTATATCCAATTCTCTCCTGACCATAGCGCTTCTATCGCTAATAGTGACACTTTCTCCATTGGCCCTAATGCTTTGCAGGGTGATTCTAACCGGGTAACCGCAGTGGCGGTGGATGACTTAAAGGACTTTATCTATATTGGTTCTACATCAGCTACTGGATCAGGCGGCATGGTGACTAAGATAGCTCTAGACTCTGATACCGTGACTGATGTCTGGCATCCGAGTGTGGGGAAACTTGATGATGCCTCCCTACCCTATAACACCGCTTCCACCACGGCTATCTCCTTAGCTGGTACTACCTTAGCTATAGGGGCTAATGATTCATCCAATGGCGGCTTATGGAGCGAATCTATCCAAGAGACATTAGACCATAAGCTGAATGGACCTAAGAGTGTGTTTACGGTGATAGATAATATTCAAACTCCAAAGATTACCACTGTTTCTGGGCTCTTAACTATTTCTACTGCTACTTCCACATCTTTAACCATTGGCACGGCCGCTACCACTGGTTCGACTATTCAGATTAAAGCCGGGCCGGGGCAGAACTTGTTGTTGTCCGGGGATTCGAA
>JBBTRU010000012.1:0-25478 GCA_038065015.1 Patescibacteria group bacterium | reverse complement strand
CCAGGCTGGTGGCGTCTTTATCGCCAACTCCGACGAGCATGACGTGTACGGCCATGCCAACGAAACGTCAGAAAATCGGGTATTGCAATACCGAAAACGTGAGCGCAAACTCGAGGCAATCCTACCGCTCTTGCCGCCGCGCGTCATCCTGCACGGCCCAGCCGATGCCGACGTCACGCTCGTCACTTGGGGTTCGGTTACCCAATCCTGCCGCGAAGCCGCGCGTAAACTAGCAACCATGGGCATTCGCGCTAACGTCCTGCAAGTGCTCTACATTTTGCCATTCCCCGTGGCAGAGTTACAGCAGGCAGTGCGGGCGTCGAAGAAAACTATTCTCGTCGAGAACAATGGCACGGCCCAACTCGGCGGCGTGCTAAAAGAGTACGCGGGCATTGCCTGCGACTACCAGTTGCTCAAGAACGACGGTCGGCCATTCTGGGCCGAAGATATTGCTGCATTTGCGAAAGGCAACGTATGAGCAAACCCCTCACCAATACCGATTTCAATTCCCCGCATTTTCCCACCTGGTGCCCGGGCTGCGGCGACTTTGGCATTTGGACAGCGCTCAAGAACGCGTTGGCGCAATTGGGCTGGCAGCCATCCGACGTGCTTATTGTGTACGGCATTGGCTGCTCGGGCAACATGTCCAGCTTCGTCAAAGCCTATGGTTTCCACGGCCTGCACGGCCGGGCTTTGCCCGTGGCTATTGGCGCAAAACTGGCCAATAAAAATCTCAAAGTTATCGTCGTTGGCGGTGATGGCGACGGTTACGGTGAAGGCGGCAATCACTTTATCCATGCCTTACGCGGAAACGTGGATATTACCTACCTGGTACACGACAACCAAGTGTACGGCCTCACCAAGGGGCAGATGGCCCCCACTACCGAGCGCGGGCAAGTGACGTCATCCACACCCGAGGGCACAATTGACCAACCTATCAATCCGGTCGCCTTGGCCATTGCTGCCGGTGGTTCTTTTGTAGCTCAAGGTTTTTCGGGCGATACAGCCCAACTGACACAGCTCATCATGGACGGCATCGCCCATCCGGGCTTCGCGCACATTAACGTACTGCAACCCTGCGTGACCTTCAACCACCACAACACCTACTCGTGGTTCTACGATCGCGTCTACAAGCTGGAAGGCTCGGGCCATGATTTTAGTAGCAAGCCGGATGCCTTTGCGCGGGCGCTCGAGTGGGGGCAGAAAATCCCGACTGGCATTCTCTACCGCGAAATCCGCGATACCTACGAGCAGGATGTGCTTGAGATGCGCGAACAATCTCTGCTCGAACAGCGCATAGATTCCGTAGACATTTCGACCACGCTCACGCAGTACACCTAAGTAAAAATACCCACCCTTTACAGCTACGCCGCAAGGTGTAGACTCCTTTTTGCATTCAAGGAGGATTATGCTTTTTCAATGGTTTCGACAGTTCTTTGCTGGTACGTATGTAGCGCCGGGTGATGGTCCCAGATGCCCAAGGTGTGACGAGGCAACCGAGCTCATCGACATTGGGGCACACCGGGGAAAATGTTTTTGCAAAACCTGCATTCGACACTACATCATCAAAAAGTCTTAAACCCATGCACCGCATGGGTTTTTTGCTATACTACCCTCCTATGGCAAAGCAGTGGCGCGTGGCTGACCCGGTACCCGAGGACGTCCGCAAACAATTTCCCGAGCTCCAACCCCTCGTGCTCCAGTTGCTCTGGAACCGGGGTTTGCGCACGCAAACTGCGATTGATGAATTTTTGAACCCGGATTGGGGTACGGACATTCATGATCCTTTCCTGTTCAAGGATATGCAGAAAGCCGTGGCGCGCATTCAAAAGGGGATAGCGGCCAAGGAAAAAATTATCGTCCACGGCGACTACGATGCGGACGGCGTATGCTCGTCTGCCGTGCTGCACACTACGTTGCAGGCTTTAGGTGCGGATGTGGAGGTGTATTTGCCGCACCGCGAACGGGAAGGCTACGGACTCAATTTGCAGACCATTGACCATTTGCACGAGAAGCACAAAGCCAAACTTATTGTGACGTGCGACTGCGGCACTAGCAACGTGGCCGAAGTGGCCCGGGCCGCCGAGCTGGGCATGGACGTGATTATTACCGACCACCACCACGAACCCCCGCAGCGGCCGGCGGCGTATGCCCTTCTTAATCCGCAATTAGTCGATAGCGGCTACCCGTTTCCGCACTTGGCCGGTTCGGGCGTTGCTTTTAAATTAGCCCAAGCGCTCATTCGCGCTTCAGGGCTGGAAAAAGTAAACGGCCTAACCAAAGAAGGTTTTGAAAAATGGCTGCTCGACTTTGTGGCCATTAGCACCGTGACCGACTTCATGCCGATTATTGGCGAGAATCGGACTCTGGTGAAGTACGGTTTGGTTGTGCTGCGCAAGTCGCCCCGGCCGGGTATCCGCGCCTTGGCCGAAGCCATGAGCACGCGGCAAGAGAATTTTGATACGACCAGCATTGGTTTCCAAATTGGCCCGCGCCTTAATGCCGCCGGTCGCATGGACCATGCCAGCACGGCGTTCCGGCTGCTCATTAGTACGAACTTCGAGGAAGCCCAAGCAATTGCCGCGGCCCTTAACCAATCGAACACCGAGCGGCAGAAACTTACCGAAACCATAGTGCGACAAGCCAAGCAGGCAATTGGCGAGGTCAACGACACGCGGAAACTCCTGGCCGCCGTTGGGACGGGTTGGCCGGTGGGTGTGGTTGGCCTGGTAGCAGGCAAGCTCGCTGACGAGCACCACCGGCCCGTGCTGGTGATGGCCGACCACGACGGCGAGGTAACGGGTTCGGGCCGCAGCATTCCGCAATTCGATATCACCGCCGCGCTGCACACCACGAAGAGTATATTGGAGCGCTTTGGCGGCCATGCCGGGGCGTGCGGTTTTACTTTAAAACCAGAGAATGTGCAAAAGTTTGTTCAGGCCATGGAAGCCGAAGCGGCAAAACAACTTACGGCGAAAGATCTCATTAAAGATATTGCCATTGATGTAGACGTGCCGTTACCCGCGGTGGACTGGCCGCTCCTCGACACGCTGGAGCAATTCGAACCCTTTGGCGAGGATAATCCCAAGCCGCTCTTTTGCTGCCGTAACATGGTCGTCACCGAACTGCAGCCCGTGGGCAAGGAGGGGAAGCATTTGCGCATTGTGGTAAACCACACCGTACCCGAACCTCGTAAGTTCATTGCTTTTGGGGGTGGGCTTACCTATGGCAAACAGCTCACAGTTGGCGATAAAGTGGATGCCGTGTTTACGGTCGATCGTAATGAATGGAACGGGACCCGGGAGCTTCAGTTGAAAGTAGTGGATTTACGACTTTCCGAAGCAAAGTAACCCATGCATACGCACCTTACCCTGCATACCGATGGCGGCGCCCGCGGCAATCCTGGCCCGGCGGCTATTGGCTACGTCCTAAAGGCCGGTAGCAGCGTGGTGGCGCAACACGGCGAGAAGATTGGTGATGCGACGAATAACGTTGCCGAATACACCGCGCTCTTGCACGGTCTGCGGCAGGCAAAAAAACTTGGGGGCACGCACGTAGACTGCAAGCTGGATAGCCTGCTGGTGGTGGAGCAGCTCAACCGCAATTACAAAGTGAAAGACGCAAACCTGGCCAAGCTCTTTACGCAGGTGTGGAACCTGGCGCAGGATTTTCGTAAAGTCACTTTTAGCCACGTGCCCCGGGAGCAGAATTCCCACGCCGATGCGCTGGTGAATCAGGCGTTGGATGCGGCGTGAGTGGTGAGGTAGTCGAGCAGTACTTCGGGGGTAAACAGCGGCCAATCGTGGTCCCCCGGTACTTCGGTGATGCTGGATTTTTTACAGTGCTGGGCCATGGTGCGGGCAGTACTTAGGGGGGTGTAGATATCTTCCGCGCCCCACAGGAATTCCACAGGGATGCTTTGCGTCTCGAGGAGAGGTAAGATATTTGCTGTACGTGCGTAGCGGGACATGCGGCCCAGGTGTCTTTTTCGAATGAGCGCGTGCTTGGCTAGGGCGCGGTCCAGACGCGTGACCACCTTTGCGCCATAAGCCTTGTACATGCGTAAACGCTTTTGTATCCACATTTTTTTCCAAGTGGCATGGTCGCGAGCAATGGGTACGCCTACTGCATCGATGAGGACTAGCCGGGAAACCGCCTCTGGCCGTTGTGCGCACAAATGAATGGCCGCCACGCCGCCGAGCGAATGACCAAGCAAGGTTATGTTGTGTAAGCCAGTGGCATCCAGCCAGTCGCCCAGCGCGACAAAAGCCCGGGTTGGGCCTGCTTCATTTTCCAGTGAGTACGACGGATGCCAGCCCGGCAGGGTTGGAATGTATACCTGGTACACCGTGGCTAAGCACCGGAGCAGGGCAGTGCAGGTTTTTGCATCGGCACTCCAACCGTGCAGAAAAACCAACGGCTTGCCACTGCCTGCCTCTAGGGTGTGGATACCGCCGAAAGGCGTTTTGACGAGTTGCGTACGATACTGCATGATATCAGTGTACCGTACTTCACTTGTCACTGACGAGCATGCGCGTCCACATCCTTGGTTCCGGAGCTTACCCCCTGCGATTCAGTGGCGGGCGCTCCCTCTCTATTTTCTTCCCCGAGCACCACGTGGTGCTGGATGCGGGTTTGGGTTTGCTGGCGTTACCCGTTGATGCCCCCCAGCAAGAGCTTGCAATTATTTTAAGCCACTTCCATCATGACCACATTCTTGGTTTAGCTTCTATAGACAATCTCTTGCAAAGCGGGCAGTACAAGTTCATCCGGATTCTCGGCGATGAACGCATCAAGCACTTGGCCACATTCTTCCGTGAACCTTTCAACCCGGATTACGAGGGAGCACCCGCTCTTCCCATTCTCATGGAGCAATTGGCAACGGACGTAGATATTCGCGGCCTGCACATTCGGCGTCGGCAAGTACCCCACGCCAGCGGCTTCTCTAACCTTTTCACTTTTCAAGCAGGCGCGGCCCGGCTCGGTATAAGTACCGATACCACTGCCAGTGTAGCTAACGCAGATTTTTTTACCGGTTGTGACGTCCTCCTGCACGAGTGCAATTATGACAACGCCCACGCCCAGCGCGCCACTGTGGAAGGACATTCCTACCCAAGCATCATTGCCGCGCTCGCTAACGCCGCCGGCGTCCGGCGGCTGGGACTCATCCACACCGACCCGCGCTACCCCTTGATTGCTGCGGAAGCGCAGGCTGCTTTCCCGGGTGCCTGGGTAATGCAGGATGATGAGATATTGGAAGTACAGCACTAACCCTAAACCCATGCACCTCCGCGATATTCGCTCCAAATTCCTGAAGTTTTTCGCTAACCACAAGCACGTGGTTATTCTCTCGTCCTCGCTCATCCCGCAGAACGATCCCACCGTGCTGCTTACCACGGCCGGCATGCAGCAGTTTAAGCCGTACTTTTTGGGAGAACGAGATCCGGAGTCTGACCTGAAATCTCGGCGTTTAGCCAGCGTGCAGAAGTGCTTCCGCACCTCGGATATTGACGAAGTGGGCGACACCACGCACCTGACGTTCTTCGAGATGCTCGGCAACTTCAGCGTGGGCGACTACTTTAAAAAAGAAGCCATTGATTTTGCCTGGGAATTTGTTACCAAGCACGTCCACCTCAACCCCGAGCGCTTGTGGGCCACGTACTACCACGCAGACAGTCACCCTCGGAAAAATGCGCCACACGTACCGTCGGACACGGAATCCGCGAAGCTCTGGCAAAAGCACTTACCCAAAGAACGGATTGCGGGCTATAACCATGAATCCAACTTCTGGGGACCGCCAGGCAAGACCGGCCCCTGCGGGCCATCATCCGAGCTGCACTACGACCAAACCGGCGAACCGTGCGACAAAGGCGCCAAGTGCTTACCCAACACCTGCGACTGCGGGCGCTTTGTCGAAATTTGGAACCTCGTCATGACCGAGTATGAGAAGACCGAAAAAGGGGAGTACGTTGCGCTGCCCATGAAAAATATTGATACCGGCCTGGGTTTGGAGCGCCTGGCAATGGTGGTGCAAGGCAAAGACAGCGTGTTCCAGACCGAAGCGTTTGCGCCGATTATTGAAACCCTGAAGAAAGATCCGCATTTTGGCCTGACGGGGAATGACCTTGAAGATGCGCGTCGGCTCCGTATCGCCAGCGATCACTTTAAAGCGTCGGTGTTCCTCCGTGGCGATGAAGTACGTTTCAGCAATAAAGAGCAAGGCTACATTCTGCGCCGGGTGTTCCGTCGGGCCTGCGACCAGTACTTGCTGCATGGGTTTGACCTGGCGGTGGTCGTGGATGCCATTATCAAAGAATATGGCGAGGTGTACCCGGATATTAAAGAAAAGCGTCGCGCTCTGCTCGAGGATTTTCAAAAGGAATACGGGAATTACGAAAAGGTCCGCCTGTTGAGCATTGATAAACTGGTGAAGCAGCTCCCCAAGGAAGATGTCCTTGCCCAGCACGAAGGCCCGGCGGGCATGTCCCACATCCAAATAACCGGCAAGGCCGCCGTACAACTCTTTACTACCTTTGGCTCAACGTTTGACCAGCTCAAGCAAAAAGGTTTTGTCTTTGATAATGCCGAAGTCGAAGCCGAGCTGGATAAGCACCGCGATGCCTCGCGCGCCGGCGTGGTGGCCAAGTTCGGTGGCCACGGCTTGAATAGCGCAAGTTTGTCGGATACCGAGCGAACCGTCATGACCCGCCTGCATACGGCCACGCACCTGCTGCAGCAAGCCTTGCGCGATGTGCTCGGTAACGACGTCCACCAAGACGGGTCAGATATCAATGCCGAACGTCTACGCTTTGACTTTACCTACCCTACCAAGCTCACGCCCGAGCAGATCATGCAGGTAGAGGCAATCGTCAATAGTAAAATTGCGGAAGATTTGCCCGTGACCAAAGCTGAAATGTCTTTCGAAGAAGCCAAAGCCGCCGGCGCGCTGGCATTTTTTAAAGAGAAATATCCAGAGCGTGTGACGGTCTACAGCGTCGGAAATTATTCCAAAGAGCTTTGCGGCGGCCCGCACGTAGAGCACACCGGTGATCTGAAGAGTTTTAAAATAATTTCCGAAAAGTCCGCCTCGGCCGGTATCCGCCGCATTAAGGCCGTGGTGGGGGAGTAATGGACGAACAACTTCTCCAGCGTTTGCGCAAACGCAAAAAAGTCCTGGCAAAATGCACCTTGGCCCTTTTGGTTATCGCGGTGGCCTGCACGTTTGTCAGCCTGTGGTACGCCCCACTTAAATCATTCCTCTTGCCGGTGTGGGCTGCAATGATTATAACTTTTCTGGGAGCAAAGCATTTGCAACGGTTGGAGAAAAAAGTGCAGTAAAAGTTTTTATGAGTCTTACGATTTATACTGCACAACGACCGGATGGTTGTACGGACACTTGAGGATTCCCACGAGTCTTCGCCACCTTTCTTGGTGGCAAGAAAGGTGGCCCCAAAGAGACCAGCAGGGGGTGCTCGATTCGCACTCGGGAAGCATTTGCAGTCTCACTAAATATTGGCTCAGCGATCACCCCCTACAACCCCAAAGTACTTGCAATGCATCTTCTTTTTTCCCTTACAGAAGAAAATAGGATCAGAAGTCCGGGGGTTTGGGGGCGAAACGTGGTGCAAGTAAAAACGCGTTTTTCTTAACCCTGTTTCCTGAGACCACATGTTGAGCCCCCAACGGTCTTTTGGCTCCACCTTTTCTGACGCCAGAAAAGGTGGTAATCCGTGATTAACCTTCAGTATCTGCAAATCCAGCAGATCGCTCACCGATACAACCCGACGATCACCCCTACCCCTCCTTATGCAAGGAGGGGATATTTGGGGTTGACACCCCTCCAGCCGCCTGGTACAGTATATTTGTTATAAAAATTCGTCTCCTGCTGCTCCCGAACTTGGTCCGCCCGGCTGTACACTTATCCATCCCCATTCCTGGGTGAGGGAGTTGTGCAGACCCCGCTGTATTGACGCGGGGATATCTTTTTTCTCACAGCATGCAACAGAAACCCAGCGATCGCCCCAAGCCAGAGGCCCGGGGCGTGAATAAGAAAGGCTTCCTGGAAGTGGAAGGCATTGTGGAGGAGCTCCTCCCGTCTGCCACCTTCCGGGTGAAGCTTGCAAACGAGCACATGGTGCACGCGCACCTTTCGGGCCGGATGCGAATGAATCGCATTAAAATCCTGCCGGGCGACACCGTGATTCTGGAAATGACCCCCTACGACCTCAAGAAAGGTCGCATCACCTATCGTAAATAAGCTGCAATGAAAGTCCGATCAAGCGTCAAACCCATTTGCCCCAAGTGCCGCGTCATTCGCCGGGGCAAGAAGCTGCTCGTCATTTGCAGCAACCCCAAGCACAAGCAACGTCAAGGATAAATTTATGCCCGCACGCATTGCCGGTATCACCCTGCCAAACAAACCGCTCCGCATAGCTTTGCGGTACATCTACGGCATTGGGCCGTCGAATGCCGTCAATATTATTACGCAAGCTAAGCTCAACCCTGAGCAGCGCACCAACGATTTAACCGAAGCCGAAGTCAACCGCCTGCGCGAGCTTATCGAGAAAGAGCACAAGGTAGAAGGCGATCTGCGCCGCGAGGTGCTGCTGAATATCAAGCGCAAGAAAGAAATTAACTCGTACATGGGCATGCGCCATGCGCGTAACTTGCCGGTCCGCGGCCAGCGCACCAAGACCAACTCCCGCACCGTGCGCGGTAACGTCCGCCGCACCATGGGCAGCGGCCGCAAATCTGCCAGCGAAAAGACCTAACGCATATGGCTGACGACATTAAGAAACTCGATCAATTGCTGGATAGCACCGCCGCGACAATGGCCGCGGCTGGTGAAACCGCGAAAGCTGAAGTTACGGACGCACCCAAGAAAAAGAAGAAGACCAAGAAGGGTAAGAAGTTCGTGCAGCATGGCATTGCGCACATCCAAGCCACCTACAACAACACCATTGTGAGCATTTCGGATTTGGGCGGCAACGTGCTGGCGTGGGGTTCGGCCGGCGGCCAGGGTTTCCGCGGCCCGAAGAAAGGCACGCCCTACGCCGCAGGGATTGTCGTGCGTTCCATTTTAGAAAAGCTGCGCGACGTGGGCCTGAAGCAAGTGGACGTGCGCGTGAAA
Source organism: Patescibacteria group bacterium (assembly GCA_038065015.1). GTDB lineage: Bacteria > Patescibacteriota > Patescibacteriia > PEXW01 > PEXW01 > CAIPSZ01. The sequence goes on along the minus strand of JBBTRU010000012.1, from coordinate 16,348 downwards.
GGCATTGGCAGCGGCCGTGAAGCCGCCGTGCGCTCACTGGTTGCAAATGGTCTTACGGTTACTTCTATTAAAGATATTACCCCTATCCCGCACAACGGCGTCCGCCAGCCGAAAGTGCGCCGCGTCTAAATATTCCTATGGCACGCTACACCGGACCCAAACACGCTCGCTGCCGCCGCTACGGCGTCAAACTCTGCGACTCGGCCAAGTGCCCTGTCCAGCGCCGACCCTACCCCCCTGGCCAGCACGGCCCCAAAGGCACGTCGCGCATGTCCGAGTACGGCATCCAGTTGGCCGAAAAGCAGAAGGCCAAGGCCATCTACGGTTTGCTCGAACGCCAGTTTGCCAACTACTACAAGAAAGCCAAGACCAAGAAAGGCGACACCGGCCAGCTGTTGCTGCAGAATCTGGAGCGCCGCTTAGATAACGTGGTCTTCCGCCTCGGCATTGGCGCAACCCACGCGCAAGCCCGCCAGCTCGTGGGCCACGGCCTTATTACCGTTAACGGCAAACGCGTGACCATCCCTTCCTACAGCGTCCGGCCCAAAGAAGCCATTGGCGTTTCGAAGAATAAACCCAAGATGCAAACTGCCGTGGCCGAGCGCCTCAAGGGCAAGACCGATGTTCCGGCCTGGCTGGAGCTGGATAAAGACGCGCAGACCGGCACGGTGACGCGGCTGCCCGAATCTACCGACGTCAACCAGCCGCTCAACTTGCAACTCATCGTCGAACATTACTCACGCTAAACGCTTTCACTTTCACACGCCTATGGAACGCATTCAACTGCCATCAAAAGTAATCCTCGCCGAGGCCGGCCCCAACACCGCCGAGGTGGTCATCGAGCCCTGCTATCCGGGCTACGGTACTACCCTAGGGAATGCGCTGCGCCGGGTGCTCTTGTCATCTTTGCCGGGCGCCGCGGTAACAGCGGTGAAGTTTAGTGGGGCAACGCACGAATTCTCCACCATCCCGCACGTACAGGAAGACGTGGTCGACATCATTCTCAACCTCAAAGGTTTGCGCTTGCACGTGTTTGAAGGCGAGACAGCCACCATCATGGTAAAAGCGAAAGGGGAGAAGGTGCTTACGGCCGGGGACTTCAAGTGCCCAGCCAACGTGGAAGTACGCAATCCCGAGCACGTCATTGCACACCTTACCGACAAAGCCGCAGATCTAGAACTGGAGCTCACGGTGGGTGTTGGCCGCGGGTATATCCCGGTGGAGCAGCGCGAGAAAGAACGCCTGGATTTGGGTGTGATTGCCATTGATGCCATTTACACGCCCGTACGTAACGTGAATTTCAAAGTGGACAACGTTCGCGTGGGCCAGATGACCAACTACGATAAAGTGACGCTTACCATTAGCACGGATGGCACCATTACCCCGGCGGCCGCTTTCCGCGAAGCCAGCCAAATGCTCGTGGAACACTTCCAGCACCTCCTCACTTCGATTCCGGAAGAAACCACGGCCGTAGAAGCCGAAGCGAAACCGAAGAAGAAGGCGAAGAAGGAAAAGAAAGAAGAAAAAGCAGAATAATTTATGCGCCACCAGAAGTCCCGTCCCACGCTCGATCGAAAAGCCGCCCCGCGCAACGCCATGTTGCGGTCGTTGGCCAATTCGGTGGTGTTGCTGGGCCGCGTGCAAACCACGGTGGCCAAGGTGAAAGCCGTGCAGCCCATTGTAGAACGAGCTATTACCACTGCCAAAACCACTACGCTTACCTCGCGCCGAACACTGCACCAGACCTTTACCGATATCGCCGTGAAGAAACTCCTCACCGAACTTGGCCCGAAGTACAAAGACCGCAAAGGCGGCTACACGCGACGCATTCTTGCGCACCAGCGCCAGGGCGACCGCGCGCAAATGGCTATTTTGGAATTTGTCTAAACCCCTATGCGCAAGCCTACGCCCCCAACGACCACAGTCACCCTCGATGCCGATGGCAAAGTCCTCGGGCGCTTTGCTTCGCAGGTAGCGTACCTTTTGCTGGGGAAGAATACTCCGGCGTACCGCCCCGACGTTATTAGCGGCGAGAAGGTCATTATTCTCAATGCCAAGAAAATCCGCGTGACCGGCACGAAATTACTCACGAAGAAATACGCGCACTTCAGTGGTTACCCGGGGGGCTTGCGCGAAACTATCCTGCGCGACAAGCTCGCCAATGACCCAACGAGCGTGCTCATTACCGCAATTAAACGCATGCTGCCACAGAATCGGACTCGCAAATTCATTCTCAAGCGTCTCGTGGTAAAAGCTTAATCCATGCCTACTGCCAAAGTTCCTGCAAAGAAACCCGTAATAAAGAAAGCAACGATTAAGAAAACCGTTGCGAAAAAATCTACTGCACATCCTGCCCGCCATGCTTCGCCAGGCGTTGCAGGCGGGAAACCCGTCGTACACAAAGCGGCGCACAAGGCTGTTGTCCATGCAGTGCATCCTGCCCCAGTCCACGAGCAGTTGGCTCCCCGCGAGAAGTACACCTTTGCGGTAGGCAAGCGCAAGACCGCTATTGCCCGCGTGCGCTACTACGAGCTCGGCACCGGTGAAATTGTGGTTAACGGCATGACCCCAGAAAAGTATTTTGCCTTTGGTTCGTGGGTGGAGCAATCCCGCTACCCACTCGTGCTTACGGGGTGGGCAAAAGGCCGCTGGTCGATTAAGGTCAACGGCGGCGGTACGCACGGCCAAGCCCACGCCACCGCGCACGGCATTACCCGCGTACTCTTACTGCTGGATCCCGCCCTGCGACCCACGCTGAAGGCGGCTGGCTTGCTCACCCGCGATTCCCGCATCAAAGAGCGCAAGAAGCCCGGCCTCAAGCGCGCCCGCCGCGCCCCGCAGTGGCAGAAGCGCTAGGAACGCTTTGGCAGCCCAGCGCTGCCCAAGGTACACTTTACCTATGGTAAAAGCCGTGCCAACCACCGACGTGAATAGCGGCCAGTCCAAAATTCTCCGCAACACCTCGTACCTGACGGGGGCTTTTGTGCTGCAAAAGCTCATTTCTTTCGTGTACTACACGGTGGTGGTCAACAGCATTGGCGTTACCAAGACGGGGGAGTACGGACCGCTCAAATCGCTCATTCCCATTGCGCTCATTCTCATTGACTTCTCCCTCTCGCAAGTGCTCACGCGGGAAGTCGCCCGCCGGCCCGGCAGTGTGAAGAGCCTGTTGGGAAATGTGCTCGGCATAAAACTCGTTTTTGCCGTGGCAGTGCTGGCGGCGTTTGGCTTTGTAACCAGTTTTGGCAATTTTTCCGAAGACGTACAATCGTCACTCTACTTGGTGGCGCTCATTGTAGGTTTCGATACCTTCACTCTGTCTTTCTTCGCTATCCTGCGGGGCTTGCAGAACATGAAGTACGAAGCCGGCGGGATGATTCTCAATCAAATCCTGTCCGTCACGGTTGGGTACATTACCCTCAAGCTGGGCTTGGGGTTCCAGGGCGTGTTCTTTGCCACGTTACTGGGCAGCATACTCAGTTTTGGGTGGTCGGTATTTGCCGTTCGGCATTACCTAAAAATTTGGCCGCGCCTGCTCTGGGAAAGCAAGTTTATTAAAGAGCTGCTCAAAATGGCTTTGCCCTTTGCCATTGCGGCTATGTTGGTAAAAGTGTACACCTACGCCGACCGCTACTTACTCATTGTTATAAAGGGGCGCGATGCAGTTGCGTTTTACGAAGTAGCGCACAAGCTCACGTTTGCCCTGGAGTTTTTACCCTCGGCTTTTGCTGCGGGCTTATATCCAGCTTTGAGTTCGTACTTTGTCGATGCCAAAGAAAAACTGCAGCAAACTTTTGAGCGCGCACTCACGTACATGATGCTCATTGCGGTGCCCCTTTCCATTTTTATTTTCGTCGGTGCAGAAGAAGTGCTGGGCCTGGCTTTCAAACCCTTTTTCCAGCCTGCGGCCGAACCCTTGCGCATTCTCATTTTGAGCTTGCCAGTCATCTTTATGAATTTCCCGGTGGGGACCTTGCTGAACGCTGCCAACCGCACGCGGTTAAATACCGTGAGTATGGCTATAACCGTGTTGGTAAACATCTCGCTGAATGCTTTGCTTTTGCAAAAATTTTCATACATGGGTTCGGCCATTGCCACGTTGGTCAGCGGCGTAACCCTGTTTAGCTTGGGCATGTACTGGACCAAAGGGGTGACGAGTGTTCCCTGGAAGTCGCTGGGCATACGTTTGGCCAAAGTCTACGCGGCGTCAATTGTAGCCGGCATTGCCGCCTACCCGGTGCTCCAGGCGTTCGACTGGATTGTGTACAGCCGTCACGCCGAAGTCGTCCTGGCTGGCATTGTTTTCCTGTGCGTATACGGCGTGGCCCTCTACTTTTTCCGCGGCATCCACCCCTCCGAATTTGTTGCCGTACGCAACGCTTTTCTCCATAAACGTTCTGCCTAAGCCCATGCGCGTGCTTTTGATTACCACCACCTTCCTCCCGCAGTTTGGCGGGGTGGAGCGGTTTTTGGCGCACCTTTTTGGCAAACGTGAAGATATCCATGTGGATGTGCTCACCGAGCCGGGTACCGATGTGGTTTCGGGTTGGAAGCTTATTCGCACGCCCTTGCTCACGGGAAAAATCCGCCCACGTTGGCTAGGCACGTATCGCAGCTTCCAGCACTACACCGAAAAGCATGACTACGATGTGATTATCCTGGGCCACTACGCGCCGTACCTGGCAGCAGCTCTGCACTGCCGGAAGAAATACGGCACTAAAGTAGTAGTCATTACTCATGGCATGGATATATTGAGTTACGACACTGCCGGAGGGATTCGGCGCCGGATGCTGCGAAAGAATCTGCCCAAGGCAGACCTTGTCATCGCGAATAGCCAATTTACCAACACCCACCTCAAGCGTTTGGGTGTGGCCGAAAGCCGTCGCGTCGTGGTCACGCCCGGTGCAGATGCACCCGAGCAAAGGATGGATAAAATTGCAGCCCGCAAAACCCTCAAGCTTTCACCAGACGCCCAAGTACTGCTCACAGTTGGCCGGTTGGTACAGCGCAAAGGGCACGTACTTGCTATTGATGCGGTAGCGTCGCTGGCCCAGAAATATCCAAACCTGCACTACCTCATTGTCGGCCGGGGCGCGGAAGAGACTCACATTCGTACGCGCATTGCCAAGCACCACCTGGAGCAGCGCATCCACGTGCTCAACAACGTGGAAGATACCAATACAGTCTACGCTGCCGCCGATCTGTTTGTCTTCCCGAGTTTCGAAGGTAAGCGCGGGGATGTGGAAGGTTTTGGCCTGGTGAGTGTGGAAGCCCAAGCTCATGGCCTACCGGTCATTGCCAGCAACACTGGTGGCATACCCGAAACCATTAACCCGGGTATCACTGGTGAATTGGTAGAGCCAGGTGAGGCGGATGAAATTGCCAAAGCAATAGAGCCATTCCTCAAAGATCCGTTCCGCTTACAGCGCTATAGCGACCGGGCGCGGAAGTTTGCGAAAGAGCAGTTTAGCTGGGAAACTCGGCGTAAGCGTATTGCGGAATTGCTGCAGCACGTCACCACCGTCCCAAAGGTGAAAGTGAGTGTGGTCATTCCGGCCTTCAACAGCGCAAAGACCCTGGCCACCACCTTGAACGGCCTAAACGCGCAAACCTTAAAGCCCAACGAAATTGTTGTTGTTGATGACGGTTCTAAAGATGATACTTCCGAAATTGCCAAGAAGTTTAGCGTCCAACTCATTCGCCAAGAGAATAGGGGAGCACCCGCAGCACGCAATGCGGGGTTTGCCAAAACCACCGGGGACTTCGTGCTCTATTGCGATGCCGACGTGCAGCTGCAGCCGAACATGCTGGAGAACATGGCCCGCGCACTCCTTTTGCACCCGGAAGCAGGCTACGCCTATTGCGACTTCAAGTTTGGTTGGCTCACCTTTGATTTGTTCGACTTCGACCCCGAGCGTTTGCTGAAGGCTAACTACATTTCCACCATGTCCCTGCTCCGGCGGGAGCATTGCATTGGGTTTGATGAAAGCCTGAAGCGGTATCAGGATTGGGATTTGTGGAAGAGGCTGCTAGCGAAAGGGGTAAAAGGGATTTGGGTTCCTGGGAGATTGTTCAATGCTGGGTTCGGTGGCATAAGCAAAGACTCTGCTAAAGACGTTTGGAAACTAGCGAAGTCGAAAATAGGTTAGTGGAAGCTTAATATTTGCAGAGTTGATGTCCCTCTTGCATATATCAACTAAATAACGTTTTTTTGATATTACTGTGGGTTTAAGGGCGAAAAGTAGTTAAAGTAATCTAAAAAATGTTTTTAATTTGGCTAAGGTTAGCGAAATATTTGGTTATTGACAAATAATATAATCATGATTATACTAATCTTGATTGTACTAATTTCAATCTATTTTGAAGGCCCGCATGCCATTTATTAATCGAACAATTGAATTAGCCGACTTGGAACAACGTTGGGAATCCGGTAAACCGGAATGTTTTATTGTCTATGGCAAACGACGAGTTGGAAAGACGGAGTTGGTGAAGCATTTCATCCAGGGTAAATACGCGCTGTATTTTTTAGCTGATAAACGAGCAATGATTGATCAGTTACGCGAAGTAGCTCGGCTTATCGGTGAGTCATTTCACGATGAAGTTATTGCCCGTCAAGGGTTTGACTCCTGGTTGGATGTTTTTGCTTACCTGAAGCGTAATGTACGCGATCGCTTTGTTCTCGCGGTGGATGAATTTCCATATTTGACAGAAGTTGACCCGGCTATGAGTTCGGTATTCCAAAAGGGTTGGGACGAGTACCTGCACGGCAGCAATATCATGTTGGTGTTGCTGGGGTCTAGCATCGCTATGATGGAATCCCAAGTCCTTTTGGAAAAGGCACCCCTTTTTGGGCGCCGCACTGGCCAGCAACTCCTGCAGCCGTTGACTTTTGCACAGAGTCACAAGTTTTTCCCGCACACCTCCTTTCGGGATGCTTTGGAAATATATACCATCACTGGCGGGATGCCTGCGTATTTAATGCAGATGGAGGAAGATCGCACGCTTGAAGAAAATATCAAACAACATATTTTCCCAACCACTGAGTTTTTGCACAATGAAATTGAATTTATTCTGAAAGAAGAATTGCGCGAGCCAAAGCACTACCTGTCAATTTTACGAGCGATCGCACTGAATAAGCGTAAACTTTCCGAAATTGTGAATGAAACTGGCTTGTCAAAACCCAAGGTGAACGTGTATTTACAGACACTAGCGCATTTGCATATTACCGAACGGGAATTACCGGTGACAGAGATGAATCCTGAAAAGTCTCGGAAAGGCTTGTACCGCCTTCGAGATAATTTTTTTCGCTTTTGGTTTCAGTACGTTTTCCCATACAAAAGTGACTTGGAAATTCGCCGCTACGATGAAGTGTTGCGAAGATTCCATGAACAATTCCAGCTATTGGTATCGAAGGTGTATGAGGATGTTTGTCGGGAGTTCGTTCGTGAATTCCGACAACCGTTTGCCGTGGAAAGGGTGGGGAATTGGTGGGAGAAGAATGAAGAGGTGGATGTGGTGGGTTTGAGTGTCCGAGAAAACAGCATTCTTTTTGGCGAGTGCAAGTGGTCCGAAAAGCAGGTGGGAACAAATATTTATCGTGAATTGCAGCGGAAGGCAAAGTTGGTACAGTGGGGTAAGCCTGGCCGAAAAGAATTTTTTCTACTCTGCAGCAAAAGTGGTTTTACCCCAGATATGCTAGCCTTGGCAAAACAAGAACACATTGTACTAGTGCAGGAAGGGAAGGTAGTAAATCAGTAGATACACTACCTGTAATGCCACTTCAGTTTTTGTATAATTTGCTAGAAAAACTGAAGTGGCGCTCGTAGTGTACAAAGGCCAATTTCACTTATTTAACATAATTGTTAATAATCTGAAACGTGATATACACGCCATGCACCTGCGGGATTTTAGGAAGGTGCTGGAGCAGAAGCTTGAAGGTATTGTCTAATATGGCGCACATATTTATTGACGAAAGCGGACAATTTGTAAAGCATAATCATGAAGAATATTTTGTGGTTGCTTCGTTTACTGTGGGTGATCCGCGCCGTACGGACAAGCAATTTAAGGTTTGGCAGCATAACCATTTCCCTCGAAAGCTACGACATCAGGCAGAAATTAAGTTTTCTGAGGTAAAAATAACCGATACGTTACGGTTAAAAACATTGCAACAAATTTCGCGTTTGGATGTCCGCATACGGTATACGTACTTACGAAGAGAGAACATACCTGATACGTTTCGTAAGGATGAAAAAGTGAGCTCTGGTGAGTTGTATACGCAAGTTATCGGCGAAACATTAGAAATGTACCTGCCAACCAGTGAACAGGAGTTTCGAGTATTTTGTGATCGACGACATTTAAAAGGGAGCACCGAGGGGCAGTTTCGATCCACGCTAACCGCCCGCATCCTCCCTAATTTACCTGCTCAATCGATAGTGCAAATTCAAATGATTGATTCAACAACGAATCGAAATATTCAAATTGCCGATTGGATTGCTGGGGCCTTAGCGCGATACCTGGAAAAGAAGCCTCTGGGCACAGATGGGTATAGCATTTTAAAAAATAACATCATCGGGGAAGGCAAGGAGCTATTCCCACATTCACCGCTCGCGGATAATCAAAAAACCCAACCAATAGGTTGAGTGCTTTGAGCGAAGCAGCGTCTCACAAGGTGGTTACCCACGGCTTTGGTTCCGGATTCTCCGGAGGAATACCGCAGCACCTCATAAGCTATTATTGCATGCTTCAATACGATTATACCCTAGTATTATCAGCATGTCAATGGTAGTAGACATGCTAAACAAGAGCCCGCTAGTTGGTAAAAACCCGGCCGGGGTTCCAAATCGAACTTGATTTCTTAGTAAATCTAAGCCAAACTGAAGTCAGCATGATTAGTATTTATTAGGATAGTTCGGGTATGAATTTCAATATTATTAAAGGAAATGAGATGGTTGATTCTCTAAATAAATCAATGCACAACCGATTGACTAGTCCTCTTTACGGAACATTTTTATTGACCTATTTTATATTTCATTGGGAGATGCTGTATACAATGTTTTTTGTGAGTGATGAAAAAATTTGGGAGTCAACTGGCTTACTAAAAAACGAATACATACATCAAATGTACTTTAATCTTCATAATCCCTGGTTCTATTTTTGGTTACTCGTACCATTTGTTTCCACCTTTCTAATCATTTGGGTATTTCCTAGATTTTTGGCTATTCCCGCTTTTAAAAAAGATGTGAAGGACAAAGTACAGAAGAGAATTATAGAAATAATTGAGGAGCGGAGGCTAGAAACAGAAGATATAAAAAAACTTGAGGTACAAAAGGAAAGGGTAGTAAAAAAACAGGAGATAACCAAATTAGACCCAACGGCTGAATGGGCTGAGGAATATAAAGTATTTTCTCAAACAAAATACTATCAATTATTCCAGTATATTCTAGATTCTATATATCAATATAATGGACATATTGAAATAGAGTATAAAAATTTTAGTATCCCCAGAGATATACTAGTTTATACTCATGCGAATGATATTGTAAAAATGAACGAGAGTAAGTCAAGCATAGAATTAACAGAAAAAGGTAAGTTTTTTGTCAAGCAATACGCCTCTGGGAAGTCACCTCAATAAGATTAATTTTATTTTTACCACATCTTACTAAAGAGATCATAAAATATATAAATTAATGATGCATGAGTTAGATCGATTAATCAAACAAATCAAGCAATTCCGTGATGAGCGGGACTGGAAGCAATTTCATACCCATAAGGATATGGCGCTTTCGGTTATGCTTGAAGCTGCTGAATTAGCTGAGCATTTTCAGTGGAAAACCAAGGAAGAGGCAGAAGAGTACGCCAAAACCCACAAAACTGAGATTGGGGAGGAAGTTGCCGATGTCGCCGTCTACTTACTAGAGTTTTGTGACATTTTAGGTATTGATCTAATTGCAGCTACTAAAGACAAGCTCGCCAAGAACGCGGCAAAGTACCCGGTTGAGAAGGCCAAGGGGAATGCCAAGAAGTATACAGAGCTATGAATAAAGATCGTAAAATATTTTTTGTTGTTGCCTCTGGTGGGCAATCAACCCCGCAACACTATTTTGATACTATAAAGAATAAGCGCACAATCGAAGAGGCGAGTCATTTTCTTGATGTCGCAGACGCGAAAAAGCTTCGTGAGAAGATGCATGGTCAGGCGTTTGCAGTTTGGGGAGCAGTTCCGGGTGATAGGAATGTACCTACCTGGGAGGGCATGGAAGAAGGTGACTACCTGCTTATCTATCGAGACGGAAAAATAATTCTCGCTTCTGAGGTGGCTTTGAAGGTACGGAATCCGCAACTTTCAAGACACTACTGGAAAGAGGATGCGAATGGGAAAACGTGGGAGCTCATGTTTTTTCTCTATAATGACAATGAAGTAAACGTTCCAATGAAGGCATTGAATGCATATTTGGGTTACGCAGAGAACTATCATCCCCAGGGTTTTATGGCAATTGAGCAGAAGAAAGTTGATGCCCTTTTATCCCACTATGGCGACCTGCTATCTTTCCTCGCCAAAATTGAAGCAGGCAAAAAGCCTGAAGAAATAGATATTAAACGAAAAGCGGAATTTTCACAGATTGTTGAAGAAAAAGTCGAACGTGCGCCAACAGAACACGATGAAATGCAATGGCGACTCATTCGCTTAGGGAATAAGTCACACTTTGATGTTTGGGTACCGCCAGGTGATCAACATCGAAGTTTTGAGGGTAATGACTTTCGAAAACACGTCATTCCAGAGTTTCAAGAAGCAATTGATGTACCAAGCTACATTAAGAATATTGATACTGTTTGGAAGCTTGGGTTATCAATAAAGTCCGCATTTGAAATAGAGCATTCGACCTCCATATATTCAGGCATTCTCCGATTGTCGGATTTACGAACACTGGCGCCAAATTCAAACTATCCATTGTTTATTGTGGCCTCGAAAGATCGGAAGACAAAAGTTTTTGACCAACTTCGACGTCCAACTTTTTCAAGTGACTATTTGCAACTCGATAGAGTAGTACACTTTCTTTCATATGACTCAGTGAGGAAGCTAGACGATGATCTGAAAGATGCAAATGCAGGATTTGATTTAAAGTGGTTGATGGAGAAGGCCGAAAGTCATGCGTAGGTTTTTAATATGGCCGCAGATCCACAAGTAGTTGAAGCAGGCGGAAAATTCGCTTGGGGAATAGTAAAGGTTGCTGCGCCTGTTCTTTTGGCAATAATTCTGGTGCTCTTGGGGATACTGTTTTTCCGTAAAAGAAGTAATCTAGCAACATACCCACCCTTATCTTCGAACCCCACGGCGGGGGAGGTGGGTAGGGGTGTAGCAGTAGAATAGAGTACAATATCACTATGGGCGAACGTGAACACAATCCACAAGAAGGTGAACAGGTTGATCGTTTCGGGTTGACGAAAGAACGACGTTTGGAAACAGTAGGTACGAACATCGACCTGACTCTACGGCGGTGTGACCGATTGCACGTGCAGCCAAGAGATATGTTACTTCGAGCGTACGGTGATCGTGAAGGGCTGCAAGAGGAACTCGGCCCGGCAGCAGAAGAGCTCCTCGACATCATGGCGAACCTTCCTGACTACAACCTTGCAGATCCTGCAGACCGAACGGCTGCATCCCAAGCAATTGCAGAGATTTTTTCGCATGTCGTCGAAGCACAGTTCGCGCGCGATCCCAAAGAGCAGGCAGCAGCCCAAGAAGCAGAAAAGCAATGGAAGCGCGCAGGGATCTTCGCCTATGAGGTGGTAGAAGATGGAAACCTCGTCATCCACGTTCCGCCCATGGCCGAAGCTCCGACTGCGAGCCAGCTGAAGGAGTCTTTACAGCAGCTTGCAGTTGTCCTTGAGGAGCAGCCAGGTATTGCTGAAATACACAGTAGCTCACTCTTGCTCGAGCACCCTATTGCAAAGCGTTTTGGGTTTACCATCGAACCAGAATCTGATGGTGAATTTTCACCAAGTTTCCATATTGCACGGGAAGATTTCCTGAAGCGATTTCACGCATAGATCCTCCACACTATGGTCACTCCGCTTCACTATCACATCCGTAGCCGGTTTACCATCATTACTACCTTCCTGTGTATGGCGGTATTTTTTTTCGTCAGCATTGTGCATCCGGCAAATGCGGTTACCCTTAAATCCTATAAACACGTAACTGATGGGTACCAGTTCCAGCACCCCTCAACTTGGTCGGCCAGCACTGGGACGAAAGCCGTAACGTTAAAACCGCCGGCGGGGACGCTGAAAACGCTTTCGGCGAAAGGCGTGTCGTACACGTTGAATACCAGTTGGCTGAATAATGAACCAACCGTGTATACGTCGGCGATCAAGACTGCCCTAGCGAGCAGCTGGACGAAATTCGTTTCGGCGTACGGTGCGGCGCTGGGCAAGAAGTACGGCGTGAAGCCGACGGTGCGAACCTACGCTAAAACGAATTGGACGGCTACGGAATTTATATTGAAACGGAAAGTCAACAACGTCCCAACAACCTGGCGTTTCGTCGTCCTGTCGCGAGATAAGAAGAAACTGTTCTCGGTGGGTGAAAAGTGGACCAAGAACGCGGCCAGTCCCTTTGCCGGTGACGTGGCGACGCTAATCAAAACGTTTACCAGTTACACGCCCCCAGACACCTGCGGCAACGCCATCGGCAACGGTAGCACGATTATCGCCGGGCCCAGCGCCCCAAACGCACCCCAGGGTGGCGGTGACTACGACTCGACATTCCACTCCCTTACTGTCCACCCGACGGATGCAAACAAAGTCTGGGTTGGGACGGAGCGCAACGGCCTGCTCTACACGTCAGACGGCGGTACGACCTGGTCCCGCTACCGCTACGGCTTCCGCCACATTAGCACGGCAGGATACACCGAGATGTGGAACATGGATATCTCTGCTGCAGACCCGACGAAACTGCTCATTGCCGCCAACGACGCGCCTGGCCCTCTGGCTGGTGACTACCCGAGCAATACCGCTGGTATCTACCGCTCAACGGACAGCGGCCAGAAGTGGACGCGGAGAAACTGCGGCTTGACGAACGCCCAGGTATCCTCGATTGTTTTCGACCCAGCAAACCCGAACATCGCCTATGCTGGTGGTCGCAGTGGCTACCCGAGTTTTGCCAAAGCTGGCGACGCCGTCTACAAGCTGTACTCTGGCGGGGTGTACCGTACAGCCGACGCTGGAGCAAACTGGAAGAAGGTGACTTTGCCCGGCCCCGGCACCGCCGCCAACAACGATTTCTGGCAACTCATTGCCCGCGGTACGCCAACGACGTACTTCACCTTTGGCCTCAACTATAACAACCCGGCCGACAATGTGGGATTTGTGAAGAGTACGGACGGCGTGACCTGGACCGCTATGGGCGGCGACTACCGGACGCGATTCATAACCGAGTTTGACGTCTCGGCTGACGGTCAGCACATCATCGCCAACGTCCGCGACGGTTTCGAGTACATTATCTCTGACGACGGGGGCGCCACCTGGTCGAGTCTGTCGTATCCGGCGAACGGTGTCCTGGTTATCTCGCCAGCCGACCCGAACCGGATTGTGTACTCGACGCATAGCGCCGTCCACTTGACGACCGACCGATTCCAGACCAGCGCGGAAAAAGCCAACCCGGGTGTGAAGATCCAGGATATCGTCTTCGCACCAGCCGATCCGAACACCGTCTACTTCGTGGCCGCTGGATACCTGTTCTACAAATCTACGGACGCCGGGGCGACGTTTACGCTCGTGAAGAATTTGCGGAGTGAGGTGATAAATCAGATTCCGTAAAAGAACGGGGAACCGGAAGGCCGCGCCGCCGAGCTTCGCACGGCAGGCGGGCAGGGGGTGGTGAGGGGGAGAAATAAAGCTGTAGTGCGATAGAGCTTTAGAGCCATAATAGGGTGGCGGATAATCGTGAAAAAATGATAAATTATGAATATTTTCACGGTTATGTTGACAAAACCATGAAAATTGGAAGAAACGATCAAATTGCCCAAAAGTGGTGCGGGGTTGACGTCGTATTATAATGAGATTATAATACGGATATATGACCCAAAAAGTCCTCAAAGTCGGCGATTCCGCGGCGGTGACGATTAGCAAAGACCTCCTGCGCGCCTTTCATTTGAAAGTCGGTGACCGCGTGCAGGTTGAGCATGACCAGAAGCGGGGGGCGATCGTTGTGCTGCCTGTCCGTGCTAGTAAAGACGAAGCGGAGTTTTCGTCTTGGACCAAAGAGTTTTTGGACCAGTACGGCCCGGCGTTGAAGGCATTAGCCAAGAAGTAACATGGTCTATCTCGACGGTGAAGAGCTATTGCGGCTTCATAAGATTGTCATTGACTTTGCCGGAGGCAGTCATGGCGTCCGTGATGCCCACCTTTTAGCATCTATTCTGGAAAAACCACAAATGGAGTTTGGCGGCGAGGTATTTTACCCGACCGTTTGGGATAAGGCGGCGTGCTACTTGGAAAGTTTGGCAAATTTTCATGTTTTTGTAGATGGAAATAAACGTACAGCGGTTGCTGTAACCTCTCGTTTTTTACGGTTGAATGGGTACCGTCTTACTGCTACCAATAAAGAAATTGAATCATTTATTGTTGAGGTTGTTGTGAAAAAATTTAGCGTTACTGTAATTGCCGCTTGGTTGAAGAAACATGCGAAAAAACTAAGTAGGTAAGTATCTATGATGTATAGTGAGTTTTTTGCTAAGCGATGGCATACCATGACCCTTCCCGAGCAATTGGGAAATGTCGGTAGTGAGTATAGCCGCGCCCGGCGGTGGAAAGAAAAGGGGAATGTGGAGTTTTTTGATAAAGCTTTTATTCGGTTTCTGGAGCTGATGGACCTAACCATTACTGATAGCCGCTGGCGTGGGGCCCGACGTCGCGAGCTTGCCCGGGTGCGGGGCGGAGTGTGTGAGGAATTTATGAGCACAGAAAACGTCCACGTCAGTTTTATGAAGTACTTTGACGTAATGGCGGTTGTAGCACGATCTACCTACACCGGTAAATAAAAAACCGCGCGGCTGGGTAACCAGAAGCGCAGTTTTATAAGGTGCTTGGGAGGGTGAGCGGTGACGCTCGTACACCATCCATGAGCTCGGTGACGAGTTCGTGAACAGTCATAATCCGGTCAATGCGGTGCACGTTCGCTCCGGCGAAGATAAGGCCATTTTCGACATCACCTTTAAAGGAATAATCCAGGCGTTCGGCGATGCAGAAGCCTGCTTCATCCCGTTCGCAGGAATGAATGCACTTGAAAGGGCAATGTATTTTTGGAACATTGCCACTGGCTTGACGCTGGGCATACTCTTTGTAGAATGCATTGGCAATGACGCGGCCAGGCATGCCGACTGGAGTTTTGACGATTCGTAAGTCTTCAGCCCGTGCGTTGATATACGCCTGTTTGAATTCCATGGATACCGGGCATTCAACCGTGGCGACAAAGCGCGTACCCATTTGCACAGCCGAAGCACCCAGGGAAAGCATGCGGGCAATATCTTCGCCCGTGTAAATGCCGCCAGCAGTAATGAGCGGGATTTTTCGACCACATTCCTGCTCGTACGGCTGGATAATGAGTAGCGTTTCTTGGAGTATTTTCTCAAGTGAGAAATTATCCAAGTCTGCCAACTGCTCTAACAAAAAGCCTAGGTGTCCTCCGGCCAGCGGGCCTTCGATAATAAACGCATCAGGTGTGCGACCATACCGTTTCCAGTAATTACAGATCATCTTCGCCAGTCTGGCAGAACTGATAATTGGCACGAGGGCAACGTCGGGGTTTTCGACAACCTTTGGTAAGGTTAGCGGAATGCCCGCGCCATAGACGATAATCTTCGCGCCTTCCTGCACGGCCGTGGTGACTAAATCATCGGCATTGGTTAGTGCGCCCATGACATTCACGGCAAAAGGTTTGTTCGTCATGGCCCGTAACGCACGCATATCACGCTGTAGCGCTTCCCGAGATGTCGTGATGAAACGGCTCCAGCTAATGCCGGGCGCCAGCTCACCTAAACCCATCGACGTGAGTGTGCCGAGACAGCCTTCCTGTAGAACTGCAAAAACCAGTTCTTTTCCGGAAATTTTTACGCCCATGCCTCCAGAAAGTAGAGGCACTTCGACGATGTACGGCCCAATTCGTAAGGGTCGATAGTCCATGTGTACCTCCTGTTTTTTGGAGTTAAATTGTTAACGATCGTGGAAAATTGTTTTTTTGCTGTACATGCTCATGTTGAGGGGATTACGGGTAGTTGTCAAACCAATAGTCTCGAGGGGTGCACAAGATGAGATACATCGTGTGCAGTTTGAAGTATCGAAAGCGGGGTAG
>JBBTRU010000011.1:0-17774 GCA_038065015.1 Patescibacteria group bacterium | reverse complement strand
GCGCCTTCGGCGCGACCCCATTTCGGCTCTAAAATCCGATTTCGTTTTTTGGCGGAAGGGGAAGGATTCGAACCCTCGATACCCTTACGGGTATACCGCATTTCGAGTGCGGCGCTTTCGACCACTCAGCCACCCTTCCGCGTGTGTTAGACTCTACTATATTGCAATGGTAAGTCAATTGTTGAATCTCGAATACTATGCTTAACCTCCTCTCCATCCTCGGCCTAGGTTTGCTCCTCGGCCTTAAGCACGCGCTCGACGCTGATCACGTGGTGGCGGTTTCGACGATTACCAGCCAAACCAAGAGCCTGAAGAAAGCCGCGCGGATTGGCGCGTTCTGGGGCTTGGGGCACACCACGACGCTACTCATCGCCGGGGGTATTGTTCTGGCGTTCGGCCTGACCATCCCTGCGCGGCTTGGGCTCGGCTTCGAGTTCATCGTCGGGCTTATGCTCGTTGTCTTGGGCGGCCGTGTACTCTGGCGCATCCGCAAAGACCAGATCCACATTCACCCGCACCAGCACGACGGCGAAGCGCACGTACACCTGCATGCCCACGCAAACAACCCAAGCCACCAACATGCCCACATGTCCTTTGCCGTGGGCATGGTCCACGGCCTGGCCGGCAGCGCGGCGCTCATGCTCCTGGTACTGGCAACAGTACGATCATTACCACTCGGCATTCTGTATATCCTCATCTTCGGCCTGGGCACAATGCTTGGCATGGCCGTGGTGACCATACTCATTAGCCTGCCTTTTCTCGCGGCCTCGCGCATGCATCGGCTGCACATGGGTCTAAGCGTGACCGCCGGACTCGCCAGCATTGCCATTGGTTGCGCCACCATGGCCGAAATTGGTATGGTGCAGGAGCTATTTACTTAAGAAATTTTTATGCGAAACGGCATTGAAACAGGCCCAAGCCAAGAGGAAATGGAAGCGACCATTGAGCAGCCGTCGCAACCAGAGGTGAAAGACGTGAAACCCCCGCTCCACGAATCAATTCAGTCAGTCGAAACGGCCCGAGGTTCAACCTATACATATCTTCCAGACGGACGGACGCAGCGATTTAAAAAGGTCGAGGGTAAAGAGTATGAACCGCAAGATGCCCTGGTCTACGTACCAGACTTTGCATGGGTACCAGCAAATGCACCGAAGGAATCCATACATATGTTTGGTGAGAACGAAACACAGTATGATCAGCTTCTCCTTTCGTATGCACAAGGTAAGGGCAAAAAAGTGCACATCGTTGATGCAAAGGGCCGAATACTGAAAACGAACGAGGATATTGCCGCGCTGGACGGCCGCCTGTTCATAGCTTGCGGTGAAGGTGGAAAAGCAGATTTCCTCATTCCGGTTTCGCGTGAACCAATTATTGGTTGGTCTACTTATGACACACGAATATACACACAGGACGAAAAACAAATGCAGGAACAACACCTTGGCAATAAGGTCATTCGCATTGTAAAAAAGTAACCCATGGCCCTCACCGAATCCATCATCCATATTGCCACGACGTTCATCGAAACGGCGGGCTACCCGGGCATTACCTTGCTTATGGCCTTGGAGAGTATGATTGCGCCAATCCCGAGCGAGGCGGTCATGCCGTTTGCGGGTTTCCTCATTTACGATGGCACGCTCACCTGGATTGCCGTAGCCATTGCGAGCACTATTGGCAGCCTTGTCGGTTCACTGGTGTCGTACTGGATTGGCGCGAAGGGCGGGCGGCCGCTGGTGCTCAAGTTCGGTAAATTCCTGTTGCTCAACGAGCACCACTTAGAAATAACCGAGCGCTTCTTCCAACGCCGCGGTAGTGCGGCAATTTTCGTCAGTCGCTTTATCCCGGCTGTCCGCCATTTCATTTCCATTCCCGCCGGCGTGGGCCGCATGCCCCTGGGGCGCTTCATGCTGTACACGCTCTTCGGGGCGGGCATCTGGAACATGTTCCTGGCGTGGGTGGGCTTCAAGCTGGGTGAGAATTGGGAAAGTATCCGCACGTACAGCGAGAAAATTGACCTGGTGCTCTACGGCATTATTGGCCTGGCCGTACTCTACTACGTCTATCGAGTGTGGCGGCACTGGCGACCTACGAAATCCCCGATTTCGGGCAACTGACGAGCCAGCGAAGACATGATATAGTTGATCATGTTCCATTTTTAATAGGAGGGAATATGCCAAAAGCAAAACAACGACGCAAAGCAGCACATCTGCAGACCACGCACGCCCCGACCAAAAACGGGTTGGGTTTGCAGGCACAAGCATTCCTGCACTCGCTGGGCGTGGTTGTCTACATTAGCTTCGTCTCTTTCCTCATGTTCAATGTCGAGCGAATATTTGGTGGGCAGCCAGATACCTTCCTGGCACCCGTGGCTTTCTTGCTGCTCTTTACCCTCTCGGCCGCCATTGTGGGGTTGCTGGTGTTCGGTCGGCCAATAATGCTGTACTTGGATGGTAAAAAAAGGGAAGCGGTGGAATTTGCTGCCACGACCGTAGGTTTTTTGTTTATTGAGGCCATCCTGGTTTTCACTGTGCTTGCCTTAGCCAGCCTGTAAGATGTCAACGGCAACTTTCGGTTCTGGTTGCTTTTGGTGTACGGAAACAATCTTCTTGAGCTTGAAAGGCGTAACGTCCGTCATGCCGGGTTACTCAGGCGGACACACAGAAAACCCGACCGACACACAAGTCTACACCGGAACCACCAGCCACGTTGAGGTAGCACGCATTGCGTTTGACCCAACCGTTATTTCGTACGAGCAGCTCGTTGAGGTATTCTTCGGCTCGCACAATCCTACGACGTTAAACCGCCAAGGCAATGACGTGGGTGAGCAGTACCGGTCGGTTATTTTCTTCCACGACTCGGAGCAACGGCAAATCGCGGAAAAGGTAATGGCTAAGTTAACTGCCGACAAAACCTTTGACGCGCCAATTGTTACTACTATAGAGCCGCTCACAAATTTCTACCCCGCCGAGGACTACCATCGTAATTACTACGCCAACAATCCAGACCAGCCCTATTGCCAGGCGGTGATAAGCCCGAAGTTGGCGAAGTTTCGAAAACAGTACCACTTGCTGAAAACACATCAGGCTTGACGCACGGCACGCCTCGGCATAGGCTGCGGGTAGAAATACATACCCAAACTGCACGGAGGAAAATATGGACGGATTCACCCTTGGTCAATGGCTCTTGGCGTATATCGTTATTGGCGCGGGACTGACGATGGTAAAGTTCTGGCGATTAGCCTTCTGGCTAGACAATGTAAACCTGGAGGAGGCACGCGGGCCGGAGTCTGACCTCATGATGAGTCAACCGACCTTGCGAGCGTACTACGCTCTTCCGTATCCGAGCTGGCTCATCCTCGTTAGCCATACGTTACTCTGGCCCTTGACCCTAGTCGTTGGCGTGCTCTCTGGCATAATGCTGTTCTTTTTTTGGTTTTTCATTATCTTTTTTCTCGGCATTGCATTGACCATCATACTCATTGCACACGTCATTGCCCGCCCGTTCCAAACCAAAACCTAAGCTTGACCAAAAACCCCTCGACGTGTGAGGGGTTTTTCTTTGTTTCGGCAACAAGCAGTATACTAGAAGAACTTCGCAACATCGCAAGTAGCAATGCCAACGAAACCACAAAGGAATCCAAATCTAACAGACGAACAGTACAACGTCTGCTTCCACAAAGGGACCGAGCCACCAGGTTCGGGCAAATTCCTGCACAATGATGCTGCGGGCATGTACGTCTGTGTAAATTGCGGGCAAGAACTCTTCAAGTCCGATACCAAGTTCGATAGCGGCACGGGCTGGCCCAGTTTCTGGGATCCGGCCGCGGGTGCGAATGTAAAAACGGAGGATGATATGTCCCTGGGCATGCGGCGGGTGGAAGTGATGTGCAGTCGGTGTGACGCCCACCTCGGCCACGTCTTTAATGATGGGCCGGAGCCGACCGGAAAACGGTACTGCATTAATTCCTTGGCGCTGGAATTCAAACCCAAGGTATAGCTCGCCAAAACCCGAAGAACTTAGTATAATCAACGCACTCACGTTGAACTTTTTCTATGCAGAAAATTCGTAAAGCAGTCATTCCGGCGGCGGGTATGGGTACGCGGTTCTTACCCGCGACCAAGGCCATGCCCAAGGAAATGCTGCCAATTGTGGACAAGCCGATTATCCAGTACGTGGTGGAAGAAGCGGTCGCCAGCGGGATTGAAGACATTATCATCGTCACCAGCGCCGGGAAGCGCTCATTGGAAGACCACTTCGACTACCCGTACGAACTGGAGAAGTACCTGGCCGCCGCGGGCAAGCACGAGCAAATTGAAGAGGTGAAGCGCATTGCCAACATGGCGAACTTCATTTACGTACGCCAGCGCGGGCCCTACGGCAATGCCTCCCCTGTCCTTACCGCCAAGCACATTGTGGGCGAGGAACCTTTTGCCGTGCTGTGGGGCGATGAATTCATCCACGCCAACCCACCCCGCCTCAAGCAGATGGTGGATGTATACCAAGAGTACAAAAAATCTGTCATTAGCGCGGTCCGCATTCCTAACCCGCAGGATGTGAGCAAGTACGGCATCGCCGACGTGGAAACGATCAAGGGCACCGTGCACCGCATAAAGCAAATTGTGGAGAAGCCCAAGACCGGAGAGGAACCAAGCAACCTCGCGGCGCATGGGGCCTACATTCTCACGCCCGACATTTTTGCCCATCTGAAAGCCCTGAAACCTGGCAAAGGCGGCGAGCTCTGGCTGGTCGATGCAATAAATTCCTTGGCGAAGGTGGATGACGTGTACGCCAAGGAAATTGAAAATGGCGAGTACTACGACACCGGCAATAAGTTTGACTACCTGCGCGCCAATATCGAGTTTGCCTTACAGCGGGAAGACCTGCGGGAAAAATTACTCGCTTACCTACGCACAAAAACCCAGGACTAACATGGACCCATTCAAGAAGAAAATTATCATCCTGGGGGGCATGCTGGTAGTCACGGTTGTGGGCATTATCGTCTTCCGCCTGGTAACGGGCGGCGGTGCCGCGGCGGATGGAGACATTGTAAAAACCCCGCCCAAGCACGCGAACCTGGCCTGGTGGGGCGATCTCCCGGCTACCCAAACGCAACCGATGATTGCCGCGTACACGGCAACGCACCCGTACGTGACCATTACCTACACCCAACTGGACGCCAAAACTGGTGAGCAGCAACTCATCGAAGCATGGGCGCGGGACGTGGGACCAGATATCTACGCCCTCCGCAACGAAGAGGTGCGCCACTTCTCATCCTCCGGGCTCATTACGCCCATGCCAGAAAAAACCGTGGGCTACACCTACACCAAGAAGAAATCTTTGGGCATTAAAGAAGAAATTGAAATTCGCAAGTCCGAACGGCTGGCCCCATCCAGCGAGACCTTGCAGAATACTTTTGTGGCCGGAGCGTTCAAAGACCTTTACCAGGATGGGCAAATCCTCGGCTTCCCGCTGCAGTTCGACAGCCTGGCCATGCTCTACAACCAGCAGCTGCTGGACGAAGCCGGCATCCTGACGCCCATGGCCAACTGGGACAGCTTCGTGCAAGTCATTCCAAAACTCACCTTGGTGGATGACAAGGGCGAGCTGGTGCGAGCCGGCGTAGCACTCGGCCGCAGCGCGAATGTACCGCGTACGCCCGAAATTTTCACGGCGCTCTTTCGCAGCTACGGCATCGAGCTCACCGATGCCACGAATAGCCAGGTGACCTTTACCACCAACAAGAACGCCACGAGCGCGCTCGCGCTGCTCACGAGTTTTGCCACGCCCACCAAGAAAACCTACACCTGGAACGACACGTTCCCCGACAGCTTGGATGCCTTGGCCCAGGGCAAAGTGGCCATTGCCTTTGGCACGGCCGCCGACTACGCCGACGTAACGAGCCGCACCACCGGCGCGGACATTCGGGTGGCGGCTTTCCCCCAGGGTTTTCAGAAGAGCTTCGTGGCCGACTACAAAGTGCAAACTGTTGCGAAAAAAGCCAAAGATGCAAACGTTGCTTGGGATTTCTTGCGCTTTGCCGCTGACCCGGCCCAAGCCAAAGCTTTGGCTACTGCCAGCGGACGCACCCCGGCCATCCGCACCTTAGTGGACGAGCTGCTGGCGGGCGAATCGAACACTGCGGGCGTCAAAATTTTTGCCCAGCAAGCGGCCACGGCCCTCGGCTGGTTCCCGGGTATCGACCCGGAACAGGGCCGAAAAGCCTTGAACGGTTTGGTGGATGATGTGGCAACCGCCAAGAGCACTGTTGCCGAGGCACTGGAGCGCGCGGGCTTGCTCTTTACCTTGGCGCTCGGTCAAAAAAACTAAGCCATGCAAAAAAAATTCTTCATCCTGGCATTCCTCACCCTGGCAATTATTACCTTGCCGCGGCCGGTGCATGCACTCGCAAATTTACCGCCCTCGATTCTGCCAGAGTGCGATGAAACACGATACAAAATTCAATCGAAAGGCGATGTCGGGATTGTTGGTCCTGAAGGTCCCGCGCTCGGGCAATTGAATACACTAGTCTCGCCGGAAGAATACGGCGAGGGGAAAAAATACACCCCTCAAGAATTCAACCTCGTCGGGTATAGCACCAACCGCAATTGCACGCTCAACGACTTCTTGCAGCTCTTCGTCAACCTGTTCAACTGGATGCTGTACATAATCTCCATCCTGGGCCTGGCCATGCTCTTTGTAGGGGGTGGCACGTTGCTCATGTCGGGCGGCAGCGAAGAGCGTGTGCGTTCTGGCAAAGCTATTATCACCAACACTGTTATCGGCATTGCCATTGCCCTGGGTAGCTGGCTCATCATCAACACGGTCTACGTAACGCTCTTGCCCGAAGGCAGCACGAAGAACGGCATTGCCATTCTCCTCGATAACCAACCCTGGTTCCGGACGGCCGGTTCCAAAGGCTACGCAACCTGCTTTGAGCCTCCCCAGTCGCTCTGCAAGGGCGGGGCGGGCGGCGAGATTGTAAAAGCAGTGCAGGGCATTCTCTACGATGCGGGCTGCTACAACAACCCGGGCCCGCGGGCCGAAGAAGTTGACGGCAGCTATGGGCCGCGCACCTTGGCCGCCTGGAACCTGTACCAGTCCGTGAATAGCACAAATCCCACCGATACAATATCCGGCTATGAGGGGTATACTATTCCGTGTACCATCCTCGATAACCTTCCCAATATTATTAACTGATATGCGCAAGAGCATTGCCTCCGCACTCATTACCCTAGGTACCCTTGGCCTGCCGCTGGTGGCATTTGCCGACAGCGACCCCCAGCTGACCAATCCGCTAGGCATTAATGATCCGAAGTTGCTCATTGTTCGCGTGCTACGCTACGCCTTGGGCCTCCTGGGGGTGGTTTCGCTCATCATGATTATCTACGGCGGGTTCTTGATGCTCACTTCGGGTGGCAATGCCGACACCCTGAAGAAAGCCAAGGGCACGATTGTCTGGGCGGCGGCGGGCATGGCCGTTATTCTGGGCAGCTGGCAAATATTGCGATTTATCTTCGATACGGTAAACGAAGTTGCCAAGTAGCAATTGACGGACACGGCAAAATTGTGGTATAGTCTGCCTGTTCCGTAAGGAACCAAATCCAAATCTTTGCACTTCTGCGCGCAGCAATGCCCGCAAAGTCCAGAATACGAAAGGGGGTGGAAAATATGAAAATTAATCGCAAATTGGTCGCTGGTCTCGTTACGGCGGGCGCTTTGGTGCTCCCGTTCGCGGCTTCTGCCCTCACCATTGATAACGTGGGTGGCACTTTGACCCTCGGTTCCGCTGACCTCAAAGAGACCGTTCTCAACATCATCACTTTCGTGCTCGGCCTCCTCGGCCTCATCGCTGTCATCATGATCCTGTACGGTGGTTTCGTCTGGCTGACAGCCGGTGGTAACGAAGATAAGGTGGGTTCTGCGAAGAAAATCATCTCGGCCGCAATCGTGGGCCTCATCGTGATTCTTCTCTCCTGGGCCATCGTCAACTTCGTCGTCAAGAGCACCGTCAACGTGACGGGTGGCTAGTTTTCTTTGACTTTCGAAACCAACGAGTCCTGCCGCAAGGTGGGACTTTTGGTTTCAGCAGGATCTCGCCTGCAAATTGCAGCCACGGTACACTACCGGTATGACAAAACGGACCGCCTACTTCACCATTGGCATCCTGGGCGCACTCGTGACTGCCTGGACACTCATACTGGCGCTGGCAAAACTTAAAGCCGGGGCAATGTCCGCGCTCGACCTGGGCATCTACACGCAGGTTGCCTGGCACACGGCACATGGCCAGTGGTTTGGACTCACCATCCACCCCCACCTCTACCTAGGCGACCATGTGGAGTTGCTCTTCGCATTAGCCGCAATCCCCTTTCGCATCGGCGCCGGGCCGCTTACGCTCATTGGGTTGCAGTGCCTGGCCGTTGTCGGGGCGGCGTTCGCATTTTTCCATTTTTCCCGACGCTATATTTCCACGGCACTCGCGTGCGGGGCCGCAGCAATTTTCCTTCTCAATCCATTTACGCTTAACGCGCTCGCGTTTGAGTTTCATGCGGTATTGTTTGGCTTGCCTTTTGCTTTTCTTGCCGCCACGGCGTACGTGGATAAAAATCTGGGGAAATTCTGGCTGTGGTCTGGTATCATGCTCCTGGCGCGGGAAGACCTGGCACTGCTGTTAGCTGGATTTGCAGTGCTCGGACTTTTAGAGAAGCGCAACCGTAACTGGTGGCTGTGGCCCGGGCTCGCCGCCGTTGGTTGGTTTGTTGGCGCGGGAATTCTGGCGGGCGCAATAAATGGCGAGGGCTACAAGTTTCTAAACTTGTTTCGACCCAGTACCGTAACTGCCGGCACAGTGGGTAGCGGCTTGCTAGGTATTTTGCAGCTCGGGAACTTCTTAGTACTTGCTGCCTTGCTGCTCTCCGTACTTGCTTTGCCGTTGCGTGCCTGGCGGTGGCTGGTCCTACTGGTCTTGCCGCTGATTGGCATTGGCCTGGCAGGCGCTGGGTCGGGCGACCTTGTATTGCAAACGCACTATGCGACCTTCTTCTTACCTGGTTTGTTCTGTGGCGCGGTGGTGGGTTGGAAAAAACTCTGGGAAAAACCGCCTGGTTGGCTGCGGCGACTTGGGAATCACGCCCTCCCTTTTGCCGAACTTTTGCTAGGGGTTGTAAGCCTCTACAGTCTACTAACATTTGGCCCGACGGTAAGCGCCGTATGGGCCTGGCGAAATGTCTCACCCGCAGAGCACTATAAAACTCGGGAATTAGTCCGGACGGTTATTGAGTATTCTCCCCGCGATGCATCTATTCTGGCTGGGTACAGTGCACTCCCGGAAGTTGTCAACCGACCGCAGGCGTACGCGGCGCACTATGCCTTCCTCGGCAAACGCCAGTTTAGCCAGCGAGAGTACCCCGTGCCGGACACTTTGGACATGGTGGTTATGGATGCCCAAGATTTTGTGACCTACCAGCTGCAATACGGAGAAGGGAAACACCAAACCGACTACGAGACGGGGGCAACGCGGTTTCAGGAGCTGCTCACGAAACGCAGCTTGCACCTGACGAACACGTTTGATACGCTCTTGCACTTTACGCGCTATGACGGCCCGGACAAACTCGCCGAGCTCGTCACCCGAGCACCGCGAGCACCCTTAAGCGGCGTAGAATTCTCATTGCAGAGCGCGTCGCCAACTATAACCATTGATCCGAATACCCAACTCGCGAAACTCGAGCTTATCGGCCAGGTGGGCAACCCGACCCTCGCGAACGTCCAGGTGCGCTTACGCTGGTTCGATACCCAAGGACGAGTTATCGAAACTCGCCTACTACCGCTTGGGTATGGGCTCATTCCCACCTCAAGCTGGCAACTTCATGAGGCGGTGACTACAATCTTCACGCTCTTGCCACCAAAAAAAGCTGTCCGTGCCGAGGTGGAAGCCATAGTGCCGCATGGACATTTGCAGCTCAACGGCTGGCGCGCGGCCGAACCGGTGCTGGATGCAAAGACGCAAGTCGTGAGCCAAATAATTTCGCTTCCGTTTGGGCAAGTTACGACGTCGGGGGAATGATCTCAAACACCTGGGCCACGCCGTTGTCGTACACTTTGCGTAAGTAGTCTGCACTGGCAGGGGCGTACTTTGGGTAACGTTCAATCTCTCGCGGCGTCCAGAGGACGTAGCGAATGTTTGCTTCGCGCAAAAACGTGGCAACGCGTGCCCCATCGCCGCTCTCCAAAGCACCATTCAGTACATCACGTTTCCCGTGGTACTGCACGGTCTGGTGCCCGTGAGCAACGTAGGGAGTGCGGAGGGTGCGGCCGGTGAGCAGGTAGTTGGTGTAGATGGCCCCCGTGGTAATGCCCGGCGGCTGGTCGCGCAACCAAGCCATGGCCGCCGCTGTGCCATCGCTAATGTACAAGTACCCGCTTTCGGGCTTGTCAGTGGTCCAGTAATCCCGCACGTCATGGCCGAATGCGTACAGCGTGGAAACGCAGAGTACTAGCGGCAGCGACCATGCCGCCGCTACCCGCCAGAGAAAACGTCTTTGCTTTGCTTGGCGGTTGGTCCAGGCGAAGAAGCGCTCCACGGCAAAACTGGCCAGGATTGCCAAAATAATGTGGAATGCATTGGTAAAACGACGCTGGAACTGTACAGGAAAGTACAAGAGCAATGCTTGCGTTAACCCCCAGGTCATTAAGAGCAGGCTGGTTGTATCGCGTTGACGTCGCAGCACTGCCCACCCCCAACCCGCCAGGACCAGGAGGAAGCCGTACCCGATGAGGTAGCCCCAGATGGGCGGTGAGAGAGTGATATTCTGCTTGGCCCAACCACCCATGGCCGGCTCGATCGCAAAGCCGACCAGCATGGTAATGACAATAGGTAGCGCCGACAAGCCCATCCAGACAAGACGTCGAATATCCTGCTTGAGCAACGCGGGGGTGAACAGCGGATCTCGGATAACCCGCACGACACTGAAAGCGGCCAGGATGACGAACAAGGTGATGAGATCGTAGGTGTGGATAGTAGCGAGAATGACGGCAATAGCGGCAAAAATGTGCGTCGGCACCCGGCCCGGCGTACGAGCATTAATAAGCGCAAAAGCAAAGGCTGCCAATAGTAGAAGTTGCGAACCAATGAAAAGTGGTGAGTGGAGAAAAGTGAGGTAGGTGAAGCCTTCGGACACCCATAAATCTACGGGGTAGAAGCGCAGGAAGTCACTGTCCGAGAGGATGCGCACGAATGGTGCAACGTACGGCCCGATGCCGCCGGCGAGTACGAGGAAGCCAAAGGCGAACTTCCGCTGACGGCGGCTGGTGTTCAGCAAGATGAGCACGCGGTAGGCAGTCCAGCAAAAAAGCGCCACCATGGCCAGGCGGGCCAGGTGGAAGATAAGCGGATTTGGCGCGTGGAGGACACCGGCCAGTAACCCCAAGAGCGCCCAGAGCGGGCTGAAGAGTGAGGGCGCTTGCGCCTCGGGCGTAAACGCGTTCACCATGAAAGTATGCCCGCTCGTCCGCGCCTGCTCCATCATGGAGTAGTAAACTTCCGAATCACTTAGAGCCTGCGTGCTCAAACCAATCAACGTGGCCGGACCCGTAACTGAACGCACCACGCCAATGAGCGGCGGGATAACGAGCGACAGGATGATGATGAGCATCGCGACTCGAAAGAAGCGTCGCTCTTCTCGCGGTATGGATGGGAGGATTGGCATAACGTACCCCTACTCTACAGCAGAATTGCTTGGCGTTGAAGCTAGGTGCACTGGTACACCCGCGCGGTGGCCGTTGTGTATTGCACCGTACAGTTCGGCAACTTATCGGGGGTAAAGCCGTCGAAAAATTTTTCTTCCCGAGCCGTCCAGAAGACGTACCGAATAGCGTGGCGGTGCAGGAAGTCGGTGACGGCTGCGGGCTCCCAGGTGCGGGTAAATACCGCCCCGAGTTCGGCGAGCTTCTCGGCATACTGCGGTGTCTGGCTGCCATCCGAAAGAAAGGTCGAACGGAGCGTTCGCGAGGTCAGTACGAAACTGGTAAAATCCGAGCTCAAGGTTAGGCCGGCGGGCCGATCTCGCAGCCAATCCATGGCCTGGAGCGTTGGGCTGGGATATTGGTAAGGCAAACGAAAACTCCACCGCGACTGCCCGCCGATAAATGGCTCTGCGGTGTTGAGTAATGTCGTTGGGGCAAAGAGGATAATACCAGCGGTCAACATCCCGAAAAGGCCCAACCATCTTAAGCGCATTATTTGCACACGAAATCGCTCCCAGAAAGGTGCGAGTAGAAAAGCCGCAAGTACCGCCAGGATGATTGTAAATCCACTTAAGAACCGAACTTGAATTTGCAACGGCGCGTAGGCCAGCACCAATGCAACCACTGGCCAAATGATGAGCAAAGCATATTCGCTTTGCCATTTTCGCCAGTGCACAATGCCGGCGGTGACCGCAACGCCTAGTAAGATACCAAAAGTAAGGAGGAGCGCGACAAAAGGCGGGCTCGGCGTCACGTTTTGCTGCGCCCAGCCGGCCATCCCACTGTCGATAAAATACACGGCGGCAAAATACAAAAGCGCCACAAACGCAACGCCACTCATTGCCGCGAGGCGTTGTACGGCGCGGCGCACGTACGCACCACGGTAGCCGCGTTCGCGCACTGCTCGCACCACCGCGAGAACGCCGGCGCAGGCCAAGATGAGCGGCGCATCATATGGATGAAGTAATGCCAAAATGAACATGAGTCCAGCGAAAATGTGGAGCGGTATAGAACCTAACTTTCGCTCATCAAGTATGAGCAATGCGAAAATCAGCAAGATGAGCGTAAGCGATAGAACAAATAATGGTGAATGCGCGGCAACCTGAAAGGTGGTCGCCTGGGGCAGAATAACATCAATGGGGAGTGGGTAGGCATATTGCCCATGGCTGAAAAATCGTGGCAAATGCTCGGCAAAGGGTACGAGGTACAATCCTATGCCAGAACCAAAGAGACCCAGGAGAAACGCAATGGCGCGCGTAGGCCGGTTTTCAGAAATTGTCGCTACAAAAAAGTAGAGTGCAAAGGCCAGGGGGAAGATTGCCAGTGCACGTGCTACGTGAAATGCCAGGACGGGTGGCAGGTGAAACACTCCTGCCGCAAAACCCACGACTGCCCAGAGTGGCTCGAAGAATGCCTGCCTTGACGTAGCGGGGTTAAAGGCATTACGAAAAAATACCGCGCCTTCGGCCTTGGCCTGCTCTACGTATGAAAGGTAAATTGCATTGTCGGTACGTATGGCTGGCCCAAAACCAATGAAGCTCTGGCCCGGTGGTAAACGTGCCACGCCAATGAGAAGCGGCAAGCTGGTAAGGAGAATGAGCGCCAGCGCTCCAAAAAAAATGAAACGGTACTCTGTTCGTTGTAACAATGGCAGCGCGCTCGCCATGCCGTATTATCTGCCTGAATGCTTCTCCACCAGCAGCATGGTCCACGGAATCGGCTGCTTGCCCGTACGGACGACGAATTCTTGCCCGACAAAACGCCGGAAGCCCCACGGCGTCCAGTGGTTAATGTGGCCCGGCGTGTTCCCCCACCCGCGCACGTACGTCCCCCTCGCCAGGTTCATAACGCGCCACAGCGGCTCGTTGGGCACGCTGATAATCGCCCACTTTCTGGTAACGCGGGCAAGCTCCTTGAGCGCGTCCAGTGGTCGATCCAGGTGCTCGAGTACCTCCAAAGCGAGGACAAGGTCAACGCTCGCATCCGGATGTTCCAGTTGGTAAATCGACTCTACACTGCACGCTACTGTCGGATTACTCTGCTTGGTGAGCTCGACCAACGCCGACGTCACGTCGGACGCGTGCAACTGGGCATTGGGTAAAAATGCTCGAAGCTTTTGCGTTGAATAACCTTCGCCACAGCCGACTTCCAGCGCGCTCTTTACATCCGCAGGAATAAGCTGGTGGAGTGTGGTAAAAAAGTTCCGCAAGAACATTTGCATAATTGGGTTCTTCGATTCGTACTTGCCCCGAAAGTCTTCTTCGGGCTTCGTTATGTGCGGTGCATTCATCATTGCGCTGCGGGGTTAGGCCACGAATAAATCCAGACTTCGCTGTCTTCGTACGCCAGGGTCACGCCCGGCACGACGCGCACATTCAGGTTCATTGCAGTGTGGTCTTTCTCCACGAGAATCCACTTGGTCTGGAAGAGGTCGAAGGCTTCGGCAAGATTATCCCGCCGTTCACCCAGGGTGGTCTTTGCCCATGCCCAGTACCGCTCTTGATCTTGCCGGTACAGGAAGGTCGGGTCCAGACCGGCGATGTACGCGTTGGTTGTATCATAATAGAAAAGCACGGGGAAGTCATCCCAATCGCTATGGAACACCACATCCCCTTTTTGCGAGTGCTGCGCCAGCCAGGTGGCCGAGGCCTGGAAGTGCATGGCATTCACGCCTTGGGTGAGGTTGCGGTAGTTCGTCCGCTGGTCCCGCGCGATAATGTACGGCACGCTTACTACTACGTACAGCGCCACCAAAATAGTCACAACGCGGCGTCGCTGCCAGGCTTCGCGCACAAAATCTTTGATGGTTAGCCAATCCCGCCGCCCCAACACGTCGGCGAGCAATGTTGCGCCGGCCAGCGCAATAAATGGCACGGCGTACTCCACGTAGCGACGCGACTTTAACGTGAACGCGATAAAGAATGCCGCGAGCACTACCAACGTCCAGCTTCGATTCGTCGTGCGGCGGATGCGAACGAACGCCAGAATGAAAGCAACCACAAAGGGAATAATAACCACCACGTTGTTGCCGATGAACTCCGAAATATTGTACGGGTACCACTCCCCGCCCACGCCAATGACGTTGCGAAAATTCACCACGCCAATCTGGATTGCCTGCTCCCAGAGAAAATTGAACGTATTTGGAAAAAACGGATTTGCCACCGTACCCACCGCCGCGCCGCCAAGCACGCACCCGAAGACCTGCAGCGGCCGGTACTGTACAAAACCGCGCCACCGCCACCAGGGTGAATGGACGAAATCATGGACGCGCGCACGGAAGCTCCACAGGTGCTGTACCAGATCAAACGCCATGCTCACCGCCAGGTAAATGCCGGCCGCGGCAATGAGCACGAAGAACCCGCCGTAGAGCAGCACAAAGAACCACGCCAGGATGAAGCTCGCCCAGCGCTTGCCGTTGAAGAGCAGAAAAATCCCAATGATAAGGGTAGCCAATGAAAGACTCGGTGCCTTGGCCAGGCTCATTCGAAAAGTGAAAGGCGTAGCCGCCAAAAGCACTGCGCCCCAAATCCAGGCGTGCCGGACCCCTTGCCGCATGAGAAACCACACCACGGTAGTGATGAGCAGTGCAGCGAAGAACACGGTTGCCAGCTTTATCCCCGCCAGCGGATCCATAAGCGTCACAAAAGGCACGAGCAGGACGTGGTACAGCCAGTGCTGGTCGATGTAGTGCTGGCCGAGTGTCGTGTATGGCAGCCAGGGAAAATCTCGCACTGCGCCCTGCTCGGCAGTAAGCACGCCCATACGCGCGTGGTAGAAAGAGTCTGGATCGGCGAATACCGGGTGCGCTTGCAGGGCCAAAAACACGGCAAACGACACAATGAATGTGACAAACAACGTAAGGACTGTCGCGTGTTCACGCCAGGAGGTAGACATGGGTGTAGTATAGCGGTTTTCACCTTTACTGACGTTGTATCTGCACAACTGTTGTGCCGGTCAAACTTTACCCCTAATCACAAAACACCTCCGGACCAAGCATGGGCATCCGGAGGCGTTCTGCTTTTATCTTATTCAATTATATTCCCAGGGTGGGTAGCCGAGGCTTTCATGCCTCGGCAAGTATCGGCTGGGCATAAAAGCCCAGCCTACCCTCATTTTCCGAGTTTGTTCTTGAAATAATTTACCCACCAAATCTCCGCCGGATTCACGTGGTAGCGCAAGCCAAGGCCGAGCGTCAGCGCGCCGCCCAATACGAGTGCTTCAATGGCTTGCGATAAGCGGGTGCGGCTGGTGAGGCGAACGGGGAGGACTTTCGCACCATTCTTCTGCACAACTTCAGCGGTGAGACGAAAGCGCTTCTGGATGCGCGGACTGTACAAGCTGGATTGCAGAAAAAGGAAGGTTGTGCGCCGAACATTCTGCTTGGGATTGCCCAGACCTTCCATGAGGTGGTGGTTGAGTTCCGGAATTGCGAAGTACGTAGCAACGGTTTTGGCTGTCTCGTTGAGTTGGTTCGACATGGCATGCGCCGCGCCAACGAGGTGCTCGGCAGCGACAACGTAGACGGCACGACCTTTCAGGCTGGCGGTAAGTTTTACGATTGGACTTGTACCTGAACGTAAGTCTGTACGGCGTACTGTTCGGCTGGCGACTTCCAGGGCTTCTTCAATGGCGTTCGGCGTAATGTCCAGCAAGCCCATCTTCCGCAGCATGCCGAGCAAACCGAACACCGCGTAGCCCAGGCCGAGGCGCGGCTGCTTGGATGGATTCTCAATAGGGTTGAAAATGTACGCGGGAAGCTTGTTGCTGCGCGCTATGCGACCCAAATTTCCGCCCGCGGCAATGACTGCAATCTTTGCCCCAGACTTCTTGGCGTGTGGCCAGGCAGTAAGCGTCTCCTCTGTGGTCCCAGAGTAGCTTGCGAGAATGACCAGCGTCCGACGACCTACCCAGGCTGGCAACGTATAGTCATTCACAATTACCAAAGGCACGCGCAGCTCCTGGCTGCACGCTGTTTGGATGATATGCGCCCCTAAAGCACTCCCGCCCATACCCGCGAGGACGATCGCATCCACTTTCCCGCGCAGTTTCGGGAACTTCAGGGTACGCAAATCGGCCACAGCCTGACGGCCCTGACGTGCGAAGCGCTGGACAGACCCGAACACGTCTTGCGGATCGAGACGGTTGAGGAGCGCGGGGAAAGGTGTAGGCATGTGGAAAGTTTTTTGTCTGCTCCCACCCTAGCGCGGGTCGAAAAATTGTGCAAGCTAACCTCTTGTCATTGCGAGGGACGTACCCGGCCCGAAGCAACCTCGTTGTATCAAGGTGCACGCAACACGTAAAGCTTGTCACGTAGCCCGAGAGATTGCTTCGCCCCGCGAGTACTTGGGGCTCGCAATGACAATGATGCATTGACCAAGAGCATATATTATTTTATAATCTATACACTTTGGGGGGAATTTTCCTGTTGCTGCATATGTCTGGACATTCCAAGTGGTCAGTCATCAAACGAGCCAAGGGTGTTACCGATGCGCGGCGGAGCCAGGTCTTTACCAAACTCGGCCATGCCATCACGGTTGCTGCTCGACTCGGCGGGCCAGACGCGGCCATGAATTTCCGTTTACGCTTGGCAATTGAAAAAGCCAAAGCCGCGAGTTTACCAAAGGACAACATTGATCGCGCGGTTGCCAAAGGCGCGGGCACGGACGGCAAGCAAATTGAAGAAGTGACGTACGAAGGTTTTGGTCCGGGCGGTGTAGCCCTCGTCATCCAGACTATTACGGACAATCGAAACCGCACAGTTACCGAGTTGCGCACGCTGCTGACCAAACGCGGCGGCCACCTGGGCAGCGAGCATAGCGTGGCCTGGCAATTCACCAGCAAAGGCGTTATCCGCATTGCGGCCGACCAGCTCATTGGCAAAGATAAGGACACACTTGAGCTAGCCGCAATCGAAGCCGGCGCGGACGACGTGCAGGATGATGTGGAAGGCGTGACCATGACCTGCCCGCCCACCGACCTCCACACACTCCAAGCATACATCGAAAACCAAGGCTTGAAGTTGGCCTCGGCTGATGTCG
>JBBTRU010000010.1:0-22357 GCA_038065015.1 Patescibacteria group bacterium | reverse complement strand
GGTATACCCTTTGAGAATCTCCTTTATTGCATCAGCCACCATCTTCGTCGCCTTTGCTTCTGGTACGTCTTTGGCTGACCCTAAGTGCGTCATTATTGCCGTTACGCCCAAGAGGGATGAGCGTTCCAGCTCGCCCCGGACAATTTCTATAGAACCTTTGCGCAAGCGCGGGTTTGCCGAGGCAAAGTTTATGAAGTAGGGCGTGTGCACGTACGTGCGCGGGATGCCGTACTTTGCGTTTTCGGCTTTGAAAGCGGCAACGATATTCGGGGTCAGCTTCGGCGCGGTGCCACCTTGCGGGGAGCGGGTGAAGAACTGGAAGACTTCGCACTTTAGGTCGTGTGCGTTCTTCGGGGCGTTCTGGCTGCCGCCCGCTGCCGAAACGTGGTGGCCGATGAGCATGGGGGTAGTATAGCATTGACATCGCGTACATTTCTGCTACACTTCACGGTTCAAACAAAGGAGGAACCCGTGGGAAAGAAAAAACCCGATTCGCTCCAGGGATTTAAAAAACCTGGCCGGATCCCGGTGCCGCAGAAGCCGCCCAAAGCCATGCCGCATGGCAAAGACTACAAGCGGCGGACGAAGCACCGCAAGCCCATTCTCGAAGAGCGTGACTGAATAACAGTTACGCTTTTTTCAACCACCCCGTCTCCCGCTCGAGCGGGAGACACCCCTCCTCCGAGAGGAGGGGATATTATTGAGATATCCTCCCCTCTCGGAGGGGCCGAAGGCGGCGCGACCCATCGGGAGCGACCGGATGGAATGAGGAGGGGTTTACTTAGAGCCTTCCACTTTCTCCAGCACCCAGGCTATGGTCTTGCGGTTGGTGAGCACCATGCGCAGGTAGTTTTTGTAGTCTTCGGACTCGGCTTGCTTCAAGAGTTCGGGTTGGTTGCCCAGGCGGAGTTTTTCAGCACTAATCTCATTCTCAACTTCAGCACTGGTGGCAAGTAGGTTATTATCATCGGCTAGCTTGCGTAACAGCAACGCTACTTTGACGCGCTCCTCGGCCCGTTTGGCGAATTCCTTTTTCAATTCGTCAGACGTCTTCTTGATGGATGACAGGTAATCGTCGAACTTGCCGCCGTCATGTTCAATGGCGTGCTTTAGTTCATTGAGCATTTTATCCTGCTCGGCTTCCACGAGGATTGCGGGTACGTCGTCAATCGTGCTTTCTTTGAGCAAGGCTTCCATAACCGCCTGTTCGTAGCGCTGGCGCTCCCGCTCGCTGGATTCTTCGTGCAGGTTCTCTTTAATCTTCTCACGAAGCTTTTCCATGCTTTCAAAATTGCCGAGTTTTTTGGCAAAGGCATCATCTAAGGTCGGCTTTGTGGTGTCGTAGATTGCTTTGACTTTTACTTTGAATTCCGCCTCTTTATTCTGTAACTCCTTTTTTCCGTAGTCTTTGGGGAAAGTGAGTTTGAAAGACTTCTCATTCTCCGCCTCCAGGCCAATGAGCTGCTCTTCAAAACCGGGTATGAATAGCTTCTCACCAATCGTTAGGCTCTGGTTGCTGCCCTTGCCGCCATCGAGCGGCACGCTATCCAGGAAAACATCAAAGTCCACATCCACCCGGTCGCCCGTTTTAGCCGGCCGCTTGGCAATGACGTGCGAGGCGTGCATATCTTGCAAACTCTTGAGGGTTTTATCCATTTGCTCGCTGGTGATTTCCACCGGTTTCTTTTCCACTTTTACCTTTGCCAGGTTACCAACCGTAATTTCGGGCAGCACGGCAACTTCGGCGGAGAAAATGAAAGGATTGCCTTCAGCGAGTTTTTCCACGCTAATTTTGGGGCCGCCAATGGTTTTAAGTTTGTGTTCCAGCACTGCCTTGGTATACGCGTCTTGCACAGCATGTTCGGCCGCGTGCTCCAGGATTGCCCCAAGGCCGACTTTCTTCTCAATCATTTCTCGCGGGGCCATGCCGGGGCGGAAGCCGGGTATCTTCGCCTCGGCCGCCAGGTGCTGGAGTGCACCTTTGAGGTGTGGTGCAAATTCCTCGGCCGTAAGTTCCACGGTGAGTTTGACTACGCTCTTGGGTAGCTTGGATACGGTCACTTGCATAACAAAAATCGGCTAGGGTGAGGAGTTCACGCTATCGTATTTTTTGGAGTTGGTCAACTCTATTGTCATCCCGACCCTGAGCTTGTCGAAGGGGAGGGATCTCGCATTTGTTCGTGAAGACGAAGTCATCTTAGTACAGTTGCTGTCGGTCAGTCACGGTTAGTCCACCTTTTCTGGCAGCAGAAAAGGTGACCCAAAAGACTGCTGGGGGCGAAACAACTCCATTCTCTATTGGTACTTACCGAGTATTTTAAAACGGCGTGGTTTCGCCCCCAAACCCCCGGACTTCTAATGTATCCCCTCCTTGGTTGAGGAGGGGGCCGAAGGCGGCGCGACCCATCGGGAGCGACTGGAGTCCCGAAGGGCGGAGTAGTAATTTATGTCTTCGGCCGCATGTTCTTTTGATTAAAGAGTAGTTTTTTCATTTCCACGTTGATTCCTGACGCGTGTATCGTGAGCATATTTTGACACACGTATTGGACTGTGTTAGTGTAAGTCATCTAAAAAAGAATCTTAAAAATATAAAATTTTCCTTTCAGGAAAGGAGTATACATGAACGACAGAGTCAACGACTCAAGCGTAGTAATTTCTACGTACACAAACCCATTCAAAACACTAGTAGGTCAGGTGGGCCTAGTTTGGATGCTAGGAGGTTTGGTTATGTTCGTCGGCAGCATGGTTGAGGCGCTTTCTATCCCGGGCAGCAATACTTTCGCAGCTCTGGTGTGGGAGTATAAACCAAACTTCATTCTAGCAATTTTTATTTTCTCCCTTGGTCTTGTCTTCTTCAGAGTCGCATGGAATTCACGCTACAATGAAGGAAAGAAACCTTGGTGGATCTAGTTTAAAACCGAAGCTTAGTTAATACTTAACTAAGCTTTTTCATTTTACCCTTTCGGCCGAACATCCACCACGATTATTCGTAAATGTGCACGTTGTCTTTCTCAAAGAGACCATTGTTGCGTTCGGCCGATTTTATCTGGGTTGGCTCGAAGACGTTCAGCACTGTACCGGGCGTACTGCTCGTATCATACGTATTGTTCCAGATCACAGCATCAAATCCATTTTCTCGTGCCAGTAGTACATCATTTTCAAATGGACCGTAATTCCCATCGCGGCCGTTCGCCATATTGTCAATCATCAAGGGATTGGTTGCCCGCAAATAGCAATCCAGTATGGTTGGTTTTATTTCTCGTGCCCTACGACGAAAATTTTTATAAAGTTTAAGGTATTTCTTCTTTAGCAAAAAGAAGTGTTTTTGTTTATACTTCCTTTTGAAATCCTCTGCCATTTGAAGGTCCCTTTCAATATTCTCTTGGTATTGAAACTTGCCCGTGCCTTTGAATTTTCCGTCGGCAAATTCCTGTGTTTCTTCAAGGCCAGCAGGTCCGAAAACCTTTTCTTTGTTGGCACCAAAATACGTACCGCTATACTTTTTGTAGTGACGCTTGTAGTCAAAGCCTCGGAACTGATCGAACTCTATTTGCGTGCCGTGATACGCTATTGTCGGCTCGCCATTTTCGTCCACGATTTTTGAAACATTGGGGCTAAGGTCGGAAAGCTCCACGTTTTCTTCTTCAGTACGATCCGTATTGTCTTTCAGTGATGAGTAACGCTCCCAGTTTCCGAACCATTCCTTAAAAGTTGACGAGCGAATCTCAAGCCATTGTTTTTCATCAAGATTCGATTTTTCACCATTCGGCGCTAGGGCATACTCAAAATTACCCCTCTGGTCATAAATGAGTTGTCTTGATTCAATTGCATGCTGCTTAATTCCCGCAAGCTCTTTGTGTAAAGTTTCAACTTGGTTATCACGAGTATTTTCGGGTAATTCTGTTGGGCTCTGAAATACATTTTTTGATTCTCTAAACATTCGATGTTAAAGTCAATGATTAACCCTTCGGCCGTACATCCACCACGCGCTTTTCTTTGGGCTCGGTTTCCATGCCGATCATTTTCAACATTTCGGCCAGCGGCTTTTCGACCAAGCGGGCGGTCACGCCGGTCTCGGCCATGATCTTTCGATTCAGCGCGTGCTCCAACTGCATAAAGGTCACCCCCGCTTTCGGCGCGACGTAGAGTACGAGCTCATCAACTTCAAAGGGGTCGTTATTGAGTTTAGCAATCTGGAGCTGCCACTCTTCAATTTCTGGTGATCCCGACAGCAAGGGGAAGAAGGCGTTGAGATCTACCAGCTCGCCTTTTACTTTGGTCAGGTTGAATTCTTTAATATCCGACTTGCGTTTAATGTCTTTGCTAATGCGTGGAACCGTGCGGCCGCAGTGCGGACACTGGTCATAGCTTATACCCTGCACAATGTCGCCGGTGCGGTAGCGCACCATGACCGTGCCGCGCCAGTTGAGGCTGGTGTACACCAGCTCGCCGGGCTGGCCTTCGGGCACGCGATTGCCCTGCTCATCCACCACCTCAAACACTTCCATGTCTGGGTAGGTGTGGTAACCTGTTTCTTCGCTGCACTGCACCCAGCCGGTTTTGCCTTCGGTCATGGCGTAGGTAGCAAAGATTTGGACGTTCATGGCACCCACTTCTTTGAGCAAGTCTTTCAATTTGGCGCGCAGACCATCACTCACCCGTTCGCCACCGAGCACGACGTATTGCAGGTTTGACCAATTTTTTTTCTGGGCTACGGCTTCCCGGAGCATGTGGTAGAAGTAACCAGGAATAGCGGTAACGAGTTTTGCTTTGAGGCGCTCGATGGCGTCAATAATTTTTTGCGTGCCCATGACTTTGCCGCCGCCGGTTTGCAGCGTGGTTAGCTGCAGGCTGGAGGTGGCAAAAAAGGTCATCCAAAACGCCAGGTGCGGGGCATAGGGAAAAGCATTCACGACCACGGCATCCCGCGGGGTGCCCATGGTATCAAATAGCCGGCCGGCGGTTTCTTTGAGCACGTCCAAATCCCGCGCACTGTAGCCCACCGCAGTCGGCAGGGCGGTGCGGCCGGTGGTGAAGTGCAGGTGGATGGGCTTGTATTCCCACTCTAATTTTTTCTTTACGTCCCGGCCGGCAAGTTTCTGTAGCAAGATGCTAATGAGTTTGCTCTTGGCTGCGTGTTTTTTCAGCAGGTGTTCGTCGGGTTGCAGGATGAAGGCACGAGCCTTTGCCGGATTTTCCGCTGTGGGTGCGATATCGAGTTTGGACGTGAAGGGGAGTTTCTGTAAGTCGTCCACCGTTCGAATGTCCGTAAACTTGAGATTATTTTTTTCAAAAACCTCCCGAAAGTATGGGCTAAAGGGTAGCTCGTGGCTAAAGAAATGCTTGAGCCGCCGGTTTTGCAGGCTGGCAATTTCCTCGCGGGTTAGGTGGGAGACCGTAGACCAGTCCATACCAGCAGTCTAGTGGAGCGATTGCTGGCCGGCAAGCTCGCCAATAGCAGCCATAATTATGCGAGTGGTTTGTACCAGGAGTTCTTTTGTCACGCGGTCGGCTGGTACCACGGGGAAGGTGAGGGGTTTGCCTACGCGGAGCGACATGTTGCGGCCGGAAGCGAGGGTTGCGCGGATAGCCTGCAGGACCGTCCAGGTAAACGGCCCTTGAAAACCGCAGGGAATAACCGGGGCCCCGGTCCAGTGCGCCAGGCGGGCCACACCAGTCTTGCCGGGCAGGACGAACGGCGCGGCATTGCGCATGCCCTCGGGAAATATTCCCACCGGGTTGCCGGCCTCAAGTTCTTGGCGAAGTTGCTGCAAGCACTCGTGCGGCCGCTCTTCGTTTTTTCCCACCATGCCCAACCACCGGTAGCCGAATTTCTGCCCGAAGAGTCGAGCCAGCTTGTCGTACACCACGAAGGCGACCGGTTGACGTGTCTGCTGGTAGACAGCCGCCATAATGAACATGGGGTCGGGTGAGCCAATGTGATTGACCGCCAGGATGTATGGACCGGTTTTTGGAAAGTGCTCTACGCCTTCGATCGTGTGGAAACGTCGAGTGAAGAATGGCAGCAGCCAGTTGAGACCGGCGTAGCGTTTCATCCGGTGTAGGTTTTGCCAGCGAGCTCGGCAACGCGCGTCATGATTTGTGCAACGACTTTATCGAGTAACGGTCGGTCTACGGTGCGGCCGTACCACGCCGAGAGGTCAACGGGCGGGCCAACGCGCAACTGCACGCGACCAAAGAGCATATCTTGCCGATGGTCGGCTGAGGTTTGGGGCACCGGCGTTAGCCGTCGAAAGCCAATGGGAATAACGGGCAAGCGCGTGGCGAGTGCTAAACGGGCCGCGCCGGTTTTTACCTTGCCGATGGTCGGCTGGGTGTTCACGCCCCCTTCCGGGTACAGGCACACCAAATTATCCCGCTGGAGGATTGACGTTGCTTCGACCAGGGTTTGCTTTCGATCGGGATAGAGCGGGATCGTATTCGCAATGTACCGGACTATCGGGTTTGCGAAAATTTTCCATTTCGTAATGAAGTATGGCATGCGCTGGTGGTGGGCGAGCACGACGCCGAAGAGGGCTTGCGGATCTTGCAAGCCAACATGATTCGCCACGAGTATGGCCGCGCCGGTTTTTGGAATATTTTCCAAACCTTCCGCTGACGTTGCGCGCCAGCGGAGGAGAGGGACTAGGAGGGTACGGAGATCAAAAGCCATAGTTTATCGAGTTCGGTCAAGATCGAAAAGTCGTTTCTGTGTCCGCACCACAAGTGTCACAAGCGCGAGCGTGGATAGCACTAGAAAGGCTGGCGCAATGACGGTAAGAACTTTTGGGCCAATGAGTATTATCGTAATGTTTATTATTAGAACGAACAGTCGGAGTTCAGTGGGACCGATTTTAGAAAAGCTAATATGAAATTCATCTGTCGCTCGGGCCAGGAGGAAAGAGTGCACCATGAAAGCAACAAAGACGAAACCACATGCGAGGATAGTGGTAAGGGTCGCTTGAGAAGGAGCAAGGTAGGTTAAGCCAATGAATATGCAAACGAGAAAGCAAAAGTCCAAGAAGTGATCCATGTAATATCCCCATCGAATGAGCCCACTGTTGCGGTAGCGCGCAACTGCGCCATCGAGCGCGTCAGTACAGTACTGTAGAACAATGCCGGCACAAGTGAGCCATAGCCAATGAATATTCGCTGGTGCCATAATATAGCTGACGAGTGTACCGACGCACCAGAGGATGCTCAATAGAGTCAGGTTTACGCCATTGAGAAATCCCGGCACCTTTGGAACCACGCGTACAAGAAGGCGCTGCTCCAGATTCCAGAGCAACGCCTGACTTTGCTTATGGTTTCCGAATGGCAGATCTGTACTCATGCCATTAGGATAGCAACCTTAGAGTTTCACGTTAATCAGCAGGCCGACGATGAGCAGGGCCACGATGTTGATGATCTTGATCATCGGGTTGATGGCTGGGCCGGCGGTGTCTTTGTACGGGTCGCCCACGGTGTCGCCGGTGACGGCAGCCTTGTGCGCCTCCGAGCCTTTGCCGCCGTGGTTGCCAGCTTCAATATACTTTTTGGCATTGTCCCAGGCTGCGCCGCCGCTGGTCATGGAGACGGCCACGAAGAGGCCGGTAATAATGGACCCCACGAGCAAACCGCCGAGTGCCACGGGGCCGAGCACGAGCCCGACGATGATAGGCGCGGCCACGGGGATAAGCGCCGGGACAAACATTTCTTTAATTGCACCTTTGGTGACAATATCCACGGCGCGGCCGTAGTCCGGCTTTTGCGTGCCAAGCATAATGCCGGGCATTTCTTTAAATTGGCGGCGTACTTCTTCCACCACGTAGCCGGCCACCTTGCCCACGGCTTGCATGGCGCGCGCGCCGAAAAGGTATGGGAGCATGCCGCCGATGAAGAGGCCGATGATGACTTTGACGTCGCTCAGGTCAAACGTCAGGGCGTAGCCGCGATCTGCAAATTCTTGCACGTACGCGGCAAAGAGTACCACGGCGGCTAAGCCAGCCGAGCCAATGGCGTAGCCTTTGGTGACGGCTTTGGTGGTGTTGCCCACGGCATCCAGCGGGTCGGTGACGTCGCGGACTTCCTTGGGCAAAGCAGCCATTTCCGCAATGCCGCCGGCGTTATCGGTAATCGGGCCAAAAGCATCGATGGTCACAATAATGCCCGTGAGCGAGAGCATGGCCATGGCGGCAATGGCAATGCCGTAGAGACCAGCCAGTTCGTACGAGCCCCAGATACCGGCGGCAATGGCCAGCACGGGCAGGGCGGTCGCTTTCATGCCCACGGCTAACCCCGTAATGATGTTTGTGCCGTGGCCAGTGCGCGAGGAATCCGCAATCGATTGTACGGGCTTATATTTTGTCGAAGTGAAGTATTCGGTAATGACCACAATGGCTGCAGTTACGGCCAGGCCTACTAAACTGGCCAGGTATAGCTCGGTCACCGTGTACTCGCCGTTGTCTTTCATCAGCCACTGCGTAATGGGGTAGAAGAAAATTGCGGCAATGGCGCCCGCGGCAATAAGGCCTTTGTACAGTGCGCCCATTATGTTCTGTTTGGCCCCCAGGCGCACGAAGAATGTGCCCAGCACCGAAGCGACAATCGAAATAGCACCCAGCGCGAGCGGGTACAGGATTGGCGCATCCAGGCCCGGGAAGAGCAAGGAACCCAGCAACATGGCCGCCACCGCAGTTACGGCATAGGTTTCAAAGAGGTCTGCCGCCATACCGGCATCGTCGCCCACGTTATCACCCACATTGTCCGCAATCACGGCCGGGTTGCGCGGGTCGTCTTCCGGAATCCCCGCTTCCACCTTGCCCACCAGGTCAGCACCGACATCAGCGGCTTTGGTAAAGATACCGCCACCCAAACGGGCAAAAACGGAAATCAGCGAGCCACCAAAGCCCAGGCCGATGAGTGCCTTTACATCTTTGGTAATCCAGTAGAAAACCGTTACGCCGAGCAAGCCGAGGCCCACGACCAGCAAGCCGGTAACCGCGCCGCCGCGCACCGCAACTTTCAGTGCCGGCTGCAGCCCGCCCTTTGCCGCTTCGGCCGTGCGGACGTTGGCCCGGACGGCAATGTACATGCCAATGTAGCCAGCGAGGGCCGAGAGTACCGCGCCGACGAGGAAGCCGTAGGCCGTGTTTTCATCCACGAAGATAAACAGCGCCACAAAGAGAATGCCGGCAATCCAGGCAACCGTGCGCGTCTGGCGGTTGAGGTACGCGCGGGCGCCTTCCTGAATCGCTTTGGCAATGTCGATCATCTTCTCTGTGCCTTGCGGCAAGCCGAGAATCCATTTGGCTAGCCAGAGGCCGGTGCCAATGGCGATAATCGAACCGCCAAGAGCCATGAACAGGGGTTGGGAGTCAGTCATACGGGTGTGGGTTACGTCCCGCCATGGGGCGGGATCCCGCCAACTTCTATGCGATTGCAATAGGTGGCGGGAAATTACGAATTAGAGATACGAATTACGAATGGGAGATGTGTACTGCGCCCTCGCCCCTCGCGGGAGCCGCAGGCGGGTGCGACCCATCGGGAGCACCCCGGGGTGCCCAACGGGCGGGAGAGGGGTTAGTAGAGAATTACGCTTTTGGTTCTTCGGCCGGGGTTTCTGGTGTTGCTACTGGTTCGGCTTCGACTGCCGGTTCGGCAGGTGCGTCGGGTTCAGTTTTTGCTTCAGCAGCAACCGGAGTTTCCACTGCCGGGGTTTCAGCCGGTGCGGCAGCGGCAGCCGCCGCTTGCTCGGCTTCTTCTTTACTGCGGCGCGGCGCCCCACCCTCACCGACGATGTCGATGCGCCAGCCCGAGAGCTTGGCGGCTAAGCGGACGTTCTGGCCAGACTTGCCAATGGCGAGGGACAGCTGGTCTTCTTTTACTTCCACTTTGGCCGTGTGCGTATCGTTGTCGAGGGTTATAGAAACCACCTTTGCCGGCGACAGGGCATTGCCGATAAAGGCAATAGTATCTTCGGCCCATTCGATAATATCAATCTTCTCACCGCCGAGTTCGTTAATGACCGTTTGCACGCGGCTGCCGCGCTGGCCGACGCACGAGCCAATCGGGTCAATATTCGTTTGCGTGGAGCTCACCGCAATTTTCGAGCGGAAGCCGGCTTCGCGGGCGACGGCTTTTATTTCGACCGTGCCGTTTTGAATTTCTGGCACTTCCACCGCAAAGAGCTTGCGCACCATTTCGGGATGCGTGCGCGAGACGACTATTTCTGGGCCCTTGGTAGTGGCGTTGACCGACACAATGTATACCTTAATACGGGCACCGGCACGGTACTGTTCGGTCGGGAGTTGCTCGCCCGGCGGCATAATGGCAACGGCGTGGCCAATATCGATCATTACCAGGCGGCCTTCCTGCCGCTGCACCGTGGCGTTCATGAGTTCGCCTTCTTTATCTTTGAATTCGTTAAACACAA
This sequence comes from Patescibacteria group bacterium, assembly GCA_038065015.1. GTDB lineage: Bacteria > Patescibacteriota > Patescibacteriia > PEXW01 > PEXW01 > CAIPSZ01. The sequence continues at coordinate 11,943 of JBBTRU010000010.1, read as the reverse complement.
TTTCCCGTTCGGCTTCGCGTAACTGCTGGATGATGACTTGCTTCGCCGTCTGCGCGGCCATGCGGCCATACGCGGCCGGCGGGAAGAGCTCGGTCTTTATGGTGTCGTCAATTTTTGCACCTTTCTTGAGGGCCTGCGCGTCGGTGAGAGCAATTTCCGTCTTGGGGTCAAAGCGTTCAATGGCCGGTTCATCGGCCGTCGTTTGCTCGGCGGGTTGGTGGGCTTCCGCTTTCGCCTCTTCCTCGGTGCGCACAACAGTTTCGCCAGCCGCAACTTTTGCCGCGCGCTCGGCTTCTTCGGCTTCCTGCTTGGCTTTGCGCTCGGCATCGTACGCTTCGGTGGTGGCTTTTTTCTCATCCGCAACCACCGTCTTTACGTCAAAGACCCGGCTGGAGCCGTCTTCCAAGCTGAATTCAACCTTAATGTTTTGGTCTTTCTCGCCAAAGTCTTTGCGGTAGGCCACGGCCAGCGCGGCTTCCACCGTGTGGTGCACGGACTCCAAAGGGATGCGCTTTTCGTCCGCGATTTGCTGCATCGCGCTAATGATTGGGTTGTCAGACATTGCGTCAGGTATGAAAAAAGAGAACAGCCTATGTCTAGGCTGTCAGTAGCTGGAGTATACACGCAGGGCCAGGAATGTCAACCCAGCACCACTTTTGGAGAGCAAAAGTGGTGCTGGGTCAATGTGGTTTCAGGCCGACCGGGTGTCTTTCGCTACGTTTCGCTAGCTGACATCCCGCAAAAGCGTTATCGGTCCATTTTGGGTAACGCCAACGACGTCTATGCGGTAGTCGTCCGTGTAGTGCGTGTGCGTTACGTACCATTCGGCACTCCGTTGCATGCGGAGCAATTTCTGGCCGACGACTGTTTCTTCGGGCCGACCAAAAGCTGCCGACGCGCGGTATCGGACTTCAACCAGCACCAGCGTGCCGCGTTCTTGGCAGACCAGGTCAATTTCCCCATACGGACTCCGCACATTGCGAGCAATGATGCGGTAGCCTTTGGCGCACAAAAAATCTGCCGCCAGGTCTTCCCCGCGCTTGCCGCGTTCTTGCGTTAGACCCATAGATCCCGCAATGGGACTAATTGAAATGCTGCCTGCGGGATGACGCGCGCAATAGTGCATTTTTGTTTTACCTGCACGTCCATTGCCCGCGTCATTTCTTAAAAATCAGGCCAAAGTGGTACGGCCCGGGCACAAATTCCTCCATGAAGAGGAAGCCCGCATCTTCGGCAACGCGGCGCACATCCGAAATGTGGATGACGTCATCGGGCGTCGGGCCCATTTTCATCCCGCTCACTTTCCAGTCCACAATGAGCAGGCGGCCGTCGGGCTTGAGCATGCGGTAGGCCTCGCGCATGATGTCCGTGTGGCGCTTGGATTGGAACAGCAGGTTAATGAGCAGGCTTACATCCACAACTTCATCCCGCACCAGGCGCGCGCCGCGGTACATTTCGAGGTTGGACCACACCGGAATAATGTTCTGCAAGTTTGCTAGCTTGGCGCGGCTCACCAGGTTGGAGAGCGCCGATTTTAGCACATCGATGCCGAAGACCGTGCCTTTGCTGCCAACCATTTTTGCGGCTTGTAAAACGAAATAGCCCGAGCCGCCGCAGCCGAGATCCGCAATCACCTGGCCAGGGCCCACGCCCATGCGGTGCAGGATGTGTTCGGTTTCAAAAAGTTTTGTGCCCGAAGGGAATTTTGCCATAGGGGGTTAGCGTCGCTTGCGCGCTGTACGCTTCTTGGCGCGAGCGGGCTTCTTCTTTATACTCCTTTTCAGCGGTTTTGTGCGGAACAAAGTCGTCTTCTTCGCAACCCGCGCACCAGTCGCCCCGCTCGAGCGGGCCTTCGGTGCGGGGTTTCGCCCTCGTTTAGCCGAGACCTTTTTTGCGGTTCGTTTGTTTCGCGGTTTTGCAGATTTTTCTTTACTTGCGTTTTTTACGGGCTCAAAGCTCATGCGGTGTTCGGGCGTGGGACCGTGCATAGCCAAAAGTTTGGCGTGCAGCGACGTACCGTAGCCTTTGTGCACCTGGAAGTGGAAGTGCGGGTATGCCCGGTTGACCTCCGAACTCATGAGTCGGTCCCGCGTCACCTTGGCCATTATGGAAGCGGCGCCAATGGTTCGCTCCAGCGCATCACCGTCAATAATATTGATTACCGGAGTGTTGGCCACTGCAATTTTAAACGCATCCACGAGTACAGCATCTGGAGAAATGTGGAGTTTTTCAACGGCGCGCTGCAGTGCGGCCAGGTTTGCTTTGTGCACACCGTGCTTATCAATCTCGCTTACCTGCACCACGTGTACGCTCCAGGCCAATGCTTTCTTTGCGATTGCCACAAACGCCCGCTCGCGCTGCTGCGGCGTGAGCATTTTTGAATCAAAGAGTTCTTTGGGGATATCCGTCTCGTCCAAAATCACCGCGGCGGTCACCAACGGTCCAGCCCAACTGCCTTTTCCAGCCTCATCCACTCCAGCAATGAGATGATGTCCGGCCTTCCGGAGCTTTGCTTCATGCTTGTTGGTAGGGACGGCTTTGGGCATGCGCACAGTATACGCTATTTTCGATAAAATTTCACCAAATAAAATAGGGCCCGTAGGTCATATTATTAAATGAATAAAGGACCTGGGCCCTATAAATTTGTATACGTAGACTATGTCCGTAACACTCATGCCTTCTCTTTTGAGGAGACATCAATGTTACAGACATTGCCATAAACCATATACAAATGATTATTCCCCGCTTTCCATGTTTTTCTGCGAAGAATTGTGACTACCACTCTTGTGGTTATACCCCTGGCCCGAAAGCGTAAGAGTTAACCTTTTAGCTAGGGAATTTTTATATTCTCCTAGTTTTTCTTTTCAGTCAGCCTCATGGAAGGCTATGACGAGTAGTAGAACAGAAGCCCCACAACGTTTGGTAGTGCCAGCTGTCGTACTTCTCGCCCCTTGGTTGGTCCAAGTGCAGTAGTCGTTGGAAATCAAGGTGCAGTTTCAATTTCTAAAGGGAGTATAGCAGGAATTTGACCCTTTGTCAACAATCTGGCGTGGCTAAGATTAGCCAAAAACTACCGCTTACCTTTCTGCCAAGTGCGAAATGCTTTTTGGACCTTGCGGACAACCTGCGGGATGGGGATGCGGGTGGTATTCAGGATGTAGGCGTAGTTCTTCCGCTGAAAGATATTTATGCCGTAGAGTTTGCGGTAGCGGCGGCTGTCATTGCGGACGCGTTTGGCGGCCGCGAGCTGGATTGCCTGTAGCGATGTGCGTTTTCCGGTTTCGACCGAGCGATCCTGCTGGTCGGCCTGGATGCGACGTGCGCCCACTCCAGCGCTCACATCCAGAAAGACGTTAAAGGCCTTTGGAAAGAAGTGAAAGGCCGTCCGGCTGCTTACTACCACGTTCGGCAAACGGCCGACCGCCACGACGAGGGCTCGATCAAAGGCCTTGTCACCGGCGTTGGGGTGTTTTTCGGACCACAGGTTAAATTCGTGCAAGGTCATACCCCGCTGGCGGGCGGCCCGACGACGCAACTGGCCAACATCAATGGTTTTAAAGTGCAGTGCCTTGGCCAGGAGCTGCGTAGTAGTTGATTTGCCCGACCCGGGCCGGCCGTTGATGGTGATAATCATGTTTCTATAGCAAGCATTGACAAAAAGTACTTTCTACGGTATCATAGTTTGTTCATAAACACACACGTACATTGAAAGGAGTCGTAGGCCATGCAGGCTACACAAGTACATCGGTTACAGGTAGTATCCCCGCAAACACTTGCGGAATTACGAAACGTTAATCCTAGTGAAACACTCTCATCCGAGCTCTACGGCGCTATCGCCAGAATAGTTCCATCCGTAGCTATCGAAGCGGTGGCGCTGCGTACCCGAAATGGCCGCGAAGAGGTTTACCTCACGCGTCGCAGCAAAGATGATGCAGCCTACCCGAATATGCTTCACTGTCCGGGGAGTTTGTTGCGGAGCGGGGAAACGCCTCACCATACCATGCAGCGCCTGGCGTTAAGGGAGTTCAAAGCTCCTATCCACAGCTTTGAGTATATTGATGAGATATACTTTATGGAAGAACGGGGTTGGTTCAATTGTCGGGCGCACCGCGTTATTCTCGGTGCCGAACCAACGGTAGGCATCTGGTACCCAGTGGATGATCTTCCAGCCGATGTGGTACAACACCACATCGATGACATCATCCCCATGGTCGTTCGTGACTTTCGCTTGCGACAACTCGTATAACGATGCACATTTTAAAAACACTCGCGCCTTACGCTCGGGTGTTTTTAGTACGCTAATGGTACTCAACTGTGGTTGTTCCAATCACAAACGTGACAATGGTCCAGGAAATGAGTATGACAATGAGACCCACGATAGCAGTCGAGATAATTTTTTTTGCAGAGCGTACCTTGATTGCATTGCCACGGGCTTTCAGCTTGATGTATACACCGTATAGGATTATGGCAACAGCGATGAGACCCATCAGGCCGAGTACCAACTGAATTGTTTTGGTCGTTGTATTTTCCACTGCTGCATTGCCTGGGTACAAAGTGGCGCCAACGCCTTCAATCGTAATGGCATGCGTGTACATGGGCAGGCTTAGCGCAAGTAGAATGCTGATGCTGACAAGGAAACTAGTGGTGCGTTTTTGCATAGGTGTGGAGTAGGAAGAAATCGAGGGCGAAGATTGCAGCGACGAATAGCCCGAAGGCAGTATAACTCCAGACATGGCGGGCATACCAGATATTCGCTGCGTAGCATATTGCAATAAAAATGAGCGCAAGTTTAAGTGCGTAGGTAGTAAACCGAAGCGGCACAGTGTTGTCCCAGCCGATGAACTGCCGGGCAGTAAAAAAGAAATCGAGGATAACAGCAAGCGCGCTAACAGCGCTGGCGCCAATGAGCTGCTCCGAGAGTCCGTAACGCGTTGCCGCGAAGGTCATGATAATGACTACCACCCATGCCCGAAAGAGCGCGGTGATGATGAGGATGGTGCCGGCAAATGTCCGACCGGGATGCAGGGAGTGCCAGTGGGAAGCGATCATGACAAAAGGATAGCATGTTCATTGTCATCCTGAGCAACAGCGAAGGATCTCCCAGAAAAAATTAATGGGAGATTCTTCGTTCGGCCAGTAGGCCTCACTCAGAATGACAGAGAAAGGAGACTGTGGAAAACTACCTACTTGCGAAGCACCCAGGCAACGTTGAAGTCCTGGGCCTCGAAGAATGTCTTGGCGAAGTCTGCCACCACGTTAGGATCGTAGAACTTGCAGCTGAAGACATCCAGGTAGATGTTGTTGCTCTGGTTGGCGAAGTGGCCGGAGATAAGGGATGTCTCAATGAGCTGGGTCATGGAGAAGCCCGAGACCCGCGGATCCTCACCAAAGTCAACAACGACGGTCTCGCCGAAGCGCTTCATGCCAATGAGGTCGCAGAGTTCGCGGACGAATTGTTTGATTTTCTCACCATCCCGGAGGGTGGCGGGGTTGCAGGTGTGCAGGTCGAGCTGCGTGGCGAGGCCCCAGGCGTCGGTGCTCTCGTACCTTGCTTTTAGGTCGGCGACACTTTCCATTTCTTTTATCTGGTTAAAAAATGAGCACCTTTTATTGTACGGCATGGAGCTGCAGGCGCAAGAGTTTCCCCCTTTGTCATTGCGAGCGTTAGCGAAGCAATCTTGCACGGCCTCACCGCAAGCTGGGAGATTGCTTCGTCACCCCTCGACGCACTCGGGGTTCCTCGCAATGACAAAACAAAAGCCGCCCGGGAATCCCGAACGGCTTCATTTATTATCTTGATCAGTCTATTGAGTGTGTAATCGCAAGCCCATACCGCCACCTGCTCCACGATTTCCGGTTTGACGATTTGTACCAGTGCCGTCACAATCGGCTTGTCGGTCTTTCATTTGTGCAACGCGCTCATCAGCTTGAGCCTGGGTAATCGTTTTGGATTGTACCATGGCATCCAGCCTGGTTTTTTGCGCATCGAGCGTCGCTGCTTTGAGTTGATCCAGCGTTACGTTCTTGCTCGCCGCTACATCGGCGATGCTCTTGCCAGCCTGGAGTTCGGTTTCGAGCTGGGTGGCAGTCATGTTCATGACCTTGGCTTTCGCGTCGAGCGTCGTCTGTCGGCCGATGCCGTTCAGCGGGCCAGCAGCCAGCACCGTGCCAGCGCTTACGAGCCCAAGGCCCACGATGGCCGCTGTTATGATGTAAGATTTTTTCATATACCTCACCTCCTTCGTACATTAGCGGGCGTTTTTGAATCGCCCTGCACTATGTACTACAAACAAAGCCACCTAGACCTTACATCCGAGTTGATCTAGGGATGTGAAGGTAATTTATTGACCGCGCCGAAAACCTCGGCCGGGCTGCCAATTACCTTGTGTGGGTCGAATGCCAAAAGCGGTTATTGTAGTCCCTTCTACATCGCCGCCAACAATAACATGTTCTCCAACAGCAATTGCCTCTGGCTGTGGTAGACGAGTATTCGTGTTGTAGGTAACGGTGTATAGCGTGCCGTCATCACCTTGGAGGGAAAATGCATTTGGATGAATACGTATAATCGTACCTGCAGTAGCGGCATGTTGTGAGCGGGGTCCGAAACCACGGTAGAGTCCACCGAATATTGGTAGATGTTGGTCAGCAGCGGCTGCATCCCAGCGCGTATGCAAGTTCGTTTGTGTCAGCATCACTCCGCTAACTGCTAAAGCCATAAGCATGCCCAAGAGCGTGTACGCAATGGGGCGACGGTACCCTATACCGAAGCGACGAATGCCAATTTCTAAAAGCACCAAGAGGCTCAGGGTAACAACGATGATAAGCCAGGGCAACGAAGTAACGTAGGCAATCATGCCACGCCAGCCAAAACCCGTAAGCACCCCAACGCCGCTCGCGCGCAAGGTGAAGAGCACGAAGCTCACCAGGTACAGCGCAATGAGACTCGTGAGGACTACCGCAGCAATACGGACAATTGCGCGGAGGACAAAGTGCCAGCGTGGCCGCATGTGCACGCGTCCAGTGTTTATGGCAGCCTCGATATGTTTGCGGAGGTCAGCAGGATTCATAGGTGGTCGGCGAGATGGTGGCAAAGGTGACGGAGTTTTACTTTTGCGCGTGAGAGGCGGACATCAACCGTTCCAATCGGTATGTGGAGAATTTCTGAGATGTCAGCGTGCGGGAGTTCTTCGATGAGGGCGAGTACAACAGTTTCGCGTAGTACTGGGGAGAGCTTATCCAAGCACGTAGCAATCGCGCGTTGGAGTTCGACGTCCTGCCGGTCACGCTCCGGATTATCTGGGGCTACCGGATGAGGCAGCAAGGCATCAGGATCGAAGAACGGCAATGGCTCATGGCTGCGCTTTCGAATGACGTTGAGGAAGTGGTTGTGGGCGATTCGGTATAGCCAAGGTGAGAATCGTCGACGCGTATCAAAGCTCTGTAGATTCTGGAATGCTTTAAGGAATATATCTTGCACCATGTCATCAACATCGGTCAGGCTGAACAAGAAGCGACGGGCATAGCGTTGCATTGCAGATTCGTATCGTTGTACGAGTTTGCCAAATGCTTGCACGTTGCCTTTCTGCGCAATGGCAGCGAGTTGTTCATCGGTTTGTTCATCCATCTTCTATTACTACACCAGAGATTGCCAAACCTTACAACCCAAAAGCCGCCCGGGAAATTCGAGCGGCTCTAATAGGTAGTTTATTTATTTTCCTTTAGACTCTCTCTTTTTTGGTACAAAGGTTCCAGCACGTCGTAGAAAGAATTCAGCTGCTTGTCGAAGTCCGAACCCTCTCCTGCAGCTTCCATAAATTGCTGTACATACTGTAGATCCTCACTAATATTCTCTTTTACTTTTTTGAAAGGAATTTGATTTGGCTCTTCGGTTTTCATTATATCTTCCCATTCGTTTGTGCATCCTTTCATCGCTTTTTCGAGAATGTCGATCGCCTGATCGTTTTCTTCAGTACCCTTTGTACGCTCCAGTGCTCGACAAACACTATGGTAATTGGCATCATATTTGAGTTCTTTACCATTGTCATCTAGCAGAGCTACTTCAAAGCTTACACGCCTAAACATTTCCGCCATCGTTCTAGTGTTTGGGTATGCACTAAAGCGCTCAACAAATGCTTTAAGTAGTGGTCGGTCAATAGGCGCTTCTTCTTTGAACGTTTCCATTTTCTCTTCATTCGATTCAGATTCTTCCACAGGTGCTTTGAGATTTACGTCTTCGGGATTTCCTTCGCCTTCTCGTCCCATATAGTTATGCATTAAAGAAGAAACTGCGATAAGGGAAGCGTAGTTCATAGGGGGGGGGGTCGTCAAATGACAAAGGCGTGTTGAACGCTTGCACATAATTGCGCGGCCACGCCTGCCTCGCAAGATTGGCGAGCGGGCAGGTAGCGTGCGCTTTGTTCGGTAACCAAAAAGGGCGGAGACAAGCTCCGCCCCTACGTTCTCTATGTAATTACTCCCTCCGGCGGAAGTGGCCACTATCGCCACCGCCCCGAGGGCCATTGAAGCCGCGCGGGCCGCGATGGTCGCGACCGCCCGTGCCGTTGAAGCCACCTTGGCCGCCAGTATCATAGGCAGAGTCCGGTATCACCAGGCCGCTCTCTGCGCCGAGAGCCTTCACGGACAAGCTAATGCGTCCGCGCTCTTTGTCCACGTCCATCACTTTGACCTTCAGCTTCTGGCCAACTTGGACAATGTCCGAGACGGCGCGGATGCGCGCTTCGGCAAATTCGGAAATGTGTACCATACCGTCTTTGCCCGGGGCGAACTCCACAATGGCGCCAATTTCGCCGCCGCTGTTGCGGTCTTTCATAATTTGCGTGACCGTGCCTTCAAAGATTTCACCAACCACGACTTCGCGGGTAATATTCTTAATCCACTCCTCGGCCTTTTTGGCCATTTCCGAGTTGGTGGAGGTAATGAAGATTAAGCCGTCATCGTCAATATCAATTTTGGTCACGTCGGCGCCACCGCACTCGTCAATAATCTTGTTAATGGTCTCGCCACCCTTGCCAATAACGTCGCGGATAAGCTCCGGATTAATGCGGATGCTGGTAATGCGCGGGGCGTATTGGGAAAGTTCCTTGCGCGGTTCCGGAATGGCCTGCACCATCACCTCTAGGATTTGCAACCGAGCTTTGCGTGCGCCAGTAAGCGCTTCTTTGACCATGTCCATGGTTAGACCATCAACTTTGATGTCGACTTGGATTGCAGTAATACCTTGCTTGGTGCCAGCAACTTTAAAGTCCATCCCGCCAGCGTGGTCTTCAATGCCCTGGATATCGGTAATGACTTTGTATTTTGACGCGTCCTTCGGGTCGACAATCAAGCCCATGGCAATGCCGGCGACGGGTGCGCTAATGGGCACGCCCGCGTCCATGAGCGCCAGGGACGAGCCGCACACCGAGGCTTGGGAAGTGGACCCATTGCTGGAGAGCACTTCGCTGACCACGCGGATGGTGTAGGGGAAGGTTTCCTTATCTGGTAGCACCGGCACCAAGGCTTTTTCGGCCAGAGCACCGTGGCCAATTTCGCGACGACCGGGGCCGCGGTTCGGTTTCACTTCACCTACCGAGTAGGATGGGAAATTGTAGTGGTGCATGTAGCGCTTCTTGCCGTTCTCTTCCATGCCGTCCAGGGTCTGCTCGTCGCCCGGTGAGCCGAGCGTGATAATAGACATGACTTGGGTTTCGCCGCGTTGGAACAAGCCCGTACCGTGCGTGCGGGGCAGCAAGCCGACGGCTGCAGAGAGCGGGCGCACTTCGTCAACACCGCGGCCATCCACGCGCTTGCCCGTGTCGAGCACCAGGGCCATGGACGCTTCGTCAATCAAGGCTTCGAGCATGCCCACGCCGAGGGCACGTTCGTCTTTGTTCACTTCGTTGTCTGCTTTCAGCGCCTCGTCCAGCTCCACAGTGAGTTTCTCAATTGCCGCGTGCTGGGCCTGTTTGCTTGGGTCGGCAAAGATGCTTTGCTTTTTGTCAGCAGCGAAAAAGGCTTCCACCTTGGCTTGCATTTTTTTCTTCAGTTCTTCGTCATCACCGGCCGTGGCAATGACGATTTTTTCTTTGCCAACTGCGGCCACTACTTGCTCGATAAGTTCAATGACTTTGCGGTTGTGCTTCATGCCGAATTCTACGGCACTGGCAACAGTGTCTTCGGACACCTGCTTGGCGCCGGCTTCAATCATCACGGCTTTGTCTTTGCTCGCGGCCAGCACCAGGTCGAGGTCAGACTTCTCGCGTGCTTCATAAGAGGGGTTGAGTACCCACTCGCCGTTAATCTGGCCCACGCGGACGCCGGCAATAGGGCCGTTCCATGGGATTTGGGACATCGACAGTACGGTTGCGGCACCGATGAGCGCCGGCATGTCTGGGTCGTTCTCCTGGTCAACCGAAAGTACCAGGATGCTTACCTGCACGTCGTTGCGCATCCGGTCGTCAAACAGCGGCCGTACCGAGCGGTCAATGACGCGGCCGGTGAGAATGGCTTCGTCGGTGGGGCGGCCTTCGCGCTTGATAAAGCGGGAACCTTTAATTTTACCGGCGGCGTAGAGGCGTTCCTCGTAGTCCACCATCAACGGGAAGTAATCAATGCCCTCGCGCACGTTGCTGGAGAGCACAACCGTGGCCAGAATGACGGTGTCGCCATACTGGACAGTACACGCGGCATCGGCCAAGCCGGCGTACTTGCCGGTCTGGATGGTGAGGGTCTTGCCGCCGATCTCGGCGGAAAACGTTTTGGGGTCTGCCATACCTAGGGTCCTTGTATGCCCGGGGCATCCACAGTTTGCAGTCGAAGATTCACGCGGGGGACGAACCTTTGACTTCAAACTCCGAATACCATCCTGGGCTTATGAAGAGAGAATTAACGAGAGAGAATACGCAAGCGGCCTTCGCGCGCCAGCTTGCTGGGAATCAGGAACGAGCGTTTATCATTGGAAAGGTCGGTGAATTGATCGAGTGCTTCTTTCAGCTTCACACTGGCGGCCAGGCCATAGCCCATACCCTCCACGCGAACGCCTTCGTGCTGCAAGGCGCGTACCAGCGGAACAAAGTCGCCGTCGCCGGTTACCAGAATAACCACGTCGACTTTTTTCGCATAGCGCAAGGCATCAATGGCAATGCCGACATCCCAGTCGCCCTTCTTGGTGCCGTCGCCAAACACCTGCAGCTCTTTCATCCGAAGTTCGAAGCCTTGCTTGGTTAACGTTTCAAAAAACTTTTCTTCTTCCGGCGTCTGGTTGCTAATGCCGTACGCAAACGCGCGGATGAGCTTGCGGTTGCCCACGCCTTTTTCCAAAATTGCCCCAAAGTTCGGGCGGCCGCCGTGCAGGCGCCGCGCGGAATGGTAGAGGTTGGAGAGGTCTACGAAGACACCAATGCGTTGGTCGGCGGTGGAGATCATTATTCAGCCGGAGCGGTTGGAATGATGTAGGTTTGCGCTTTGAGCTTCAGCTTCTTCGTCAGCTCTTCAAACCGGGTGTTGTCTTCACGCTGGAGATACACCAGCAAGCGGCGGCGCTGGCCGACTTTTTTCAGCAAGCCACGTCGAGAACTAAAGTCTTTCTTGTGGGTTTTCAAGTGGCCGGTAAGCTGCTCGATCTCGTTCGACAAAATCGCAATTTGGACCTCGGGCGAGCCCGTGTCCCCTTCGTGGGTCTTAAACTTCTTAATAATCCTATCCTTGGCGCTCTTGTCGAGCATAGTGTGGTCCTTTCGCGGCGACCGAGTGACGCAACAGCGTCATCCCGAGCCCCCGCTGACTTGCGGGGCGAGGGATCTCGCGCTGACTGCTGAAACCAAGTCGTCGTACCAGTTAGTTGTGAAGCGCGGGTACTATAACCGGCTTTTGTTGCTGTGTCAACTGTTTGTTTAGTTAACCTTCAAGGGTGAGGATTCTGGGGGGAGGTGGGCAAGGTACTCG
>JBBTRU010000009.1:0-17457 GCA_038065015.1 Patescibacteria group bacterium | reverse complement strand
TTGCCTTGGTGAGCCATTACCTCACCAACTAGCTGATAGACCATAGGCCCCTCTCGGTCCGGCTTGCGCCTTTACGTTCCCATCCTGCGACGGGAAGGACCATCAGGAATTAGTCCCGCTTTCGCGGGATTATGCCTGTGACCGAGGTAGGTTACCAATGTGTTACGCACCCGTTTGCCACTCGTTGCACCTTGCGGCGCAACTCGTTCGACTTGCATGCCTAAAACACGTCGCCAGCGTTCATCCTGAGCCAGGATCAAACTCTCAAAAAAAGTTTATCGCAGAAAACTTTAGTAAAAACTGGGTGCGACCCAAAGGCCACACCGGAAGTTAAACTCTTTAAATTGACGTTCTCTATTCCTTACCACTCTTTAGTTGTCAACGTTCGGGCCGACCCTCCCGCTACGCCTGAGCTTCGCTCATGCGAAGCGATGGCGGGCGGGGGAAGAAAAAACAGGGAGGCCGCAGAGGGCTTCACTGTTCTTTCTGCAGTCCGCATGCTAGCGGGCTGGAATGTTGCGTAGAAATTGTGTCACCGAATGTACTGTTGCATTACGTCCAGTGCATTATCGGTTTCCGTAGCATACCGAAGCAGGCCAGACCTGTCAAGAGCTGGGAGGCGACCCAACAGACAGCTGGTGTCGGTGGTAAAAAACCGCCCCGGCAATTGCCGTGAGCCCCACAATAACCCCCAAACCGGTAATAACCAGGGGCACGGCAACGATGCCACTCAGGGCCCCAATGGCAACAACGGGCAGGAAGGCGAAAAGGTTTTGGACCGTGTTCTGCAAGCCGAAGACGCGACCTTGCTCCTCGTTCGGGGTGCGCTCTTGCAGCACGGTCTGCGCCGAAACCAAGATGAACGGGTCGGCGAAACCAGACGCACTCGCGAGCAGGATGACGAGCGCTAACCGGACACCATCTGGCGTGAAGAATGGAATCACCTCTGGCAGCCACCGGGTCAGCGGGACAATTGCCACGGCGAGCATGAGGGCCAGGGCATCAAGCGTAATGCCGAAGTTTACCAAACGGTGCTTTGGGATTTTCTGTTTAAGTTTATTCGCAATAAGCACACCCAGGAGCGTGCCCACGGCCGTCGGCACAATGAAGACTAACGTAATATCCCGCACGCGGAAACCCAAGAAGTCGAGCGCGAATGAGGGCATGAGCGAGGCAAAAGATTTTTCCACGGCAATGAGGATAGATACCTGCACCAGCAACATGGCGATGATGGCGTCTTTGCGAACGTACTGCACGCCTTCCACGAACCGAACCCACACCAAGCGCAACTGGTGACGAATGGCCAGGCGCACCCCGGTGAGCTTGGCCAAATGATCTGCCAGGTGCGGCAGACGCGCTGTGGCGAGCGCGGCGAGCAGGTAGCACGCTAGCCCGATGACGTACGTAAGTCTGCCACCGAGCGCATCAACGAGTGGTGCCGCAGCGCCGTACCCAACCAGAAACAACGCGTAGGTGGTAAGGGTGAAGAACGAGTTTGCGGCGAAGAGCTTCTCTTTGGGTACAATTTGCGGGATTGCCGCAGACGTGGCTGGCGTGAACAGCTGCGACAACGTGTGCATGGCAAAAGCAGCCACGAGCACGCCAACCGTCCAGTTGGCGAACGCGATAGCAATGATCACGCTCGCGGCGCGGGTAAGATGGGCGAAGAGTAGAACTTTGCGCCGGTCGTAGCTGTCGGCGATAACCCCGGCCACGGACGAGAACAGGATGGGCGGGATGCTCTGCATGCCCACGAGGATGGCAACCGCGGCGTTGGACTTGGACTGCTCGTACACGGCCAGCACGAAAGCGAACGTTAAGACGTTCGTGGCGGCCAAAGAAAAAACTTGCCCGGCCCAGAGCTTGCGGAAGTTGGGGATACGAAGGACGGAAGCGTCTACTTTCATGGCGCGCGCTTTTTCGCGTGCGCTTCCCGCCACTTTTTGATAGCCGCATGATCGCCAGAAAGGAGAGCCTTTGGTACACGCTTCCGCTTGAATACCTCGGGCCGAGTGTACTGCGGGTATTCCAGCCAGCCAGGCGTGCGGTGGGATTCATCGCTGGAAGATTCGTCTTTACCGAGCACGCCGGGGAGCAAACGCGCCACCGCATCCACGACAACCATAGCTCCGAGCTCGCCGCCCGTGAGCACGTAGTCGCCAATGGAAATTTCTTCGTCAACATAGTCGAGCACGCGTTCGTCAATGCCTTCGTACCGGCCCGGGATGAGAATAATTTGATCGAGCCTGGTCCACTGCTTCACCATGGCTTGCGTCAAGGTTTTCCCTTTGGCGGCGAACAAAATGACTTTCACTTTTTTCTTCTTGAGCTTTACGGCCGTAATTGCTTTCACCAGTGGCTCGGCCTTCATGACCATGCCCGGCCCGCCGCCGTACGGCCGGTCATCTACCGTGCGGTGCTTATCCGTGGTCCAGGTGCGGAGATTATGGGTCTTCACGGTAAACTTCTTGGTGCCTTGCCCACGCCCAAGAATACTCTGGCCAAGGTACCCAAACGCGTCGGGCAGGATGGTGATGATGTCGAAACGCATAAATCCATTCTAACAGAAATAAACCTAGCGCGGGCGTCCCTGCCCGCGCTCTTCCATTATTCCTCCTCTCACTCGGGAGAGGATGCCCGCAGGGCAGGTGAGGGGCTAACGGGACAAACCTAGTCTCTCGATTCCCTCACCCCGAGACCCTCTCCCAGAGGGAGAGGAGGGGGAATACATGACCTTCCTCGCAATGACTAGCAAAAAAGCGCTCTTCGCGAAAGCGCTTTTCGTACCAAGGCTACTTGTCCATCTGTTCCCCAACGAGCTTATTAAAAAGTTCTTTTAAGCGCTTGTCGACCTCATTGGTGAGCTCCACCCTCATTGTCTCAGTCCCCTCGCCAATAGGGATCGCCATTGCTTCTGCTTTTATCTGAACAAGCTCGTCAATAGTTTCGGCTTTCGAGGCCTTCTCGGCGGCCTCAATCCATTTTCGTTTCAATTCAAAATTCTCGTTTTGTGGCACGTGATCTCCTTCATTTTCCATACATGTTGAATGTTACTGAATGTCTACCGCTAGTGTACATGCCCATCTGTAACGGTCAAGATGACCTACGTAAGGGTAATAAAAAAGGCGGCCACGTGTGTAGCTGCCTGCGTACATGCCTAGCGATCGGTGCTAGGTGCCGTCAATTCCGCCGCCGCGGATTCGTTGGCTACCGTCGGCGCCGGCACCGCGGAGCTTCTGGTAGCAACCAGTGCTTGCATCGTGCGAGCGATTGCCCCCTTCACCGAAGTAGGGCTCGTCCGGGTCGCGATATTCAATGTCCTGCAAGGTGCACCTCCAGGTTATATGTTCCGTAGTCTTTGGCTACGCTCGAAAAGAGTATACGCCTTTTTCAGTATGGAGCAAATAAAAATAGGGCAGCTACACAAATGTGCAACTGCCCAATACTTCGAATAGAACAAGGTGTTGCTCTATTCTTCGTCACCAGCACCGCGGACGCGTTGGCCGATATCCAGCTGATAGTGAGCACCATCTCCTTTATCACCGTTGTGATGATGATTTGGGCCGCCGCCATCATCGCCGAAGCAATGGTAGCCTTGGTCTTCGGATCCGTAGGTTAGTCTCATTTACCTAACCTCCAATCGTAGGATCAGACAGCCGCTGGCCGCCGACGAGTGGTCTAAGGTTTATCACCATAGATCCTCCAGGTTTTGTGTTTACGTGAAAGAACCTTGATACGATACTTGATGAGTATAGGACGTTTGTAAAAACATGCAACAAAAAACTCCCGACATTTTGCCGAGAGTTTTTCTGTACTGATTAGAGTTTAAGGTCGTCCGCCAGGTCGCCGCTCGGCTGTGGGGCTTGCGGGGCATGCTGCTCCATAGGCTTGCCGCCCATTTCACCTTTAAACTTGCGGTAGCCTTCGGGTTCGTAGATCTTCATGTTCACCCGGGCGTGGTTCTTGGCGCCCACCACGCGCAATAGCGTGCGGATGCTCTTGGCCGTCTGGCCTTGGCGGCCAATAACCTGTCCCAAATCCTGCGGGTTGACGTGCAACGTGCAGAGCACACCCATGTCGTCTACCGTCCGTTCCACTTTCACGTCGCTTGGGTTGTCCACAATCGACTTCACCACAAACTCCACAAACTGCGCATCTTGATGCTGTTCTTCCATACGTCCTTAGGATTAAGTGTGAGCCTGCCGTGAATCGGAGCCCCCGCTTGCGGGGAAGCGACTGGTTCACGGTACACAAAAAATAGCAGGGCGTATCCCTGCTGTCAAAATGTACTTACCAACCGCGGGCCTCTGTGCCCGCGTGCATTGTAATCGGCCTACTCACTGCGCAGGCAGACCTGCCCGCCGAACTCGCAAGGCGAGGCAGGCGGGGACGCCTGCGCTAGGTTTTTACTTCTTCCTTCTTCTCTTCGGCTTTCACTTCTGGGGTTGGCGCTTCCGCAGCCTTCTCTTCTACCTTCGGGGCTTCGACTTTAGGTTCGACGACCTTGGCCTCTGCTTTCGGAGCTTCAGCCTTCACCTCTGGAGCTGGAGCCTCGACTTTTTTCTCTTCCGCTTTTGCCTCTACCTTTACGGCTTCTTTCTTCACCGGGGCCGCTGGTTCTACCTTGGGCTTTTTGGCGTGCGCTTTTACAACCTTCTCGCCCTTAATAACGCCCGCACCGACCAAAAGATTGTGCACGGTGGCAGACGGTTGCGCGCCCTTGCTCAACCAGTACTGCACACGGTCGGCCTTTACTTCAATTTTTGTCGGGTTCGCGTGCGGGTCGTACCAGCCAAGCATTTCCAAGGCCGGGCCAATAGTGTCTTTCCGCTTGTCAGAGACAACAAAGCGGAAGGAGGCGTGATTTTTCTTACCGACACGAGAAAGGCGAATGGAAACCATAGTGGGGGCAGTGTATACGCTCATGTACACATAGTCAAGGCATTCCCTCCTCTCCTGCCCTTCGGGCACCCTCTCCTACCAGAGGAGAGGGGTGTGCTAAAACCCCCTCTCCCTTCGTGGGAGAGGGCTGGGGAGAGGGGCATTACGACCGACCTTGAACTATCTTATCAATGTCCTCCATTTTGACAGAAAGCAACTTCGATACTCCATCATCACCCATGGTCACGCCGTAGAGCAAGGCGGCGCGCTGCATGGTGGCACGGTTGTGGGTAATGGTGATGAACTGCGTCTTGTGCGCCAATTTCTCCAGGATTTGCGCAAAACGGATGGAATTCGATTCGTCGAGGGCGGCGTCCACTTCATCCAGCACTACAAACGGCGAGGGGTTTGAAGCCAGAATGGCGCAAATGAGTGCAATGGATGTAAGCGCGCGCTCGCCACCCGAAAGCATGGCAATGCCTTTCAAGCGCTTGCCCGGGGGAGTAGCATAAATCTCCACGCCGGTTACCACCTTTTCTCCGCGAGGCTTCGGGCCAGCGTTGAGGATTGGGTCATCCATGTCGTCGTCCTCGTCTTCATCATCTTCGTCACCTGGCTCGGACTCGGGTAAGATTTCTTCTTTGACCAGCTCGATGCTGGCGTGGCCGCCGTTGAACAGGGTTTTAAAGTACTTGCTAAATTCCGTGGCAATGCGATCAAAACTCACTTCAAAACGCTCTTTAATAATCTTTTCTAATTTTTGAATAGCAACTTCTAAATCTTCTGCAGCTTTGGTGAGGTCGGCCACCTGCGTGGTAAGGAAGGTGTAGCGCTCATTGGTTTCTTTGTACTCAACCTGCGCGTTATCATCTATGCCGCCAATGAGCTCGAGGGCATGCTTAGCTTTGGCAATTTCCTGCTCCGTGGCAGAGAGTTCTACGGTCGGCGCTTTCGCGGCTTTTTCTATCCGGGCGGCAAGTTCCGCTGGTACTTCAGCGCGAATTTCCCGCAGCAGGTCTTCTTCCCGAGTTTCCAGGCGCGCTACTTCGACGCGGAGGTCGGCGAGCTCGGCTTCGGCTTCGCGCACGGCATCCTGGGCAACGCGAGCGTCTTTTTGCAAGGCGAAAAGCGTGTCGCGCTTCGCTTGCTCGGCATGGTTGAATTGGTCAATGTCTTTGCGCGCGGTAGCGAGTTGTGCATCGACCTGGGCCAAGTGCGCATCGGTTTCGACTTGCGCTTTGGCCACCAGTGCATCCGCATCTGCTTTATTCGCCGGCTTGAGCGCTGCAAACTTGAGTTCGCGCTCAACTTTGGCCAGCTCATCTTTAAGGCGCACCGCCGAACGTTCCAGCTCTTTGAAGCGCTCGTCCAGAATACGCTTTTCGGAGTTGACCTCGTGGGCGCTGCTGGCCGCAGTCTCTTTGCGCTTCATGGTGTCGTGCAAGCGGTGTTGCAAATCTAACAATTCGGCCGGATCGACGCTGGGCGCTTGCGTTTGCACTTTACGCATGAACTTCTCGGCATCGCTTTCCAAACGCTGGGCTTCCCGCTTCAAGGCGGCAAAGGCTTCGGGCGTGTCGGCGCCGCGCACCGCGCCAAGGAACTTCTGGTGGTGCGTGACAAACTCGGTTACGGCTTTCGCCAAGTCGGGCAGCGTCATGGTTGTGCGTGTCTTGAGGGCCTGCTCGGCCTTGAGCAAACTAGACTCGATGTGCTTGAGCTCTTGCGCCAGATCGTCGGCAGCACCCGCAGCGCTGCGCACCTGCGTGTCGAGTTTTGCAATCTTCGCCCGTAGGGCATCCTGATCTTCGGCGTTGTGGTTGAGCTGGGCCTCCAAATCTACGCGGCGGGTAGTAAGCCAGGCAACATTGCTCTGGCCGGCCTGCGCCATGGTGGCGGCAATTTTCCCGGCCAATGCGGCCCGGTCGGTGAGCAAGCGGTTGCGCTGGTCCACAAGCTGCTGGTACGTGCGCTGCAGCTGGGTAAACGACTCTTGTCGCGAGGCACCGCGCTCCTCGGTGTCGAGTTTTTTCTGAATACCCTGCACTTTTCCAAGCGCATCCTGCTGCACACCTTCGGCATCTGATACTTTGCCGCGCACACCTTCCAGTTCGTCGCGCAGGTGTACCAACTTGAACGTGTATGCGCCCACTTGATGCTCGCGCAGGCCTTTTTGAATTTCCTCACGCTCGCCCAAACGTTTTACCTGGCGAGTGAGTGAACGGAGACGAGGGTGAATTTCGTCAATGAGCAGCTGCGCCTGGGCCAAATTTTCCCGCGTGGCGGCCAACTTATGCTCGGCGTGCTCGCGCTTTAGCTGGTGGGGTCGTACGCCCGCGGCTTCGTCAAAAAATTCTTTGCGCTCCCGCGGGCTGGCCACCAGGACGGCGTCCACCATATTTTGACCGATAACCGAGTACGTCCGTTGACCGATGTTCGACTTGGCCAGGAGCATCTGGATGTCTGCTAAACGACTCGCGGCGTTGTTCACCAAGTACTCCGATGTGCCGTCTTTGTAGATGCGGCGGGTGATGGAAAATTTCTCGTAGTCCACTGGGGCCTGGCCGTCACGGTTATCCAGCATCAAGGTCACCTCGGCCGCACCGAGTTTGGTCTTCTTGTCCGAACCGGCAAAAATGACGTCTTCGCTCTTCTTGCCGCGCAAAAGCTTGAGCGATTGCTCGCCCAGCACCCACCGAATGGCATCGGCGATGTTGGACTTGCCCGAGCCATTCGGCCCAACCACGGCGGCTATCCCGCGTTTAAACTCGAGGGTAGTCTTGTGGGCAAAGGATTTAAAACCTTGAATATCTAGTTGTTCGAGATACATGCAAGACAGCAAAAACAACGCGAAGTACCTACATACTACCAGTCTCGTTGAATGAAATCAATAAAAAAACCGACCAGTGGGGTGTGGTCGGTAAGGTGCTCATCAAACGCTAAAAACTTTACCAATAGCATTGCGGAGCAGGATTGCATCTTTTGTGTTGATGCACCCAAGTTCTTCGTAAATCTGTTCAAAGGTGCGGGGTTTTGCCGAATAGGGCAACATTTTTTCTGCGCGGACACGCAGTCTAGCCAAAGCGCGCTCCTTTTCGATTGCAACATTGCTGGAACGGGTCCGTGTACGTTTCTTGCCTGGACGCAACTGCGCTGCTGGCTTCATAGTCGACCTCCTTGTTTGTTGGTTTTGTACGCGCACTCTACGGGTGCTCGGCCAATTTGTCAAAAGTGAAACCGGCCAGGGGTGTATGGCCGGTTTTAAAAAACTTAAGGTTTTATGGGTTGGCCACGAAGGCGGAATACCTCGGCGCCTTTGCCGTGCTGAAGTGTATACCGTCTTTGCACGGTGGGCACGCACTGGCGGTCCACAGTGTCATGGGTTTATTGAAAACATTGAGGATTGGCGCGTACGCATTCGCGCAGCGTAACGTTGGCAGCACAATGCTTTCGTTGGTCCATAGCAAGAGTGCTGCGGCCCCGCCAATGACTCCGCCACAGCGTTCGATAGCGATTACCGCTTGCTGCAATGACTGGCCCGTAACAATAACATCATCAATGAGGAAAATCTTTTTTCCCCATACGCCTCGGGCTTGGTCGGCCATAAAAACGAAGTCACCGTAGCGATCGCGCTCGAGCTCGAACATGGGTATGCCAAACCGCATCGCAGTCTGCGTAGCGTAGAAGTGCCCTTTACCAAACCCGACCATAACATGCCCATCGAAGAGGGGCGCTTTCTGCATGGACAGCACTTTCCGCGTCAGTGCACTCACCAGATGGTAGCGCAACATCGCAGGCACAAATCCAGGGACAAAATTGGCGTCGTCCGGGGTATGTCCGCCGCGTAGGGCAATGTGTCGGTCATTGCGTACCATCCCGGCCTGTAAAGACATCTCCCACATTTCTTCCGGTGTGTACGGCTTCCATAGTAGTGGCCTATCCATAACAATGCCGCCTCCTTTGTGCAGCAGGGTGTTGTCAAGGTTCGTATTTACTTTGCCCGCAGCTTATGACAAAACCACATGGATGTCAAAATCATGGAAGCGCTCCGTGCGTTAGAACCAGCTCTTCTTCTGCAAACCCGCGGCCGCCGCAGCCATCTGCGCTTCCTGCTTGCTGGTGCCGTCGCCTTCGGCAATCTTGTCCTCGCCAATGTACACGGCCACCACAAACTTCTTGTTGTGGTCTGGCCCGGTTTGGGACATAACCTTGTACGTCGGGGTTACACCTAACTTTTCTTGGGCAGATTCTTGGAACCGACTCTTCGCATCGCGCGCTAGATCATTATCCATAATGTACTTCAGCCGCGTCAGCACGTGGTCCGAGACGAACTTCTCGGCTGCCTTGTAGCCTTGATCTAAATAAATTGCGCCGACCACGGCTTCGATGGCATTGGCCAAAATAATCTGCCGGGCTTTGGACTTGGGGTCGCGGGATTCGCCGCGCGAGAGGTACAGGTAGTCGCTCATGTCCAAGCCGGCGGCAATTTCGGAGAGGGTTTTGGCATTCACCAAGCTGGCGCGCCAGTTGGTAAGCTCGCCTTCGGGATTGGGAAAAGTGGTATACAGGTATTCGGTCACTACCAGCTCCAGCACGGCATCGCCCAAGAACTCCAAGCGCTCGTTATGCGCCAGGGGGAAGTCGGGATGCTCGTTGAGGTAGGATCGGTGGACGAACGCTTGCTTGAGCACTTCGGGATTGGCAAACTCGATGCCAATGACTTTTTCAAACTCCTGAAAATTTTTCATAGCCAGGTTACTCCGGTTTCGGCACGTCTGCCGGTGGCCCGCCTGCCTCGCCGTGCGAAGCATCGCGGGCAGGCTTGGCCCCAAGCATCTGGTGGACGTTCTCGGGGGTAATAACCTGGCTCTGCGGTTGCTGGGCTTGTGTCTCCACCACGTCTTTAAAAATGGACCCCAACACGCCGTTCACAAACCGGCCGGATGACTCGCCGCCAAAGCTCTTGGCGAGCTCGATGGATTCGTTAATTGCCACTTTGGGCGGGACATCGGCCTGGGAGTAGCGGAGCTCGAAAATGCCCAGGCGGAGGACATTGCGATCGACGTTGGTAATCTGGTCGAGCGGCCACTCGGGGGCGTACTGCACGATGAGCTTGTCGATATCGGGCTGGTGCTTGAGCACGCCGCGCACTAGCCGCAGGGCGAAATCGTGGTCGTCAAAATCTGGCGCAAACTCTTGCTTGTTGCGCTCGACCAGGGCAATGGGGTCGGACTGCTGCCCGTTGAAGTCCCACTCGAACAGGGATTGCAGGGCAATCGTCCGGGCGAGGTGGCGGTTAGACATAGGTTAGGCGTTAGCCTCTTTTTTCTGCTTGCGCTTGTGCCGCACGGCATGGCGCTCTTCGCGGACTTTCAGCATGAGCACGTCTTTGCCGCGGTAGTACCCGCAATTGGCACACACGCGGTGCGGCCTTATGGGGTGCTTGCACTTGGGGCACACCGCCAAAGTCATAGCCTTGAGGGCAAAGTGGGCGGCGCGCTCGCGCTTGGATTGCTTGGTTCGGCGTTTGGCAGGAAGACCCATAGGGACAGTACGTTACCAGAGAAGTGAGCTACTGTCCATCCTACGGAATAATCGGTTACCGGGCAAGGGTTTACCCCGCACCACTTTGGGATGTACCAAAGATTGGGTAGGCGGAAGCCCTCGCTTTCGCCGGATTCTGCCGCGAGCGAGAGCTCGCGGCTACCCACTGCCAAGTGGTGCGGGGTTGACGCCAGCTTGTGACTGGACTACAGTTGTGGGCAACATAAACACGGAATACTAGGCACTTTACCAAGGAGGAAACATGCCAAATCCTAAAATTCTCGTCGTGGATGATGACGCATTACTGCGTGATCTTATGGTCGATATTCTCGATGACTGCACAGTCGTTATCGCGAATGATGGCCTCGATGGACTGCAGCGGTACCGAGATGAAGGTCCATTTGACGTCGTGGTAAGCGATCTCGAAATGCCCGGCGGTAATGGCCCCGACATGATTCGGGCCATTCGGAAACATTGCCCAACCCAACCGATCCTGCTCATTTCTGGGAATCCGCTGCTCCTCGAAAAGGCGCAGACGGAGCTCGGCGTCCGAGTCATGGGTAAACCATTTGAAACCATCTACCAATTCAACGAGGCCGTGCGACAGCTTGTGAGCAATGGCAGACTCGTTCGTACCTAGGATGGTGATAAAAAACGTCACTGCCTGAAAGAACCCTAACAAACTGAACCTTGAAAAGGAGAAAAAATGAACCTCGTTCGTAAAACGTATATCGAATTTCTGTACCCGGGCGTATTCCTCAACGAAAGCTCAACGCAAGAGATCAAGACTCGCGACGTGTCGAGGGTCAAGGTGCCAAAAAATGCTTACTGCTTCAAGTTCTTCGACATTCTCTCCCTGGCCGTGAAAACAGAGGGCGAGGAGGTGCTACTTACAAGCGAACGGATCAACGTGTCGCCAAGGCATTACTACGGCGGTAAGCTGTACACTATCGCGGAACTCAAACGCGAGTTTCCAAACGAGCGCGTCCTCATTGGCAACATCGAAGGCAACGGTTACAAACAAGCCATCCGATGCCGTACCGGCAATTGGCAAACGTTCACTGAAACCGACATTCTCATCAAGGCCGCCTGAAAATCAAATCATACCCTTTACTCAAACCCACCCCCCAATCGAGGAGGCGGGTTTTTATATTTCACCACCCCGCCCTTCGGGCACCCCTCCTTCGTAAGGAGGGGACGAAATAAAAAACTCCTCCCCTTACGAAGGGGAGGGTAGGGAGGGGTTTACTCAACTACACAAACGTAACACTCGCTACCGAATCTTTTACTTCTTTAAACCGCATCAGGCGCACGCCTTGGGTGTCGCGGCCGAGCACGGACACTTGCTTGAGCGGCAGGCGGATGACCTGGCCGTTGTTCGAAATAATCACCACGTCTTCCTGCTCGCGTTTGGCGTTGACGATAAAGGCTTCCACAATCTTCCCGGTCTTCTCGGTAATTTTGGCGGTCTTTATACCCGAGCCACCGCGACCTTGACGACGGTACTCTTTGAGCGCCGTGCGTTTGCCGTAGCCGTTGGTCATAATCACCAGCAGCTGCTCGGTCTTGGCCTCGGCCCCGTCCGGAATAATATCCATGCCCGCCACTGTGTCGCCGCGCTTCAGGTTCATGCCGCGCACGCCGCCGGCGTTGCGGCCCATGGCGCGCACCAACTTCTCGGGGAAGCGAATGCTCTGGCCATTGCTGGAGACGAGGATGATATCATCCTTGCTACTACTGGGCTTCACCCATTCCAACCGGTCTTCGGGCTTCAGCTTAACCGCAATAAGGCCCGAACGCCGCACTTCTTTGAACTCGGCAATTTCCACTTTCTTAATCGTGCCGTTCCGGGTGAGCATCACCAGGAACTTCTCATCAGCCAGCTCGGCCAGGGAGAGGACGGACGATACTTTCTCTTCGGGACCGAGTTGCAAGAAATTCACGACGGCCTGACCCTTCGAAGTGCGCGACGCCACGGGCACGTCGTAGGCCTTCAGTTGGAACACGCGACCGCGCGTGGTGAAGAAGAGCAAATCGGCGTGCGTCATGGTGGCAAAGAGCTGCTCCACGCTGTCTTCTTCTTTGGTGGTTAAGCCAATGACGCCCTTGCCGCCGCGCGTCTGCGTCTTGAAGGTTTCGGGCGGCACGCGCTTTATGTAGCCGTCCCGCGTGAGCATGACCACCGTGGCCTCGTTCGGAATAAGGTCTTCGGCCTTGAACTCGCCCACCGGGTTGGGGTTGACCACCGTCTTGCGCTCGTCGCCATGGTCGGCCTTGAGCTGCAGGAGTTCCTTGGCCACAACCTTACGGATTTTCTTTGCCGAAGCCAGAAGTTCTTCGAGCTCTTTAATAAGGGCCTGCTTCTCTTTGAGCTCCTGCTCAATCTTTAGCCGCTCCAGGTTGGCCAGCTGCTGCAAACGCATTTCCAAAATTGCCGTGGCCTGAATTTCCGAGAGCTTAAACTGCTTCATCAAGTGCACGCGCGCTTCGTCTTTGTCCTTGGACTTCTTAATAAGGCGGATAACGGCGTCAATGTTGTCCGTGGCAATCTTTAGGCCTTTCAGGATGTGGACGCGCTCTTTGGTGCGGTCGAGGTCGTACTGCGTGCGGCGGCGCACCACGTGCTCGCGGTGCAAAATGTATTGCTCCAAAATGCCTTTCAGGTTAAGCACGCGCGGCTGGACGCCATCCACCAGCGCCAGCATGTTCACGTGGAAGGTGGTTTGCAAATCCGTAACGTCATAGAGCTTGTTCAGGACTTTCTTCGGGTACGCATCTTTCTTGAGTTCGATAACCACGCGAACACCGTCTTTATCCGACTCGTCGCGCAGGTCGCGGATACCTTCCAGCTTCTTATCCCGCACCAGCTCGGCAATGCGCTCGAGCAACGTCGACTTGTTTACCTGGTAGGGGATTTCGGTAACGATAATGTGGAACGAACCGTTCTTGGTTTCGATAATTTCGGTCTTGGCGCGGATGACAATGGCACCCTTGCCCGTCGAGTAGGCGGCTTCAATTTCTTTTTTATCGTAGATGGTGCCGCCCGTGGGGAAGTCTGGCCCAGTCACGCATTGCATGAGCTCGTCCACGGTCGCATCGGGATTTTCGATGAGCAGCGCTATGGCATTGCAGATTTCGGTAAGGTTGTGCGGCGGGATGCTGGTGGCCATGCCCACGGCAATACCCACGGCGCCATTCACCAGCAGGTTGGGCAAAAGGGCGGGCAGCACGCTGGGCTCGTCTTTGGTGCCGTCGTAGTTCGGGATGAAGTCAACGGTGTTCTTATCAATATCCAGCAGCATGGCCTGGCTAATTTTGGCCAGCTTGGCTTCGGTGTAGCGCATGGCGGCGGCGCGGTCGCCGTCCATCGAGCCGAAGTTGCCTTGCCCGTCTACCAGCTGGTAGCGCATGGCAAAATCCTGCGCCAGGCGCACCATGGTTTCGTACACAGCCGAATCGCCGTGCGGGTGGTACTTGCCCAGCACTTCACCAACCACGGTGGCAGACTTGCGGTACTTGGCTGTGTACGTTAGGCCCAGTTCTTTCATGGCAAACAATATGCGCCGGTGGACCGGCTTCATGCCGTCGCGCACGTCGGGCAAGGCCCGCGCAATAATAACCGACATGGCGTAGTCCAGGTAGGACTCTTGCATCTCGGTAACAATGGGCCGCGCTTCGAGCTTACCCACGCGGGAAATGACCGGCAATGCAGATTGCCCGCCCGCTACGCCTTGCGAAGCATGGCGGGCGGGTATTTTTGGTGCGTTAGCTGGCGTTGGCGTTCCAGACTTCTTCTGTGGCTTAGTTGGCATTGGTATTTCCGTTACTGGCGGCGGGCGCGTTGGTGTTGGTTACCGGGTCGGCAGAAAAAATTTGTTCCCGCAAATATTGCAAGTCGTCGGCACTAGGCGCATTCACATCAATTGCTTTTATCTTCTCATCGCCTTTCTTGCTAAAAGAGAAGGCACTGGTGAGCTTATTCTTTAGCGTTGCCCAGGCCGATTGCTTGCCGTTGTCCGTGGCAATGCGGCTCGGTAGCGTTACTACCCACACCGTTACGATGATAGCGAATATGATTGCGACCAAGGCCCACATGAGCTTGCGGCGGCGCGCTTGCTCGGGCTGGGGCAACGGCGGCACGCCGACGCGCGTCATCCGCGGCGTACGCTGGGGTTGCTTCGGGTTGGGGCTGGCACTATCGAGCGAGGGCATGGCTTAGGCAGCGGGTTTTAAGATGATGACTTTGGTCTCTTCTTGCGGCAAATCTTTCTTTACAATCTTCAGTTTGTCTTCGTGGCCGTTCGACGCCACACCCATGTGCTTAATAAACGTGTCCACGCCGTCTATGGGAAACTTTTTTGCATCCAGCCCGGGAATCTTGTAGTGCATCGGGATGACGATGCGGGGTTCGAGTTGGGTAATAATATCAACCGCGGTTTTCGCATCTATGGTGTAGTGGCCGCCCACGGGAATAAAGAGGATGTCCGCGCCATTGCAGTGTTCAAATTGCTCGTCCGTGAGCTTGGCTTGGCCGAGATCGCCCAGGTGGACGAGTTTCATGTCTTCGGCTTCGATGCGGAAAATGGTGGTGGCGCCGCACTCGCTGCCATTGGTGTTGTCGTGGAAGGCAGACAGGCCCTGCGCAAACACCCCGCGGACTTCGTACTCGCCTGGGCTGGACGCGACGTACGGCGTGCCGCTGACCCCGGCAATGTTGCTGTGGTCGCTATGGTCGTGGCTCACCAGCACCAGGTCGGCCGTCACTTTCGGCAGCCGAATGCCAATGCCGTTATCGTACGGGTCGGTGAGAATGGTGGCGTTGGTGGTCTGGATTTTGAAGCAGGAATGGCCTAGCCAGGTGATAATCATAGAGGATTTTTGGGACAAAAAACGGACTCCATTGCACACGTAGTGTACTAAAAAAATACCCGCTTGGCAAGGGTATTTTGGGCTGAAGTTAGGCCTAAATACTCCCCTCTGTCATCCCGAGTAGCAACGACCTGCCCGCTCGCCGAGCTCGCGAGGCTGGCGGGGGGATCTCGCATTTGGAAATTCGAGATTCCTCCCCTTCGCCTCGCTCTGCTCGCTCAGGGTCGGAATGACAAAAAAATCATGCTGCCAATGGCAGGTGACTATCGATGTCTACGTCGTCCGATTCGTCGCTTGCTTTTGCCGGCCGAATATCCGTTACCTCGGTAGGGGTTGGTGTGGATTCCTCTGCATATCTCTCTGCCAATCCACCCGGTGGTGGTGCAGACGTTTCCGGAACGGGAGACGGTGCGCTACTGCGCGTATCTGGCGCGCCGACGGCTGGCACCGAGCGGCCAGGCGCAGTAGTGAGCCGACCCAGTCCGCCCAAGCTGGTGAGCTGAACGGTGGAACGGCTTGGCGTACTGGCTGTTCCCTTGAGCTGGCCGGGGACAGATGTTGACCCAGTTTGCTGACCGGCGGTTTTTGTTTCGCCAAACGCAGACGTTTGCGCACCCTTCCGGGTGGTCGCCGAACTTCCAACTTCAGTGCTCCGACCACTCGTGTCTGCAATCTTCGCTAACGGATTTGCAAAACCCGCATCTTTCTTCCCCGCCTCTTCTGCCCGCAAGCGTTGCGAGTTGCTCATGGCAATGTTGGCAAGTCGAAGGCGTTCCTGCTTCTCCAGTTCCTTTGGTATTGGCCCAGTATTCTTCGCCGCGTCAGCCTCTTGCTGCGTCTTGGCCACGAACGACAAACCCTTTTCGCCAACGTGTTCGGGGTCAAAATTCTGAATAACGTTGTCGCCTTGGTGGAGCTTTACGTTTAAGGCTTTCCGCGCAAAGGTGGACACCTTATAGTCTGGATGTTCTTGAATGTGTTTAAGAAAATCACCCAGGAACTTCTTGGTCTGGTAGGTACTTACCGATTTTTGGCTGCGCAACTGCCGGCCGAATTGCACTGGCGCGTGCTCCAAGAGTTTGTTGAACTTTGCTTTCGAGATCGAACGATTGCCGAATTTGTTGTTCGAAGAGGCTACAAGCTTATTCGCAAACGTGCGCAATTGCTCGGTGCGGATGTTGGGGGTGCGGCCTTTGATCATACCTATACTAGGCTCTAGATTGACGTAATCGTCAACCTAGCTATCCTCTCGTTCGATTCTGGGAGACTGCGGCCTGTACTTGCACTGACAACCCATGGGCATGCCCATGCTGTAGTAATCCCAGATAGGATTGCACAGTTACTTCTTCGGGATGGAGTGCCAGACGGCGGAACATGCGTTGCTTCGTGGCCGTCCGCAGCACACGATGGCCAGGGAAGTGCACCCAGCCCAAAAAGTCCACGCCACTGGCCAGTGTCTGGATGGTTACTTTGCGCGGGTGGAGAGCTAACCGAAGCTCCGTATCCAGAAAATCGGCAATGTGCGTCACGAGGGCAGCAAGCCAGCCGCGGTCGTCGGAAAGGATAGCAAAATCATCCGCATAACG
Source organism: Patescibacteria group bacterium (assembly GCA_038065015.1). Lineage (GTDB taxonomy): Bacteria > Patescibacteriota > Patescibacteriia > PEXW01 > PEXW01 > CAIPSZ01. The sequence continues at coordinate 577 of JBBTRU010000009.1, read as the reverse complement.
AAGATAGTACGTGGCATGCAACCGGTGTTTCACGAACTGGTCGAATGGCGTCATGTATACGTTCACGAACAGCTGTGAGGTAAGGTTGCCGAGCGGCAAACCGATGCCAGGTGACCACGAGAAACTGCCAATAACTTCTTGGAGCAAGGACACAATCCTCACGTCAGAAATCCGCTCGGTTAGGAGCCGCAGCAAGGTCGCCTGGTGAATGCTGGCGAAAAACTTGCGAATGTCACACTTCAAAACCCAGCAGGTGCGGGTACTATTCCGGCTAACCCGGCGGCCAAACGTTTGGAATCGCTGCATGGCCCGGTGCGTCCCCTTGCCCAGCTGGCAGGAATAGGAATCGGCGATAAACGTCCGGCTGAAAAACGGGTACAGGACGCGGTAGATAGCATGGTGCACCAAACGGTCCTTTACTGTGGCTTTATGGATGTCCCGCGGCTTGGGGTCGCTGATGCGGAAGTGCTGGTAGGGCCCATGGCGGTACGCGCCCTTCACCAACTCATGGTGCAACGCCAGGACATTGTCCATCAACCGGTGGCTAAAGACTTGTACGTCTGCCTTGTGGCGCTTC
>JBBTRU010000008.1:0-3577 GCA_038065015.1 Patescibacteria group bacterium | reverse complement strand
AGCACCGGTAATATCTAGGGTAAGGTTGTTGCACGTCCAGGCAGTTGCTCCGCCCAAGTTGCCGCTATCGCGGATGGTTACCGTGCCGGCGGTGAAACTCAAAGCCCCATCACCAGAGAGTTGCCCGCCGTAGACGCCCAAATCTCTGGTACCGCCCGTGTAGGTGGTGCTTGTGGGCACACTCACATCGCCGTTGGCAATGCAGTTGCTGCCTTGCGTCAGGGTTGTAGTACCAGAAAGCGTGAGGTTATAGACGTTACACGTTGTAGCGTTGCCACCGCCCAAGGTGCCGCTGGCGGTGAAGGTAACCGTGGAGGCCTGGCCATTATTAGTGAAAATGCCGGTGGTTCCGCTGGTTAAGCCAGCGCCGACTTTAAGGTCATTATTAATATTCAGTTGATTCCCCGCAGTAACATTCACATTGTTCGCAAAAGTCACGCCCCCAGAGGCCGCGCCAATAGTCACCGCATTCGCGGTAACAGACATGGCGTAGAGCGACACGGTACCCGTGGCGCTCCCGCCCAAGGTCTTGCCCGAACCGCTCATGGTGAGGGTTACATTTCCTGATCTGGCAATTGCCCCGGTGCCAACGTTCGTGAAATTCCCACCCACCGCCAGGGCAGTGTCTTGCGTGAAGGTCGAACCTGTATTAACTGTTAGGTCATTCGCTATCGTGTTCGTCCCGCTGGACCACGACAGCGTCGAGGTGGTCGCATCACCAACCGTGAGGTTATAGAAAGTGACTGTGGCGCCCGTCATGCTAAAAGAAACGGCGCCATGCGTGGTGAGAGTTGGCGTATTGGTGTAGGTAAATGTCGTTCCACTATTCACGGTCATAGCATTTTCAACGATAATGCTAGCACCCATACGCACCGTACCGGTACTCTGCGATGTAAAATTATACAGTGTTATTCCAGTACTGGAAGTTGAACCCAAGGTGCATGTCCCATTGCTCACACACGCCATGACGAGGGTTGGGATGAGGGAAACATCGTAGGTTATTGAGGAAGCACCGTTGGTTTGGTTCAAGTTATTGTCGACAATGACGTTCTGCCGCAAGGTGGTTACCAAAGCTGTACCATTATAAGAGAGAGTGAGGTTGTAGAACTTCATATTAATACTTCCCGTAGCACCGCTAATGGGGCCAAGCGTACCGGTATTCCGCAACGTCACCGTGGGTGTGCCAGAGGTGTACGTCATGGTGCCACCGCCGCCGGATACGGTGTAGATACTGCCGCCGAGCACAATCATATCCGTGTTGGCATTCAATGTCCCGGTGAGGCTGACATTATTCGCCACGTTCACCGTGTCCGCCACCGTCGTAACTGTGCCAGAAATGGTAAGGTTATAGACGGTCAGACTATCGCTGGTGGCCACCGAGCCCAGGTTGCCTGTACCGGTCATGGTCAAGGTCGGTGTGCCAGAGTACGTCACGGTGGCGCTGTCGCCCATGGTTAAGCTAACGCCCACCGAAACATCGGCGGCCATGGTGAGCTTTGCTTGCAAAGGTACGCTCAGGGTTTGATTCACGCTTACCGTCTTGCTAATATTTGTGGTCCCGCACCCGCCGTACCCCGTGGTGAGGTTGTAAAACGAGAGCGTGGGCGTGGTACCGCCGCCGATGTAATCATCTGTCAAATCGCACACCCCCACATCCGCAATGGTTAGCGTTGGCGTTTGCCCGCCGGTATACGTCACCACCGCACTCGTTCCCGAGGTGGTTATATCCCCGCCCTCGATGCGCGTCGTGGTATCTATGTACAACGTCCCGCCGCCGTCTACCAGCGCATCCAACCCAATCACGTTGGAAGCAGTATCCAGGTACGCCACGGCATTGTCATCCACGTGGAAGTCCCCACCCGTGGCATTCGTCGTCACCGTGCCGCCGGGGTCGAAGGTGTCGCCGGTCCAGACGAAGAACCGGTACCCGCTGGACACCGTGAGGTTGTTCGAGTTTGATGTATACCCGATTTCGGCATCATTGCAGCCTGTCCCCGAGTCGGCGTCGCAGCCCGACAAGTCCGCATTCGATATGGTGTTGCCCGTGTGCTCGCTACGCACGATGACGTTGTTCTGGTAGAGCTTGAGGCCGGTGCAATCGGGCGTGCCGGTACACGAGGCGCCGTATTCCAGCACCATTGCCCCGTCTGCCGTGGCACCGTTTATCCAGAGCACCAAGATGTCGCCATTGGTCGGCGTCTTCAAGAGCATGGTCCACACCCCAGAACCATCTGTCCCATCGGCGTCGGAGGCGGTGGTACCGGTGGTGGCATTGACAATGCTTATAGACCCACCGCTGCTATTGAGCGTTGCCCCTTCGGTGTGGCTGGTGTATGCGGTGCCGGATATGGTGACGGCGACTTGGGCGCTCATGTGGCGGACAATGGCGTTGGTGGCAGTGGTATAGACAACATCCAAAAAACCCTGGTTTACCGTTTCACCGATCGATGGGTACGTCAGGTTTTCCGAGGCGTGGTCTTCTAGTGTGGTTTCGGTACCACTCCAGGCAGATGTGCCGTCGGTCAACGTTCGAGATTGGTACACCAAAATCGTGGTATCGCTCACTTTTTGATACACCATGTACAGCGTATCGCTGGTTCCGACAATGGCCGGCCCGAGTGTCACTGCCGCGCCCGCAACCGGCACCAGCTCCGTATCAAGCGTCGAGCCATTGTAGAGCCGGGTATTTATGTCAAACGCGCTGTCCAACCAGGAAAACCAGATTGCATCAGATCCCGGAACGCCATAGACCGAACCGGTCATTTTCCCGGCCATGGTGTCGGCCGATATGGTCGTCGTGCCAGCGCACGTCCCGCCACCGAGGTCGCAGTAACTGGCCGTGGCGTTCGCGTCAGCAGAGTCCAATTGCTGGGTTGCCAGGAGGTCGACGCCGTTGTCGTAGAAGAGGACGGTCTTATTGCCGTTGGTGCGGTCGATCGAAATGACGCCCGAGGTTGCAGCCGCGGTCCAGGTTTTGATGTTGGCGGTCTCGGTAAAACCCGGGTTATCGCTGTTAAGGGTCTGAGTTGAGGCCAAGTAGATCGATAACGCATTTCCGGTATTGGTGTGTTTCGTCGCGTAAATCAATATGGCAGCGTTCCCTGAATCGGCTCCTATCTCAATGATCGGGTGAGTGAAGTTGACGGAGGCACTGGCCGTTAAGGCCACCCGCTCAGTGCCGAGAGCCGGCGTTGTATTCAACGCCGTTACAATCTTATAGTTAATATCAGAAGCGGCTGAGTCCGCTTTCGTCTCACGTCCGTAGGTGATGTAGAGGACGTTGTTCGTCGTGTCCCACTCCATGTCAGCCGATTCGTCGTTGCCGCCAGTACCGACCGTCCCAACGCTGTTCCAGGTGGGAGTACCCGCCTCGGGATCGTCGGAGTAATAGAGCGAGATCACTTCATTCGCACTGTAAAATAGTGCAAAAGTTCGTACGCCGCCGCTGCCATTGGTAGTTCTTACAACTTTATGCTGGCCCGCGCGTTGGGTGGCCGTCACTTCCGTTCCATCCAGAACGGTCGAAGGCGCGTCCGAGGCAATCTGCCACTGCCGGCTCTCTTGATAATCTGCAAAT
>JBBTRU010000007.1:35247-71852 GCA_038065015.1 Patescibacteria group bacterium | reverse complement strand
CATCATTGCCGTACCAAGGACAATCATTGCCGAAACCACGATGATTGGGTAGGTGAGTGCGCCCTTCACTTTTGCAACCAGCTGGTGGTCTTTTTTTATTTGCTGGGTTAGACGCATGAGTACCTCGTCCAGTTTCCCGGATACCTCGCCGGCCGCGACCATGTTAACGAAAAGCTCGGGGAAGACTTTCGGGTGTTTGGCCAGTGCCGTAGAAAGCGGCGTACCCGCTTCGACGTCGTGCGAGAGCTCCAGAATAATTTTCTTAAAAGCTTTGTGCTCGGTTTGCTGCGCAAGCGTATCCAGGGCATGCCCCAGGGAGAAGCCGGTGCGGACCATGACCTGCAAGTTTTGCAAAAAGAAAATTTTCTGCACAATAGGGACCCCGCCAAAACTAATGTTCAGCGAAAATTTCTTTTTCACGGCCAACTGCTTGGATTTTGCGCTCATGAGCGTCAGGCCGCGGACCCGCAAAAGCGAGGCCAGAAAATGTTCGTCCTTTGCTTCTTGGGTACCCGTGACCGTGCCACCCTGGGTATTTTTGGCGCTGTAGGCAAATTCCATAATTACTCTTTCGTTACGCGCAGCACCTCTTCAATGGTGGTTATGCCGTACTTGGCTTTAATAAAGCCGTCTTCGGCCATGGTAAGCATCCCTTGCTTTTGGGCGGCGCGGCGCAGGTCTTCGGTGGTGCACTTATTGAGGATGAGGTCGGCAATATCGTGCGTGACTTCCAGGATTTCATAGATGCCGATACGGCCTTTGTACCCTTCGTGGTTGCACTGCTTGCAGCCTTTGCCGCGGTAGAAAAGCAGCGATTCAACCGGGGTTTTTGCCGAAACAATAGCGCCTTCGCGCTCCAGGGTGCCAAGGATGAATTCCACATTGAATTGCTTGTTGAGATCTTCAACCGCCGCTTTGGTCAGGGTATAGCTCTGAATGCAATGCAGGCAGATTTTTCGGACCAAGCGTTGGGCCATGATGATGTTGGTCGTGGAGGCAATAAGGAATGACGGCACGCCCATTTCTCCCAGGCGGGGCAGGGCGGTGACGGCGTCGTTCGTGTGCAAGGTCGAAAGCACCAGGTGGCCGGTCATGGCCGCATTGGCCGCAATTTCGGCCGTATCGTTGTCGCGGATTTCCCCCACCATGATAATGTTCGGGTCTTGGCGCAGGAGTGAGCGCAACCCGCCGGCAAAGGTAAAGCCGATTTTCGGGTTTACCTGGCTTTGGTTAATGCGCGGCATACGGTATTCAATGGGGTCTTCAACGGTTGAGATGTTCACCTCGGGTTTGTTGAGAATGTTGAGGACGGTGTAGAGGGTGGTAGTTTTTCCCGAGCCGGTTGGGCCGGTAACCAAAATGATGCCGTGCGGTTTCTTAATATTCCGTTTGAGTTTTTCGAGCGGGTTGGGTTGCAGGCCGAGCTGCTCGAGGGTGAGCACCTGGGCAGATTCATTGAGCAAGCGCAGCACGGCTTTCTCGCCGTCGTATACAGGCAGGATGGATACCCGGAAGGCAACTTTGTAATCTTTGGTGGTCATGGTAATGCGGCCATCTTGCGGCAAACGGTGTTCGTCGATTTTGAGGTTGGAGAGAATCTTGATGCGCGCAATAATGCCGGCCTGCGTGTTCTTCGGCAGGGTCATAACTTGCTTGAGTCGGCCGTCAATGCGGTAGCGCACTATCAGGTCGCCTTCCTGCGGTTCGATATGGATATCGGATGCCGCTTCGAAAATGGCGTACTCGAGCATGCTGTCCACAATCCGAATAATGGGCAGGTCTTCGGCAAGTTCCGAGAGTTCTTTGCTGTCGGCCCCATCTTTTTCATGCGTCTCTTTGGTTATTTCTTTAAACGTTGCCGAGAGACCTTTGTGAAATTGGGCGAGGGCGTTCTTGATGCCCGACGGGGTGGTAATAGCCAATTCTGGCGTGAGACCAGTTTTTTTCTTGATAAATTCAAAGGTCTGCAGATCGCGTGGATCCAGCGTCGCGAGTTTAATCTTCTTGGTGTCTTTGTCATACGCCACCACCTGGTGCACGTTGACGAGCGGTTCGGGTACGGATTCTAAAACGTCCTTTCGGATGGTTACCTGCTTGAGGTCGACGAAAGGCAGCTTGAAATGCGCCGCAATGGCTTCGTAGAGTACGCTCTCGGTGACGACGTTTTGCTCGACGAGGTACTTGTCGAGTTCTGCCCCGGTTTGCTCCGCGGTGGCGGTGGCGGCTTTGAGCTGGGCATCGTCGAGTAGATTTGCCTCGGCGATTATTTTTGCCAATTGCGCCGCTTTCATACGCTCATTCTATTTTGCATGGTATGCAAATTATACTGAAAACAGCAGGTTGCGTCAACGAAATTGTCCGGGAGCGCGGGCGGGGGAACGGCCTTGACGAAAATCGTAGACGTATATCGATCCGCCGATCCTGGCATCCGGCACGTAGTCGCGTAGCCAGGCGTATGCCCGGTCTTGCGAGAGGAGACTGGTAAACGCTAATGGCAACTACGCACTGGATGGCTTCGGTATCGTGGGGGTCGGTTTCCGTGGGCAGGTAACGATTATCCAGGCCGTAGTAGTCGAGGCTCGCTTGGCCAAAGTAGCTCATGCAGACGTAGGGAATATTTCGCGCCCGGAGGTAGGTAATCAGTCGTTTTGCATCTTGCCCCCGGTCAACATTCGAATCAACGAGATATTTTGGTCCGTTCGCCGAGCCGCCAATGACTTCGGAGAAGTAGCCGGTGTAGGTCGGGTACGCCAGGACGCTGGAGGTAATGTAGAGTGCGCTAATGCCAATGCTGGTGAGCATGAGCCAGTGCTTGCCGGTTTGTAAAACATTTGCCAGGAAAACCCCGATGAGCGCAAAAATAATGGCGTACACCGGAAAAACGTGGCGGAGGCCAAGATTGAGATTGCTCGTCATACTCCAGAGCAGGTAGAGCAGGCAGGTACCGGCGAGCAGGTATATGCTGCGCTGGTGCAAAATTGGCGCCTGGCGCCCGGTCTTTGCCAGGGCAACGATAGCCAAACTGAACATGATAAGCGTGGCGAGCGGAGTTTTGACGAGGCCGGCGAACGGGAAATACCACCACCACCCGAAGTTGCTGTGCTGGCCGTTGAGGTAGGCCAGGTGGCCCCAGAAGTCGTGGTTTAACACCAGGGCAATACCTTTGAAATACGACCACCCCGGGATTAGCGTTTCCATAACCAGTTGTTGCACGACCTTTCCCGTGCGGTGTGCCGGGTCGGTGAGGGAAATAATTCTTTGAATTGCCTGGGGTTGCTGGTTTTGGCGCTGTTCGGCAATAACCCGCAGGCGTTCTTGATACAGCGCTTGCACCCAGGGGTCGTCGCTCCCGCGTTTGACCTGGCCGCCGTAGACCACGAGTACCGCCAGGGCAGTGCCGAGTATGCCCACCCCCAGCAGGGCAGCAGTGCGTTGCAGGATTATTTTTACGCTCGCGGATTTGTAGTACCACAGCACCGGGGCCAGCAGGAGAATGGCGTAGAGAAAAAGGGCGGAGAACTTTGTCACTTGGGTAAGGCCGAACACCGCGGCAAAAACCGCCAGCCGTTGCCACGACCATTTTTCGAGTACGCGGAGCAACAGGTAGAGCGTTGCCGCGTAGCCAAGTGCAATAGGTACGTCAGTGGTAATGTACCGGCCGTGCGCGAGAAAATTTGGATCGAAGCTAAACCAACCCAGCGCCAGAATGCCGGCCAGGTCGCCACCCAAGCGGCGGCCCCAGAGGTAGAGCATAAACCCCAAGAGCAAGCACAAGCCGACCATTGGCAGGCGGCCCAAAAAGAGCAGCCGGTCGGCGTCATTGCCGCGCTGGTAGAGCATTTCCCGAGCAAAAGCCCACTGGTTCCCTTCTTGCCAGCTCGCACTGGTAAAATCCAGCTTTGGCTTGCTGAGGATGACGGGGAGGGCGGCGAGCAGCTTAACGAGCGGCGGGTGTTCTTCATTTAAACGGTAATCACCCGTCTGCCAGTAACTCACCCCGGCTGCCAGGTGCACGCCTTCATCAATTGTTTGGACTTCTCCGCGGATGGATGTAAGCTGGAATACAGCCATGATACTGAGCAGCGCAATCACACAGGTAACGCGAATTTTCCGGGGGATCGCCGTTCCAAATCGACCCCACCGCTGGGGACGAGGCGAATGGTGGACGCTGGGGCTTTCGGGTGTTGCACTTGCGGGTGCGTGGGTCATGGTCGTCAATGGCTTTCCGATCGGAGCGGGGCAAGTCGTCACGCATTATAGCATTCCGTTTGGCATTGACGGCATTGGACCCTGGTGGCAGGCCTGGCTTATTCCGGCTGCGGCTACGGTGCTCACTCTCGTCCATATTTTTGCGCTCATTCCTTGGGCGCGCCGACACAGCCAGCCGACCGTACACTTCATTCGCATTACGACGTTCTTACTTAACCTTGGAACGGTGTGGGCAATTTTCCTCTTACAGTACCAGCAGCTGCCAACCTAAGCGTATGATCGATCAGCTTCCTGTTATTCGTGTTTTCTTCTTAGCATCCTTGGCATTCGTCGTGGCCATTGGTTTTACGCCACTGTGGGCCAGCGTACTCTACCGGTACAAACTCGGTAAAACCATTCGCGCGGCGGGCGATGCGCCCATTTACGCCAAACTGCACGAGCGAAAATCTGGAACCCCAACCATGGGCGGGGTCATTATCTGGCTTACCGTCCTTGGGCTTGCACTACTCTTTTTTGCCGTCCGGCAGCTGGTCCCTTCGGGTTTCTGGCACGAACTCAACTTCCTTACCCGGCAGCAAACCTGGTTACCGCTCGCCGCGCTCGTCGCATCGGCACTGGTGGGTCTGGTGGATGACTACTTCAATGTCCGCGGCTGGGGGCCCAAGGGCGGAGGCTTGCAAGTGCGCCACAAGCTGCTCATCTACATGGCTATTGCCATAGTTGGCGCCTGGTGGTTTTTTACGAAGCTCGATTTTAGCATGCTGCACGTACCGTTTATTGGGAACTTTGACATTGGCTGGTGGTACGTACCGCTGTTCATTTTTGTCATTGTCTCTACGGCTTTCTCCGTGAATGAGATTGATGGCCTGGATGGGCTGGCCGGCGGAACGTTGCTGGCCGCCTTCGTTGCCTTCGGGGCTATTGCCTTTGCCCAAGGCCGGTTCGAACTCGCCACATTCTGCGGGGTCATTGTCGGCGCGCTGCTGGCTTTTCTCTGGTTTAACATCCCGCCCGCGCGGTTCTTCATGGGCGATACGGGCGCGATGTCGCTGGGGGTTACTCTTGGCATTGTGGCCATGCTTACGAATACCGCCCTGCTCTTGCCAGTCATTGGCTTACTATTCGTCATTGAGTCTGGAAGCGTCATTGTCCAGCTCGGCTCGAAAAAATTGCGCGGGCAAAAAGTCTTTCTCTCGGCCCCGCTCCACCATCACCTGGAGGCAATCGGCTGGCCAGAATCGAAAATTGTCATGCGGTTTTGGGTCATTGCCGCAGTGATGGCGGTGTTGGGTGTGGTGGTGTATTTGGTCGACCGAACCTTCTGACGCCAGCGAAAAGCCATGCTATCCTGCACCTATGAAGGTGCTGCATTCACGTATCCTCAAACGTTTTCCTGGGCTTCGACACGGAACGGCGACGCTGGCCTACCAGCCGTTAACCTTCCACGGTCACAAGTCCGCTGTGGTTGCCGCCGTCCGCGAGCGCTTTTTACGTAGCCTGGATATTCCCCTGGCCGAGCTCACCCTCGCCCGGCAGGTACATGGTTCGCATATACATATAGTGAGTGATGCCGAGCAGGGGAGCGGGGCGAAAAATTCTGCCACCTACTTGCCCGCGGCCGATGCTCTACTCACCCAGTGGCCAAACCTTGCGCTGGGCGTGTTCACCGCCGATTGCGTACCGTTGCTCTTGCACGATCCGGTCACAGGCTGGATCGGCAGCGTGCACGCAGGCTGGAAAGGCGTAGTGCGCGGTATTGTGCCCAAAACTCTAGCGACGCTGCAAGCGCACGGGGTACGCATGCAAGATTTACGCGCGTGGATTGGCCCGTGCATTTGCGCACGCTGTTTCACGTCGGCAGACCCGCAATGGGCAAAGCAATTTTTCGGCTTTGGCAATGGGGTGGTTACTCGAAAAAAAAATGTCTACCACATTAACCTCCGCGCAGCAGTGCAGCAGCAGCTACGTTTGGCGGGGGTACGCAAGCAAGCTATTGCAACCGAGGGTACATGCACAAAAACCAACCGCTGGCTGGCCTCTGTACGTCGCGATGGTAAAACGGACAAGCACAATCTTACGGTCATAGCCCGACACGCTGCACCCCACGATCTCCGAGGTAAGCGAGTTGTCGTCTTCGGGCTTGGCACACTGGGTGGTGGCGTGGCCAGCGTTCGCTTTGCGGCTGCCCAGCATGCCCAGGTCCAGGTCGTGGATGCACAGTCGGCTGCTGCCTTGCGCCCAAGCCGGGTGGCACTCAAGGGTCTGCCAGTGACGTACCACTTTGGATGGCCAGAGAAGAAAATGCTCCCCCCAGCCGACCTCATTGTTGCAAACCCGGGTGTTCGGCCGCGCCACCCTGCGCTGGTAGCTGCCCGAAAGGCCGGCGCGCGCGTGACGAGTGACCTGGCCCTTTATCGCGCTTCGAGTACAAACCCAATTATTGCCGTGACGGGCACGAAAGGGAAAACCACTGTGGCAAACTGGATCGCGCACCTCCTGGCAAAGCAGCAGCCGATCTTGGCTGGTAACTTACAACGTTCACCTTTAGAGATACCCAAAGCGCGTGACGGCAAAACCCCGGTGGTTCTGGAAGTGTCATCCTTCCAACTCGAACACTGCGACGTGCCGCTCCAGCCGCGCTTGAGCATTTTGACGAACCTGTACGCCGACCATCTCAACCGTCACGGTACTATGCGAGCGTATGCAAAAGTAAAAGCGCAACTTTTTGCCGGTACACCTGGCCCAGTCATCCTGCCGCTGGATAGTGCGTGGCGAACGTTTGCACCCAAGCTTACCCTGCCAAAAGTGTACTGGACGAGTGACCGGCCGCAACGGGCTGCACACGCGTGGCTCGCTGCTGGCTGGATTATGCTCCGCGTGGGTCAACGTGCTGTTCGCCTTTTGCAAACCAAGCACCTGCGCGGACACGACGTGGCAATGCTGCGTAATGCCGTCACCGTTGCACTCGCGGGCAAAGTGCTAGGTCTTTCGCTTGCCGACATACGTAAAGGGCTGCGTTCATTTCGAGGGGTACCCCAGCGTTTTGAAGTTATTCGCAAGTTGAAGGGCCGCACGTTCATAAATAGTACGACGGCAACAAACCCGGTTGCAGCAATTGCGGCACTGCAGAGCGTACCGGGTCGGTGCATTCTCATTGCCGGGGGGGCCAGCAAGCATCTACCCATGCACGCATTTGCTCAAGCAATTCGCTTGCGCCAGGCCCTGCCAATTTTCCTCGCCGGTTCAGCCACCGGGCAATTGCTCGCCGCGCTGCACGCGAAACATCCAGTGGTGCAGAGCATGCAGGCAGCGGTTGCCTTAGCGTGGCGTTCATCCAAACCGGGTGATACAATCCTGCTCGCTCCCGGCGCCGCTAGTTTTGGCATGTTTCGCAACGAATTTGACCGGGGTGCACAGTTTACCCGCGCCGTACAAAAACTTCGATGACCACCGCCTTTCGCCGAGCCGATTCCGTCTACCTCTCGCTTACCTTTGCCCTCTGCACGGTAGGGATTATTCTTCTAGCTTCGGCCAGCAGCGTGGAGTCGTACCAGACGTACGGCGACCCGAACAGCATGCTGGTGAAGCAAGCGATTGCACTGCTCATGGGGCTCGGCGCCATGTTCATCCTCATGGGCTACGATTATCACCGTTTGCAAAAGTGGTCGAAGCTCTTACTCATTTTCTCATTCGTACTGCTCCTGCTCCCGCTTATACCGGGGATCGGCACGGAGCTCTTGGGTGCCCGCCGTTGGATTTCGATTGGCGGTTTTTTCTTCCAGCCTTCGGAAGCCGTCAAGCTTGCCCTCATTGTCTACTTGGCTGCTTGGTTTCCAAAAATTCGGCTGGATCGGGAAGAAGCCAAGCAAACGTTCTTGCCCTTCGTGGCCATCCTCGCGTTTATTACCATTGCCCTGGTGCTGCAGCCGGATCTCGGCACCGCAATTGTCATCATTGGCACGGCGGTTGTTATGTACTTTGTGGCTGGCGCGCCGGCAAAGCTTTTTGCCTGGATTGGGATTGGGGTCATTACGGGCGTACTTTTGCTCATCCAGCTCTCGCCTTACCGGGCGGCCCGCCTCACGGTCTTTTTGAACCCGGAAGGGGATGCGCAAGGCACTGGCTACCACATAAACCAATCGCTCCTCGCCATTGGTTCGGGTGGGTTGTTCGGCCGCGGGTACGGGCAGAGTTTGCAAAAGTACAATTACCTACCCGAAGCGGCTGGGGATTCCATTTTTGCCGTCGCCGCCGAAGAACTCGGATTTTTTTTAACAGTCGGGCTTATCGCACTGTACGTAGCATTATTCTGGCGGGGGGTGCGGCTTGCCCGCAGCGCGGCTGACCCCACGGGCCAGCTTATCGTCGTCGGTATAACGAGTTGGTTTATTATTCAGGCATTTGTCAACATCGGCGCGCTTACTTCGCTGCTGCCACTCACCGGCGAACCCTTACCCTTTATTTCCAATGGCGGTACGTCGCTCATTTTTTCACTTGCGGCTGCGGGCGTGCTCCTCAACATTAGTAAATCCGCGCGCCAATGAGTACCGTCCTCTTCGTCGGCGGGGGTACGTTAGGTTCCCTTAACCCACTCATTGCGGTTGCTCAAGAATTGCGCAAACGCCAACCAGAGCTTAGGTCGTGCTTTTGGACCAGTTACAAAGCGCTTGACCAAATGGTTGTGCGGGAAGCAGGTTTTGCGTGTGCGCCAATAGTGTCGTCCAAATATCGTCGCTACTTTTCGCTACGGACGTTGGTTGACCTTGGCGTGTTTCCTTTGGCTTTTACCATCGCCTTCGTACGTCTTGCAGTGCGTCGGCCCCGAGTGGTGGCTTCGGCCGGCAGTTACGTTGCCGTACCCGTGAGCATTGCTGCTTGGGTACTCCGCATACCGGTTGCGCTGTACCAGCAAGATGTCGAATTAGGGCTTGCCAACCGCATTATGTCTGTGTTCGCGACCGTGCGGGTGGCGGCGACCCCGCAACGTGCAAAACTTTTTCAACGCCACGCTATAGCGATTGGTTTTGCACTCCGCCAGTCAGTAACTAAGGGCGACGCTGCAAAGGCACGAGCACTTTACGCCTTGCATGCTAGCTGGCCAACCCTCCTCGTTATTGGGGGCAGCTCTGGAGCCCAGCACCTTAACGAGTTAGTGGTTGCCGGGGTCCACGCCTGGCCAGCAGAACTCAATATCCTGCATATTACCGGCGAACACAAAGCTCCACCCACGCAGCGCGAAGGGTACGTGCAAATACCTTTTACCAACGATTCCTTGCCCGACCTCTATGCCGTCGCCGATATTATCCTCTGCCGTGCCGGGAGTAATGTTCTGGCAGAGGTTATTGGCGTTGGCAAGGCGCCAATTATTATTCCCTTGCCAGGGACACAGCAAGAAGCGAACGCGCTCGAGTTGGAACGCGCCGGGGCAAAAGTGTTTTATGAGTCCACCCTGACACCAGAAATACTCGCCGGGCAGGTCCGGGCACAACTTGCCAATACGCACTACCAGACCGATGTGCCCAGGCAATTGCAGAAACTTTGGGAAGTTGACGGTGCGCCGCGATTTGCCAGCATTATCCAAACCTACGTATGAATCTCCACAAAGCACAACACCTACACTTTATCGGGATTGGCGGCATAGGTATTTCGGCAATTGCCAAGTGGGCCCTTGAGCAGGGGAAGCAGGTTTCTGGTTCGGACCTTAAAGAAAATGTAACCACCCAGTGGCTTGCGGCCCACGGCGCACGCGTGCATATTGGTACGCACAAAGCCGAAAATGTTCCAGCCGGTTGCGACATGGTGGTGCATACAGTGTCGGTGCATCCGGGAAATCCTGAATACGACATTGCCACCGAACGCGCTCTACCAATAGCCACCTACCCACAGGCGCTCAATGTGCTTCTGGCGGGCAAGCAAGGCATTGCCGTTGCGGGTACGCATGGAAAATCCACCACCACCGCACTCCTTGCATATATCCTGGTAGAGGCCCAGCGCGACCCGACCGTAGTCGTTGGCACGCGCGTTCGGCTTTTTGGCGATACCAACGAACGTCTTGGTAAAGGGCCAGACCTGCTCATTGAAGCTGACGAGTACAACCAAGGCATTCTCCTGTACCAGCCCCAGCACGCCGTGGTACTGAATGTCGACCACGAACATGTTGATATCTATCCCACGCTGGCCGATCTGCAACACGCTTTTCAAACCTTCGTCAGCCACGTACCAACCAGCGGCACGGTAACGCTCAATGCCGAAGACGCAAGTACGCTTTTGCTGCAGCAGGTTTCCCGCGCGCCGGTCCGGACTTTTGGTTTGCAGGCTGGCGACCTTCGAGCCAGCGATAGTAAAACAATCACCGGTGGACAAAGCTTTTCGGTGTCTGGTTTATACAATGGTCCGCTGACGACGCAGCTCTACGGCGAGCATAACGTGCGGAATATCCTCGCGGCTTTGTGCGTCGCCCAGGCTTTGCACATTCCTTTTGACGTGTGCCAGAAAGCCGTTGCCGCTTTCCCAGGGACGTGGCGGCGTTTTGAAAACCGCGGGACGTGGAAAGGCGCAACAATTATTGACGATTATGCCCACCACCCAACCGAAATTCAAGCCACGCTCCAAGCGACCCGGCAGGCATTTCCACATCAGCGAATTATTTGCGTGTTCCAACCGCACTTGCATAGCCGTACCCTGGCCTTTGCCAAGCAGTTCAGCGCCGTTCTTGCTCTAGCAGATGTTTGCATTGTTCTCGAAGTGTACGATGTTGACGGCCGGTCAGAAAATACTCATATGTCGAGCAAGACTATTGCCCAGGCCATTGGTCCAAACGCACAGTTTGTCGAGAACGTGCAAGCAGCAGTGGAACACGTTGCGCAAATCGTCCAACCCGGGGATATTATTCTCACGCTTGGCGCAGGGGATATTACGACCTTCTTCGACTTGGCAATAAAAAACATCCCCAAGCGTTAACTTGAGGATGCGGGTTCGAGTACTGCGTAGGTAAAGAGCAAATCGTTGAACCCTACGCCGGCTTTGTGCTGGACATGCTGTTGGAGCACAATCGCGATTGCGGGAACAGTTATCGGTTCGGGATGGCCAAGTGATTCAACATATGCGATCACTTCGTCCTTATCGACTACCCGACCGACTGGGGAATCTTTACCCTCTGGATAGATCAGCGTTCCAGGCAGCTTGGGGTTGCGCACTTCTCCAAGCGATTCCGGACTGCCAATGAGTATAGTATTCGCTTGTGCAGCAATTCGTGTGTACCGCTGGGCGCCAAACTGCAAGACGAATCCACTGTGCGGTGCGACAATAGGGTGAGGCTTTCCGAAAATATTCTTCGGCCGAACCGTACCAATTATTGCTTTTTCTGGTACGTAGTCATTCATGTATAGGTTACGGTACCCTTTCTTCCAATAGCTTTTAAAAGCCTCACGCGTATATCCAGTGGTATCTTCTACCACCGCAGGCTCCCAAATCCCAGCGAGCGGGCTTAGGACACGGTGAACACGAAGTTGTAATTGGAGTTTTGGCGGATTGCCAAAGACCAAATCCACATATTCTGGAAAAGCAATGCCTACCGGCATCTCTTTTGAAACATTTTCTGGGAAGTAGTAGTACTGCTTGCCTTTGGTATCTGGTGAAAATGTTTCTGTCGTTGCAGTTTTCGCTCTTGCCCCGGGCGCTTGGAGTACCAAACCTCTGGGCGGTTGGATAACCAATCGGATCCGGATCTTTCTGGACCGCAGCCACGAGGACGCTTCGATGTCGACCCCTTCGTTTCTGGATAGCCGGACCAGTTGCGAAACGTAGCGCATCAGGTTAAAGCCCAGATACTCACTCGTCAGAAACGTCAGTAGCATGCCAGCGCCGAAAGCGATAAGCACGTACATGCCATGCGCACGAAAAAATATTTCCGCGGCACTGCGTAGTTGTTCAATATATTGCCAAAGCACGATATTCTCCTTTTTTGGTGTTTTTCTAAATTGCGCTATAGTATAAACTATTAACGCTGCATGTCAAACGTTGCCCAATTAGAAAAACTCGCTGCCGTACCAGGTGTGCTCCTCGACGAACCCTTGTCGAAGTACACGACCTTTACTGTTTGCGGCCCAGCCGCCTTCCTTTTGAAAACCAATGATACTTCGGTTATACAAACCGCAGCGAAGTTGGCCCGCGAAGCCGGGTTACCGGTTGCCGCGCTTGGTGGGGGCAGTAATACCCTCGTCGCCGACCAAGGTTTTCACGGCCTCATCATCCTGCTCGACTCGCAACGGGGCGAGGTGCACGAAGACGGCAGCATCGATGCGGATGCGGGCGTGACCTTGAGCCGGGTCATCCGTGCTGCCATTGGCAAAGGGTACGGTGGTTTGGAATTTGCCGTCGGCATTCCAGGCTCCTTTGGCGGGGCGCTTGCGGGCAATGCAGGTACGGGCGGCCATGGGGTCACGGAGCTTGCTACCGAAATCCTGTACCTGAACCCGTCGGGCGAGCTACGACGCAGTGCGCGTAAAGATATAGACGTTTCGTACCGCTACACCCGCTTTAAATATAGCCAGGACATTATCCTAGCGGGCAAGCTCCAATTACAGCCAGCTGCACCCAGCGAAATTCAGGCGCGTATGAAAGAAGCCTTAAACCGCCGAGGTTGGCAACCGAAAGGGGCGTGGTGCGCGGGGTGTGTTTTTAAGAACCCGGTTGGTAACCATGCCGGCAAACTCATCCAAGACGCGGGCTTGAAAGGTAAGAAAATTGGCGGGGCAATGGTTTCTGTAGACCACGCAAATTTTATCGTCAATACGGGAACGGCAACCGCCGAAGATATCATTATTCTCATCAGCTTCATTAAGCAGCAAGTACGCGACCAATTTGGCGTGCAGTTGGAAGAAGAAATTCGCTACCTCGGCTTCGAGTCTGCTAACCCCACAAATGTATGATTATCTCTGGCAAGGATTTTAAACTTACCCCTTCGTTAAAAACGTATGTCGAGCAGAAGTTCGGTGCCCTCACCCGCTTGAGTCGGGAACCCGTAGCAGAAATAAAAGTCATGCTCGATGTCGATCATAACAAGAAACACGGCCAAGTGTGCCGGGTTGAAGGTTCGGCTATATGGCGCGGGCGCACCTACA
Organism: Patescibacteria group bacterium; assembly: GCA_038065015.1. GTDB lineage: Bacteria > Patescibacteriota > Patescibacteriia > PEXW01 > PEXW01 > CAIPSZ01. The sequence continues at coordinate 58,521 of JBBTRU010000007.1, read as the reverse complement.
AAGCCGGTGAAAAGGCCAGCGAAATGCACGAGGCAATCGACCTCTGCGTGGAAAAGCTGGAGCGGCAACTGCGCGATGCCAAAGAACGCTGGATGTCGAAGCGCGCCGGGCACCACGGTTTGGCCTAACTTGCACATTTTCGCATTGGATGTGAAGATAGGCAGACGCTATGGCAATGTTAAGCAAAATCTTTGGGGATCCGAATAAACGCGCCGTTGACGGCTTGCGAAGCATTGTTAGCCAGATAAATGCTTTGGAGCCAAGGATGCAAAAGCTCTCCGCCGCTGATTTCCCGGCTCAGACAAAGGTGTTGTACAATCGGTATACCAAAGGCGAAACCCTCGATGCACTTTTGCCAGAAGCTTTTGCAATGGTTCGTGAAGCTGCGCGCCGGACCATAGGCCAGCGGCATTTTGATGTGCAGCTTATTGGCGGCATTGTACTGCACCAGGGAAAAATTTCTGAAATGCGAACCGGTGAAGGAAAAACGCTTGTGGCGACCTTGCCCGCCTATTTAAATGCAGTGGCGGGAAAGGGCGTGCACGTGGTGACCGTGAATGACTACCTGGCCAAGCGTGATGCACGCTGGATGGGACAAATCTACAATTTTCTCGGTCTTTCCGTTGGCGTCATTCAGCATGAGGCAGCGTTTGTGGTTGACCCAAAGATTGAAGGCGATGATACCGCAAAAGGCCTTCGACCGGTTACCCGGCCCGAAGCCTACCTGGCCGATATAACCTACGGAACGAATAATGAGTACGGCTTCGATTACTTACGGGATAACATGGTGCCCGACCAGCAGTACGTTGTACAGCGCGACCTCACCTACGCCATTGTTGACGAAGTTGACTCGATTCTCATAGACGAAGCTCGCACGCCGCTGATTATTTCCGGTCCCAGCGCAACCCCGAGCGAGCAGTACTACAAGTTTGCGGAGATAGTGCAAAGGCTGGAAGAGGGGAATGACTACAATATCGACGAAAAACTTCGCGCCTCCACCCTCACCGAGCAAGGCATTTCCAAAATTGAAGGTTGGCTCAATGTGAAGAATATCTACGAAGCTGGCGGAGTCGAAATGGTGCACCACATCGAACAGGCTTTAAAGGCCCACGCCCTATTTAAAAAAGACAAAGACTACGTGGTGCGCGAAGGGGAAATTGTCATTGTTGATGAATTTACCGGTCGTATGATGTTTGGCCGGCGTTACTCCGAGGGGTTGCACCAGGCAATCGAGGCAAAAGAAAAGGTGGAAATTAAGCAGGAATCTCAAACTCTGGCAACCATTACGTTCCAGAATTTTTTCCGCATGTACGAAAAACTCAGCGGTATGACCGGCACGGCCTCTACCGAAGCGGAAGAATTTTCAAAAATCTACGAACTGGAAGTCGTTACGATACCAACGAACCGCCCAATGGTTCGTAAAGACGTACCCGACACAGTCTATAAAACCGAAACCGCAAAGTACGATGCCATTGTGCGGGATGTAAAAGTACGTCACGAGCTCGGCCAACCCGTGCTCATTGGCACAATTTCCATTGCCAAGAACGAAATGCTTTCTACGCTACTCGATCGCGAAGGTATTCCGCACCAGTTACTCAATGCAAAAAATCATGAGAAAGAAGCCGCGATTATTTCCCAAGCGGGAAAAATTGGCGGGGTAACGGTTGCCACGAACATGGCCGGTCGAGGGGTCGACATTATTTTGGGCGGGACGCCGGTTATACCCGAGGCTGCAGAAAAAGTCCGCGCCCTTGGCGGCTTGCATGTTATTGGCACCGAGCGTCACGAATCGCGCCGCATTGATAACCAGCTTCGTGGGCGGGCCGGGCGCCAAGGCGATCCGGGTTCTTCGCAATTCTTCCTCTCTCTGGAAGATGACCTCATGCGGATTTTCGGTGGCGACCGGGTGAAGTCGCTGATGGAACGCCTGGGGGTGCCGGATGAAATGCCTATTGAGAACAAGATGATTTCCCGGTCTATTGAGGGGGCGCAGAAAAAAGTTGAAGGCCATAACTTCGACATCCGCAAGCACCTCGTGGAGTATGACGACGTCATCAACAAGCATCGCGAAGTCATGTACACGCGCAGACGATCGGTCGTGTTTAGCCTGCAAGCCGAATCAGGTCGCCGGGACATCATCCTGAAAGCCGTTGGTGAAGAGATTGAGCAGATTGTGTCCACGCATACGTCTACCGAGCGGGAAACCGAATGGAATATGGACGAAGTGTATGAATCCGTTGATGCAATTTTTCCCATCCCGCTGCAAGCTCGACTCAAGCTTGAAGAATTTCGAAAAGGTACGGCGGATGTCAGTACCACCGCCAGCGCGCGCCACGCCATTTCCGAGCACTTGCAAAAGTTACTCATCGATGCCTACGGTCAACTGGAACAGCAGGTGAATTCGTCACCAGCTGGGCGACAAGCGCAGAATCAAAGTCAGCCGCTCATGCGCCTGGTTGAACGCGCGGTTGAGTTACGTATTATCGATACGCTCTGGATCGAACACCTCTCGCTCATGGACCACTTACGCCAAGGGATTGGTTTGCGCGGCTACGGCCAGCGCGACCCCCTGGTCGAGTACAAAAAAGAAGCCTTTATACTTTTTAGCCACATGCTCAATGCCCTTCGTTCGCAACTGGTCCACGCAATATTCAAAGCTAACGTTGTGTCCACGCCGACCGTACAGCAGCCGAAAAATGTCACCTTAACCGCACCGGCAAAAGAAGCGAGCGATAGTGCCGATGTTGCAGTACAGTCCAACAGCACTGCTACAAACCCTTTCGCAAATCAAAAAATTGGGCGGAACGATCTTTGTCCGTGCGGGAGCGGGAAGAAGTACAAGAAGTGCCACGGGGCTGAATAATGAGCAGAGAAAGTTGACGAAAAGTCTTTTTTGTGTTACACTAAGTGCAGAAATCAAAAATAAACCAATATTTATGCAAGAAAGAATGCATTTTCGCTTATGCATTTTGCTCGTAGCACTCGCGGGCGGTTTTGGAGCAGCGGCGTCAGCCCATGCTGCAACACCTGTATCCGCACTCTACGAAGCAAACGGAAAGATTATTCGGCAGCTGAAGAATATCCCGCAAGGGGCGAGTATTGCCGTAGCGGACCTTGGCCTCGATGGGGTATCGGAACTCATTATTGGTTCACCGGCCGGGCAAAAACCCAGCGTCCGCGTGCTTCGGCTAGATGGTTCAGTTATTCGAACCATTGCCCTTGGCAATGTTCACGGCACGCCGGCAGTCCATGTGGCGGTAGGGGATGTTACCGGTGACGGTATTCCGGAGATTATAACCAGCTTTGGCAAAGGTACCACCCCAGAGGTGCGCGTACATACCGCCACTGGGCGGCGCACGAATGCCTTCTTGGCTTTTGGCAAGGGTTTTCGCGGCGGAGTTAATTTGACTGTCGCTGATGCTGATGCCAACGGCGTAGCTGATATCATTACCGGCGCCGGGCCAGGGGGTGGGCCATTTGTTGTTGCATTTACTGGGCAAGGTAAAAAATTGCACCAATTTTTAGCGTACGCTGCTACCGAGCGCGGCGGCGTGCGAGTGTTTGCTGGGGATACAAACGGTGATGGCACTGTAGAAATTGTGACCGCGACAAGAACAAAAAACAGTCCAGTGAAAGTTTTCGGTACCAATGGAGTCGTGGCTTCGAGTTTTGCAATAAAGAAAATCCAAACCGCAAGCGTGCACATAGCTGCGCAACTCTCCGGTGCAATCCTCCTCGGCACGGCGGCGAGTACAGGCTCGCAAGTGACGAGCTACACCGAGACTGGGACGGTGACGGATATTCACTTCTACCCATTTGGCAAGCAGTACTCTGGGGAGGTGAATGCGGTGGCACTCAACGCAGACGCCGATGACGCTCTGGAGGTAATTGTCGTAGCAAACCCGGCTGAGGTTCCGGCTGGTGAAAAGCGTATAGTTGTTGATATCTCCGACCAGCGCATGTACCGCTACATTGGCAATACCCTCGTGGCGACGCACGTGGTGTCTACCGGGAAGTGGTCAATGCCGACGCCCTTGGGAAATCATCAAGTGAAAAATAAAATTACCACGGCATACTCTCGTAAGTACGCCTTGTACATGGATAACTGGATGGCAATTACCCCCGATGGGGCCTACGGCATACATTCGCTGCCATACTGGCGATTGAAGAACGGCGGCATTTACTACGAAGGCGTCAACCACCTCGGCCGCCGCGTTTCTCATGGCTGCATTCGACTCTCGCCGGCTGAATCGAAGCAGGTGTTTGCTTGGACCGCCGTGGGGACGAAAGTCCAAGTGGTGGATTAAGTTGCACCCCGAAACGATCTTGCCAAGCTAAAGTTCGGATGCTACATTGCGCCCATGACCTTACGGCGACGGGTTTGGATTACCTTCGGAGGCATTGTAGCGCTAAGCATTGTTGTCGCTTATGTTGCGCTCCCGGCACGTTTTCTGCCTCGACTGCCATTCTTGAGCCGGCAATTCGATTTGAAGCTCGGCCTTGATTTACGTGGCGGGGCGTCTTTAGTATACGAAGCAAACACTTCGGCCATGAGTAGCGCTGACCAGGCGCAAGCCTTAGAAAGTGCACGCGATGTTATCGAGCGCCGGGTAAATGCTTTTGGCGTTTCTGAACCGGTGGTGCAAACGAGCCGGGTAGGGGAACGCTGGCGGATTATTGTTGAGCTCGCTGGCGTCAAGGATATCTCGCAGGCAATTAAGCTCATTGGCGATACGCCCATACTGGAATTCCAAGAGGTGGATACTAATACCAAGCCTACTGCCGAAGCGACGCAAGCTCAGGCAGCCAGTGATGCAGCCACAAAGAAACAAGCAGAGGAAATAACGGTGCAAGCTCGTCTGCCAAATGCGGATTTTGCAAAACTCGCTAACGAGAACACTGCCGATCCCAGCAATACTGATGCGACGAAAAATGAACAGCAGGGTGGTGACTTAGGGTTTGCCCGGCGGGGTACTTTTGTTCCGGAATTTGAGAAAGCACTTTTTGATCAATTAAAAGATGGCGAAGTAACCGCCCAACCGGTGAAAACCACATTTGGCTACCACATTATTAAACGCGAGGAGTCTCGGACGGTAAAAGAAGATGGAAAAGATATTTTGGAAGTCCGCGGGCGGCACATTCTTTTTGCGCTACAGCAAAATGCCGATGCGTCGCAGCAGTTCAAGCAAACGGGACTTTCTGGCAAGCAGCTCGAACGTGCAGCCGTAAGCTTTAATCAAACTTCGGGCGAACCAGAGGTCAACCTTCAGTTTAACAGCGAAGGGTCGAAATTGTTTGCGGAGCTTACCAAACGTAATGTGGGCAAGACCATTGCAATATTTCTCGATGGTCAAATTATTAGCAACCCAACGGTTAACCAAGAAATCACGGGCGGCAATGCCGTTATCAGCGGTAGCTTTACCTTGAAAGATGCAAAAGACTTAGCCAAACGTTTAAATGCCGGCGCGCTACCTGTACCGATAACGCTTGTTAGCCAGCAAACGGTTGGGGCGACCCTGGGTGCCACCTCTGTTGAAAAGAGTATTTTTGCTGGCCTCCTTGGTATTCTCATCGTCATTCTTTTCATGGTAGTTTTTTACCGCCTACCCGGGGTGGTTGCCTCACTTGCACTCATCCTGTATACGCTCATCGTTCTCGCCGTATTCAAATTATGGCCGGTCACGCTCACGCTAGCCGGCATTGCGGGTTTCATCCTTTCTATTGGCATTGCCCTCGACGCAAATATTCTCATTTTTGAACGGACAAAAGAAGAGCTCCGCAGCGGACGTCCGCTCGAAGCAGCTATTGAAGAGGGCTTTAAACGGGCCTGGATGTCGATCCGTGATTCGAACGCCTCAAGTATTATCACCTCCGTCATTCTCATTTGGTTTGGCTCCAGCCTCATTAAGGGTTTTGCCATAACCCTTCTCATTGGTATTGTGGTTAGCCTTTTCTCGGCTATTACCGTCACCCGAACATTCCTGCGGCTCATTACTGGCGCTCGCTACGCGCGCCACCCTCGTTGGTTTGGCTTGTAAAATATGTACGCAATCATTCAAAAACGCAATTACCTGTTTGCCCTTTCCTTGGCCCTTACGGTTCCCGGAATCATTGCTTTTGCAATTTGGGGTTTGCGTTTAGGCATAGATTTTACCGGCGGCACTCTCATGCGTTTGGAGTTTTCAAGCGCCATACCAACAGTTGAGGTCGTTGCGAAAACCGTGGCCGAGACTGGGATAGAACACCAAAGTCTGCAAACCGTTGGGGAGCATGGGCTTGCCCTACGATTGCCGATAATTACCAATGAGCAACGTGAGAATATTCTGAAGGGTTTTGTGAAATTTGATTCTAAGGTTGTCGAGGAGAGTTTCGAAACTGTTGGCCCCACCATTGGCGCAGAACTGCAACGCAAAGCAATTACGGCAATTTCCATAGTGCTCATACTCATCGTGCTTTACATAACCTACGCGTTTCGCAAGGTGTCACGGGGCCCAGTGCCGTCGTGGGTCTACGGTTTGAGTGCAATCGTTGCGCTCTTGCACGATATCGTTATGGTGGTGGGAATATTTTCCGTCCTTGGCCACTTCGCCAATCTGGAAGTTGACGCGCTGTTCGTCACTGCCTTACTCACGGTTCTTGGCTTTTCTGTGCACGATACCATTGTGGTGTATGATCGCATTCGTGAACGTCTTCAGGCTGCGGCAGGGAAGACGTACGAAGAGGTGGTTAATGCAAGTTTGAATCAAACCCTTGTTCGCTCAATTAATACTTCCCTCACCGCCCTCCTCATCCTCCTTGCCCTCTACCTCTTTGGTGGCGACACGATTAAACACTTTGTGCTTGTCTTGCTCATTGGGATAGCGTCGGGAACGTACTCTTCGATTTTCGTCGCTGCACCATTATTGGTCTTGTGGAATAACTGGAAATTGCGTCGGAGAGTGTAAACGAAAAACGTAAAGAACTTGACACTTTCGTAAGAAAGTGCTATATTAGCATACATTAGTGAATATCACGATACGCCATGACTGACCAAAACCTTCCAGGATCGATTCTTGACCGAGTCATATCTCAGAAAGAAACCCATGAGATTGAGCATTTTAATCCTGTGGATGTCATTACTGGGCTTTTAAAGCATCTTTCGAGCAGGGAAGAAGATATCATTGTGCGCCGCCACGGTCTACACGGTAAGCCACCCGAAACCTTGGAACACATTGGCAACCTGTACAAGGTCACGCGGGAGCGGGTGCGGCAAATTGAGTCTGGCGCAATAGCCAAAGTGCGAAAGAACCACAGCACCCAAACAATCGTTCGACCCCTCGCCGATGCAATCGTGGCTGTCCTCGACCATCACGGCGGGGTCATGCGCGAGGATTTGCTGTTTCACCACATGCTGAATGTCCACAAGGAGCAAAGCGCGGCACGGGCAGCGACCTTGTTTACCTTGCGTTACCTTCTTGCTGATCGCGTGAAGGCTGTTCCTGCACATGAGGACTTTTTCCCGGCCTGGCAGCTGCATGCTGCGCCCATACACCTGGTGCGGGAAGCTATTGATGCTGCCCTCCTGATTTTGGAAGTAAAAATGCAGCCGCTCTCGAGTAAAGACCTCATTGCTGCCGTCCAGGGTTCAGCTTTTGGCCAGACCCACCAATACCAACTCCCGGTAGATACCCTCGTCTCGTACATCGATGTGAGCACGAAAATACGCAAGAATCCTTACGATGAGTACGGCCTCGCCAGCTGGGGATCGGTTGTACCAAAACGCATGAGCGATAAAATTTCCCTGGTACTCAAAAGGTCGGGCAAACCCCTGCATTTTAACGATGTAACGCGCATTATTAACGAAACGAAGTTTGACCATCGGGTTGCGTATGCGCCGACTGTCCATAATGAGTTGATTCTCAACGATGCGTACGTCTTGGTTGGCAGGGGAATTTACGCTTTGAAAGACTGGGGCTATAAACCTGGCGTTGTTGCTGATATACTTGTAGACGTGCTGCGCCGAGAAGCAAAACCCATGAGCCGAGATGCCCTCGTTGCAGCGGTACTCAAGCAGCGCATGGTAAAGCGCAATACCATTCACCTTGCACTCACGAATCGTACATACTTCACAAAAACGCCGACGGGCGAGTATTCGCTCAACGCCGGCGCGTAGCTCTACGCATGGCAGTCATCGATCTTTCGGTTCTCGCCGCGCAATTTCAAGAAGCAGCGACGAACCCAGTCTCAATGTCGTGGTTTATCTTCCAAAATGGAGGCTGGATTGGCGTTGTCATAACCTTCCTTTTCGGTTTTCGAGAAATGTGGGCGTACTGGATCCAGGGGCGTTACATAAATAAGTACTTCGTCGGAAAATACGTCCTGCTCGCAATTGACGTACCTAAAGACAGCGAACAAACACCCAAGGCGGCGGAGCAAATGTTCGCGCATTTTGCAGGCACGGGTAAAGGTCCAATTTTTTCCGAAATTTGGGGCATGCCATTTACTGAATTTTGGAGTTATGGTTTTGTTCCGCCGAGTTTTTCCATTGAAATTGTTAGCCTGGGCGGGTACGTCCAGTTCTTCATTCGCTGCTTAATTATCCAACGGGATATTATTGAAGCGGCAATTTACGCACAATATCCCGATGCAGAAGTGACGGAAGTGGAAGATTACGTCGATCTCATGCCGAAACCCCGGGAACTCCCGCATGCCGAATGGGATTGCTGGTCTTCACAACTCACTTTTTTGCGACATTCGGCATTTCCGATTCGGACCTACCCATTTTTTGAGCACAGCATGTCGCAGAAACTCATCGACCCGATGGCTGCGCTCATGGAAATGATGAGTCGCATTAGCCCCGATGAACAGATGTGGATTCAGTGGGTGTTGCAGCAGGACGATTTAGAGTGGCGTGAGGAAGGTTACCGGCTGGTGAATAAAATGGTCGGGAAGAAGGGTGGTAGCAAAAGCGGCGCACTCGATATCCCGCGGCAAGTCGGGAAAGGGGTCTGGGAGGCGACCACCGCAACACTCCTGGGCTTAAACCCGGAGACGGAGAAACGCGTTAAAGACGAGCCGCCATCTTTGATGCTGCACCTTACCCCCGGCGAACGGGACGTGGTGACGCAAATGCAAATGAAAATGGCCAAGGTAGCATTCAAAGCGAAAGGCCGTTACATGTACTGGGGCAAAACCACACCCGGACCAGATGGGGTAAAACCATTTAATAAAGCGCGGGGGGTAAACGGCGTGCTCGGTTGGTTACGCCAGTTTGCGATTTCTGATTCAAATTTATTTATTATAAGCAAGCTCACGAAAACTGGTGATATTATCTGGTTTAAAAATTATCGTTTGCTCGATAGAAAGCGGCGTAACCTTTATAATTACCGCAATCGTTCGGCCTGGCGCGGCCGTCAGTACATCTTCCTCAACGTTGAAGAATTAGCAACGATATTTCACTTCCCAACCATCGATGTGAAGGCGGCGCAAGTGCAAAAGACGGAGACGAAGCGTTCTGGAGCTCCAACGCGTCTGCCCGTGGAAAATCCTCTCCCTATTCAGCGCGCGCGAAGCAGTGCTTCAATAAAAGCTGCCGTCCCAAATGCGCTTCCGGTTATGGCACCGCCAGTAATGCCCGCTACGCCAACGAGCAAGCCAGCGCCTGCCTATGACGAACCGCAAGTACCGACGAATCTCCCCTTTGCCTAAATCATGTTTACACCCTCAGAAATAAACGTATTTGCCGAAGCGAATTACCGGGGTCAGCACCGCCGCTTTGGCATAAAAATTGACGACCGGCGCCGCCACATGTACTTGGTGGGGAAAACCGGCATGGGCAAGTCCACCGTCATGGAACGCATGATCATCAATGACATGAATGCCGGCCACGGCCTTGCCCTGGTTGATCCACATGGAGATTTGGTAGAGAAAATGTTGGAGTATATTCCCAACAATCGTATTAACGATGTGGTGTACATTAACCCCGCGGATGCCGAGCACCCGATTGGCTTTAATGTTCTCGAAACGGTTGACGAAACCCAACGTCACCTGGTCGCCTCGGGGCTTATGGGCGTCTTTACCAAAATCTGGGAAGGGGTCTGGAGCGCCCGCATGGAGTACATCCTGAACAACACCATACTTGCTTTACTCGAATACCCGGGTTCAACCATGCTGGGTATTGCCCGCATGCTCGTTGACGGCCGGTATCGAACCCGCGTGCTCACAAAAGTGACCGACCCCATCGTAAAGGGTTTTTGGGTAGATGAATTCGCGAATTACAACGATAAATTTCGCAATGAAGCGGTTGCCCCGATCCAAAACAAAGTTGGCCAGTTTCTCTCGAGCGCCATTATTCGCAATATCGTTGGCCAGCCGAAAAGCACCATTGACCTTCGGGAAATTATGGACTCGCGAAAAATTCTTTTGCTCAACCTGGCCAAAGGCCGCATAGGTGAAGATAATTCCGCCCTGCTTGGCGCCATGATGATTACGCGCCTGCAGCTTGCCGCCATGAGCCGGGTGGACATACCCGAGCCGGAACGTAAAGATTTTTTTCTCTACGTAGATGAGTTTCAAAATTTTGCTACAGAGAGCTTTGCAAGCATTCTTTCTGAAGCCCGAAAATATCGCCTCAATTTGACTATTGCCCACCAGTATATTGAACAACTCAGCGAAGAGGTGGCCCCGGCAGTGTTCGGCAACGTCGGCACTATAATGGCTTTCCGCGTGGGCGGGGCAGACGGAGAATTTTTGGAAAAGGAATTTTTCCCCACCTTTACGCAAGTCGATTTGGTCAATTTGCCCAAGTACGAAGTGTACCTAAAACTCATGATCGATGGCGTTGCCTCCGAGCCATTCAGCGCAACAACCTTGCCGCCGCAAGAGCTCGCAAAAACCGAAAACCGGGAAAAGGTTATTGCGGGGTCGCGTGAGCGCTATGCCCAAGATCGAAAAGACGTGGAGAGTAACATTCTTCGCTGGAGCGGGGTCGAAGATGTCTACCGCGCTGCGGCGCACGAAGAGAATGTTGCCGTCGAGCAGGAAGAATCCGCCTACCGACCAGAAGGCAAGCGGCGGCGGCCACCGAAAGACCTATTTAAACGGGAAGAAGTGGTCGTCGAGCCGGTGGTTGCGCCAGAAGTTTCTGCCCCCACCTTCCGCTTAGCCGATTTGCGCCAACGACCGGCGCAGCCTTTTGTTCGCCCCGGGCAGCGTCAAAATGTGCCTATGCGGCCGCCCCAAACAAACCCGCCACCAACCAATAGACCTTTACCCACGGTAGTTCGGCCACAGGCAGAACCACGACCGGTACCCAGCGCCCCACGGCAAATACCAAACCCACCGGTTGCACAACCGCCAGTGCAGAACCCAAGTAAGCCAATACCTTTTGGCGGGGTAGTAAAGTTCTAGCCTGGCCGCAGTCCAAATGCTACGCTACGCACATACCTATGCGGATTCTTTCGCTATCTCCAAGCTCAACGGAAATTCTCTACGCACTGGGCGCGGGTGATGATATTATTGGCGTTACGCACGTTTGCGATTACCCTACAGAGGCCCAATGGAAGCCCCAATTTGGATCATGGTTACACAATCAGCCAGAGCGGCTTCGGGCTGCCGAACCAGACGTTATAATAACCACGACGTATTTTCCAAAAGAGTTAGAGTCGCTGAAGCATTCACACACGCTCCTGCACCTCGAGCCGAAAGGGCTTGCGGGCGTTTTTGAATCAATACACAACATTGGTGAAGTCTGCGGCAGAACGCAGGCCGCGCGTGATTTAGTTGATAGTATGCAGCGCAATTTTGAACAACTCCGAGCTGCTGCACCGAGCCAGCGATTGCACGTGTACTGCGAGGAATGGCCTAGCCCGCCAATGATTGCCGGAAACTGGGTGCCCGAAATTGTTGATTTGGTTGGCGGCAAACCAGTAGGCGGTGTGCACAACCAGCCCAGTAGCCCCATACACGTCGATGCACTGCACGAAGCGGATCCCGACCTTATGCTTTTTCACTGGTGTAGCCAAAACGACCCAAAAGAATTAGGTGAGGTACGAGCGCGCGCCGGTTGGTCTGAGCTTCGGGCCGTCCAAACACACGCCCTGGTCCGCATTCCCAATAGTCTTCTCAACCGTCCAGGGCCGCGCTTGGTGGAAGGTGCGCAGCATATCCAACGTGCGCTGCTCCAGTACCAGCGACAGCGTTAACCTGGGGTTGCTGGGGCAGGGGATACCTGCTAGAGTCGGGGTATGAAGCCACGCTCCATTTCTTTTGTTGCACCGGCCTACAACGAAAATGCCAGTTTCCCCGAGCTCATTGCAGAGCTGCATGCTGTCGGCCAGAAACTTGGCATCCCCTACGAAATTATTATTGTGGATGATGGTTCAACCGATGGTTCGGCCGCGCAGCTGGCCCGCATTGCCAGTACCGACAGTAAAGTCCACCCCATAATCTTGCGACGGAATATGGGCAAGGCAACCGCGCTCATGGCAGGTTTTCAACACTCGCGGGGCGACGTGGTGGTCACCTTAGATGCCGACTTGCAGAACGACCCAAATGAAGTGCCAAAAATGCTCGAGCGGCTTGCCCAGGGCGATGCGGATATTGTGAGCGGCTGGAAGTTTGATCGACCCGACCACCTGGAAAAGCGCCTACCCTCGCGCTTTTTCAATTACATCACCAGTCACTTCACCCAGCTCCAGCTCCACGATTTTAATTCCGGCATTAAAGCGTACACCCGCACTGCAGCCCAAGCCTTGGATCTCTATGGCGAACTGCACCGGTACATCCCTGTGCTTGCTTCACAGCTTGGTTTTACTATTGTAGAAGTGCAAACGCATACTCGAGAACGTAAGTATGGTGAAACCAAGTACAAGGCGAAACGCTACCTCCGTGGTTTTTTCGACCTTCTGACAATACTCTTCCTAACGAAGTACAGCCGACGCCCGTTGCATTTATTTGGCGGTTTGGGCGCGCTCATCGGCGGTTTGGGAATGGTTGCGGTGGCATACCTACTGGTCGTAAAGATTTTTGCACACCAAGCAATAGGCACGCGCCCGCTACTCACCTTTGGCGTCTTTGCTATCCTGGTGGGTTTGCAGCTTTTTATGACCGGCTTACTCGCCGAACTTTTTGTGCGGCACTCGGGTGCACGCCAACTTCCTATTCGTGATGAGTGGAATGCTGCGGGACCACTTACCTAAAATTACGCCGCGAATCCGGCGCATGCTCTCTCTCGCTATTATTCTTGTAGTTGCCGGATTTTTTTTACGCACCTTTCAGCAAAGTTGGGCGCAAGTGCAGAACGCTTTCCACCAGCCACACTGGGGCTGGTTGGCACTTTCCATTGTGGGTTTCAGTGTCTTTTACGGAGTGCGTATTTCTGGTTGGCGCAGAGTCCTGAAAGCCCTCGGGCATCCGGTGCCGCGCCGGGCGGCAATACGAACAATGATGCTCTCGGAAATAACCCGTTACATACCCGGAAATGTCTGGAGTGTGTTTAGCCGGGTGGGGTTAAGCACGGGGAATGGGGTCCCGGCAGATCGAGCCTTTATTGCTACGGTCGCAGAAATTCTTGCCTTGCTTGCCGCCTCACTCATCGTCGGTGGCGGTTTTGCCCTGCTTGCAAAAGATGTACCGCAGTGGGCACGCTACCTTGCCGTTATTGGCGGGCTGGGTGCACTGGTTTTAGCTTTTTCCTTTCAGCGGCTCGACCGAGCCTTGCAGTGGGTACTCCGTCGCTTGGGCAAAGCGGAGATTGTTTGGCATTTCCCGGCACGTTCTTTTTTGCGCGTTGTTGCCACTTTTTGCATTGCCTGGGCAGGTTTTACCTTTGGTAGCTACGCGGTGGCTGCGGCATTTCTTAAGCTCCAGCCGGGGACAGCCTTGTTGCTGCTTGCAACCTTTCCCATTGCTTGGTTCTTAGGGTATGCCAGTTTTGTCACGCCCAGCGGCATTGGGGTGCGTGAAGCAGCAATCGCGTTACTCCTGGCGCCCGTGTACGGCAGCCTGGGAGCGGTTATTGCTACCTATTCGCGCATTGCGATGACCATTGTTGAGTTAGGCTGGGTTGCCGCTGGCGCATGGCAGGATGTATGGCGAGGTCTGCAGGCCGCCTGGCGCTGGCAAAAGAGTCCCCGGGGCATTGTGATTACGGCCAGCATCGCTTTTGCGTTGTACTTCAGCATCATTACCGTCGCCATGCACGCCAAGGTTATTACCAGCCGATTTGATCTTGGGAATATGGATCAAATTGTTTGGAACACCAGTCACGGACGTTTTTTTCAATTCACTAATCCCTACACTACTGAGACAGTTTCCCGCTACATACATCATGGAGATATTTTTCTCGTGCTCTTTGCGCCGCTGTACTGGGTGTACGCAAGCCCGAACATCTTACTCGTCGCCCAGGCACTCATCGTGGCATGCGGTGGCTGGTTGGTGTACCGCCTGGCAAAACGCGTTCTCGGCCACGAGTGGCTGGCCGCCGCGCTTGCCCTGGCTTTTCTTTTCTACCCGACCCTGCAACGCGCCGTCCTCTTTGATTTTCACAGTCTTACCCTCGGTGCAACTTTCAGCGTTGGTTTGGTCCTGGCATATGTCGAGCGTCGCTGGCAGGCATTTGCCGTGTTTGCGGTGCTCCTGGCGCTGTGCAAGGAAGAGCTGCCACTCATGGTCGCCTCGGTAGCCCTGCTCATGCTCTGGCGCGATTGGCGAGACATTCCCGTTCGAAAAATTGCCTTCCTCACGCTAGGTTTGAGCGTTGTGTACTTTGGCCTCACGTACTTCGCAATCATGCCGGGTGCCCGGAGCGGCGCATCCAGCAAGTACGTGGTGCAATATGATGTACTGGGCACGAGTCCAAAAGAAATATTACGTAATGTGCAGGAAAACCCAAAACTTCTGGTTGCGATGGTAGCGGGCAAACAGGCCCGACACATGTACGCCGGTCAGCTGGGACCCATTGGCTTCCTGCCGCTGGCGAGCCCCATCTGGCTTGCCGCGGCCTGGCCAGATTACGTCGTGAACCTCTTCAATGAGCGCATTGAGCCGAGGCTGATGATTTACCACTACCAAGCGACCATTGCGGGCTTCGTATTTATTGCCAGTATTTTCGGGATCGCCGCACTCCGACGCCGCTTTGGTACGTGGTGGGACGCTCGTCTTCGGAAGTACGTCCGGTTTTCGTTTGAAGGTACTTTCCTGGTATACATTCTCATCGTTACCGGTATAGAGTCGTACCGTTTAAGCCCGTTGCCGTACAGTCAGACAAAGGACATGCGGGTATTCTGGCGGGCGCCCATGGCACCGATTATAAAAAGCGCAATCGCTGAAGTTCCAAAAACCGCAAAGGTTTCGGCGACGAACACCGTGGGCGCGCAACTCGCACAACGAGAGCATCTCTACCAATTCCCCCTTGGCGTCGGTGAGGCTGATTACATTTTCATCCTGTTGGCTAGAGCGGGCACTCTAGAATGGCAACGGAATCACGTGCAGGCCGAAAGCTTAGCTACCGATCCGCGTTACGAAAAGTACGTGCAAGAAAAAAACTTCAGCGCGTATCGTAAACGCTAAATATGCAGAAGGTCATTGTTGGCATGTCTGGTGGCGTGGATTCGTCCGTTGCGGCGTTGCTTTTGCGCGATGCTGGTTATGACGTGCGCGGGGTGTTTATGAAGAACTACGAACCGCCACCCGGCAGCAACCAACCGTGCCCGTGGGAGCAAGACCAAGCAGATGTTGAAGCAACGTGCAAAGTTTTAGGCATCCCTTGGGAAAGCTGGAATTTTGAAAAAGAGTATGCCCAGCGCGTGCTTGAGTATTTTTTCCGTGAGTACGATGCCGGACGAACCCCTAACCCCGATGTCATGTGCAATCGGGAAATTAAATTTGGCGCGTTCTTGCAGCGAGCAAAAGCCGAAGGGTACGGGTGCATTGCCACAGGTCACTACGCCCAGGTGCGAGAGGCTCCAACTGGTTACCAGCTTGGTGAAGCACTCGATACAGGCAAAGACCAAACGTACTTTTTGCATACGTTGGGCCAAGCCGAGTTGGCGCATACGCTTTTTCCACTAGGCACATTGCAAAAGCAGGAAGTTCGTACCCTGGCCAGTAAAGCGGGCTTGCCCACGGCCGCAAAGCCCGATAGCCAGGGCATATGCTTCATTGGGCAGGTAGATGTACAGGAGTTCCTAAAAAGCCGTCTCCAAGGCCTTCCAGGGCCTATAGTAACCGCTGACGGCGAGGTTATTGGAGAACATGAAGGGTTGCCATTCTACACCATTGGCCAGCGACACGGTTTGGGGGTTGGCGGGGGCGTGCCCTTCTATGTAGCGGCCAAGCAGCCAAAAACCAACACGCTTGTGGTTGCGAGAGGCAATCAGGACCCGGTGTTGCAGGCGCAGGGTTTGCGGGCGAGCGACGCGTGCTGGGTGGCTGGAGCACCGCCAGCAGTACCTTTTTCCTGCAAGGCGCGCATACGCTACCGGCAGCCACTAGCGCAATGCACGGTAAACGCGCAGGACGAAAACCTTTTGGTCACATTTCAACAGCCTCAAAGGGCAATTACCCCCGGGCAAGCTATTGTCTTCTACCAAGCTGGCTGTTGCCTTGGTGGGGCAACAATAGCGGAAGCACTCTAAACTTGCGGGCCGTCTTGCTTGCGGAGTTTGTACCAGGCAAAACCCACCACGCCCACCAGCACAACCAGGCCTAAGACAATGAGGAATACGCCGGCACGACCATCGCCATTGGTTGTGGTCGCTTCGGTATTCGTATTTTCCAAAGTGTTGGTATTAAGATTGGTGGTCTCCGCTGCCTCGGTATTCGTGTTCTGGTTGAAGATGCTCACGCCAGCATTCGTGTTCGCATTGCTATTGAGGTTACTATTCTTATTTGCATTTTTGTTAACATTGGTATTCTTGTTGGAATTTGTAACAACATTCGTATTCGTTTTATTCGTGTTCGCATTGAGGTTGGCATTCTTATTGCTATTCACATTTACCGACGTATTCGCATTGGCGTTGCTATTCAACGATGTATTCGTACTGGCAATGGCCGTAGTGGTGAGTGTCGTATCCGTGCTGGTGGCTTCGTTACCCGCCGCATCCTTGGAACGGACCCGAAAGTGGTACAGAGTGCTCGGGGACATGCCTAAAAGCGTAACGCTGTGCGTTGTTACGTACTGACCGTCGCCAAGGGTATTGCCGTACACATCGGACGGCCCAAAATCCACGTAACTCGTGGCTGGCTCATTCGTGGTCCAGGTTACTGTTGCCCCGGTGCTAGAAACGCCGCTTACGGTTACCCCGCTGATAGTGGGTTTTGTAACATCCGTAACGCTATTGGTCTGGGCGTACACTGGGCTGACCAGGAAAATGCTGGCAGCAAGGAGGGTGATGAACTTGGGCATAGGGTATATTCCTTTCGCTTGTAGTATACCGTACTTTTCGATCCCTGTGGACGTATGCTAGGATGTGCCTACTATGCAAAAAAAATACACCTACGTGCTGATTACCCTGGCGGTCTTAGCCGTCACTGTCGTCATTATATGGTCGGGTACGGCCAATTCTACCCCTACGAATACCACTTTAACCAATACCCGTATGTCCTATGCGTTTCCTGGCATTCTCGCGGATGCAAAAATCCAGAATAAAAAAGTGGTCATCAGCACGGCAAAAGGCACTATTGAGTTTACGCTCAATGCCAAAGCTGCACCGAAAACTGTTAGCAATTTCGTCTACCTGGCCGAGCAAGGGTACTACGACGGCCTAACATTCCACCGGGTAGAACCGGGTTTTGTCATTCAGGGTGGCGACCCCAGCGGCAATGGCACAGGTGGCCCGGGTTACAAGTTTGAAGATGAACCTGTGCAAGGGGAGTATGTCGAAGGCGCAGTGGCCATGGCGAATTCCGGAGCCAATACCAATGGCTCGCAATTCTTCATTACGCTCGCTAACGTTTCGAAAAACTTGCCTAAGCAATATAATCTCTTTGGACAGGTTACCAAAGGGCTCGACATTGTGCACAAAATCGCCATTGGCGATGTTATGACGTCGGTGAAGATTTTGGACCAGTAACGTCGTTCGTCAACAGCCGATTGTAGCCATGGAAAAATTCCGCGGCGCTCATTGGCTTTTTCCCTGGTACTTGCACTTGTAAAGGGATAAACAATTGTTGCGGAGTGCCCACGCCAAAACCCGTAGGGACACGTACTATCTTCCCGGGCTGCTCTTGGCCAGGCGCGGTGGTGGCCGTGAGAATTTTTAGCAAGAGGGTACCTACCTGCATTACTGCACCCGGCCAAGGATTGAAGGCTCGCACTTTGCGTACCAGCTGCAGAGCGGCTTCCCCAAAGTGCAAATGCCCATCAGCTTTTGTAAGTTGCGGCGCCAGGGTTACGCCGGTCACCGGTTGCGGTTGCGGCAGCAATGTTCCGTCGAGGTAGGTACGTAAGTGCTTGCGAATGAGCATACCGCTCAGCTGTGAAAGTTTTTCCGCTAAACTCACGGCAGTTTCATCAACCGCGACGGGTAGACGCTCCTGGACGAGAATGGGACCGGTGTCCATACCCGCATCAAGCTGCATGAGGCTGACACCGGTTTCAACGTCACCCGCGGCAATAGTTTGCTGGATTGGTGAAGCCCCACGCCAACGCGGGAGGAGTGAAGCATGAGCATTAACCCACCCTTGCGGCAACAGGTTGAGGACTGCTTGCGGTAGTATTTTTCCGTAGGCAACCACCACCCCAACATCAGCTTTGAGTGCCGTGAGTAGTGCGTGAGCCTCGGGGACGCGCAAAGTGTTGGGAGTGAGCGTGAGTAAGTTATGCGCTTCGGCAAAAACACCGATTGCCGAAGCATGCAATTGGTTGCCCCGACCGCGAGGTTTTGGCTTCTGCGTAAGTACGCCAACCACAGAACAGCCAGGGAGCGCGAGGAGTGCTTCGAGGCTCGGGATTGCGTATGCTGGTGAACCAGCAAAGACTACCCGGAAGTTACGTGTTGGCAGGCTTTTCTCCACGCGTAATCCGAATTACCTTATCAATAAAAAGTATACCATTGAGGTGATCAAGCTCGTGCTGTATCACGCGCGCCAGTAAGCCATCGGCAGTGGTGCGAAAAGGTTTGCCTTCCACATCGCAAGCCTCAACCTGGATGCGTCGCGGACGTTTAACAGTACCGAAAACCCCAGGTATTGATAAACAGCCTTCTTCCATGGTTATTTTGAGAAATGAATGCTTGACTATCTTAGGATTGCAAAAAGCCAGCGCCCCATTTTTCGTAGCGACGATGAATACCCGCTCACGCGTGCCAACTTGCGGTGCGGCCAACCCGATGCCATCCGCCGCGGCCATCGTCTCCGCCATATCTTGCACGAGCTGGCGTATGCTCGGCGTACCGAATGCATTTTTCTCTAGTGATACGGCTTTCGCCCGGAGTATTGCGTTTGGAATTGTGACAATTTTTCGCTTCGCCATGAGCACACGCTAGCAATACAACACTCATTCGTCAATCCTGTGGCAGTCTTGGCGGGTCGACGGTGGCTTCCCACGAATCGTTAAGCTGCTCTTGCAAAAGTGCTAGCACCTTAGCGCGTTGCAAGGCCGCTACCCGGATAATCCAGTAACGTCCGTGTTGCACGGCGGGTAATGCTTCCGCAATTGCCGCATGTAACGGGGTGGGGGATAGGGTGGTAGAGCGCGAGCGTGGTTGCAAGACAATGAGTGTACCAAAAGGCGGGTAATGCATCTGGAGGCGTGTTTCGCTATCCCGGGCCATAACCTGCTGGGCATGCTGCAGTTCAACATTTTCCGGTTGAAAGGTTTGGTAAAAAAGTTCGCCGCCCCGACGAATATGCTGCTGCGCCAACGCGAGGGTATTGTAGAGTTCCTCGGTGCCGCGGTAGTTACCGGGTGCGAGAAAACTCTCGGCACTCACTATAATGACGCGATCAAACTGCTGGTTGAGATTGTTGGCAATTGCGGTTGTACTAACAACCTGTGGAGCATCAATGTTGTCGAGTGCGTGTTCGGCATCAATAGTGGCTACCGATTGCTGCAGCGTTTCTTGAATGTCTTTGGCGATCGTCCGCACACCTTTTCCTAAGGTAGAAAGTTGCACACTCTGGCAATGTGGGCAGGCCTCTGGCATAAGCTGGCGAAGCTTATCCTGCGGGCAAAACAGCACATTTGTATTAGCGTTGCGCACCACCTGCAGTGGTCGTTTACAGGTTGGGCACTGCATCACCATGCCGCAATCGTTGCAGCGCAACTGTCCGGCTTCAGCTTTACGATGGACAAGCCACAAGGTTCGACCAGTACGAATTCGTTCTGCCAGCCCGGCGGCAATGGACGAGCGTCGTTGCGGACCTGCCTCGCCTGTTCGGTCAATCATTGTCCAGGTTGCGGGCGCATCACCCCGCCACACCGCTTTGGGAAACAGCCCTTGGACGGTTGGGCTTTGCCAACGGGCAATAAGCGTGAGCGACGCCCCGTATGCACCGGCGAGTTCTTGGGCGCCCCGTCGTACATCAAAGCGTGGAGCTTGGTCAAAAGCAAAATATCCGTCATCGTCAACTTGGTCCAGCACGATATGTCGTATGTCTACATACGGTAAAAAGAGCCCAACTTGCGTGGAAATAATTAAGGTGGGTTTGGTGGCAAGTAATGCACTTTTTTGTTTTTTGCTTAACTTGCCATGGATAATAACGCAACGCTGGCCAAAAGCTTTTTCCCACGTCGCCGCATACGCCAGCGCAGGCACAAAAACCAGGGTGCTGCCCTCGACGGCTGCTTGCCGAGAAAATGCTTGAATTATTTGCTCACGTACTTCTAGCTGGGGTGCAAGAATACCTTGGAGTTTCGGCTGCTTGAATGTGGCTTTTGTAATGAGCTGATTGCTGGGAAGCATGTGCATTGCCACCACCGGCATTGGGGTGAGGGTTTCTCGTGCCAGCCAGAAAAGCAGGTGACACTGCGCCGGCGTGAAATAAGTTGGTGCGTCTTCTAGTGAGAACGTTTTTCGTTTGAATACTGCATTCCCTGGGCTCGCCCCAGATGCCCAGATAAGCCCTTGGATGGTACTTGCGCCAAAAGGAATGCGAACAATTTCCCCTTGCTGCGGCAAGCGTGAGCCCGGTGCTAAATCGTAGTCCAGCAGCGAAAACTTTTGCGGGACGCGGCGCAGAGGAACAATTTGGTATACCGAATTAGCCATAGCGCTAGTGTAGCGTGCTGGGGGCGGGGATTCTAGCCAGGTTGCTCAAACGCACTATTCGGGCAGCCAAGTAATAACCTGGTACGCAACGCCGTAGGGTGCAGCGTCATAATGCACGGCGACCCTCGTGCGCAAGCTGTTGAGTGTCCCTTGTAGCTGCGCGGCGCTCCACACCCCGCACGCCGCCATGGACGCTACCTGTTCTCCAGCGAGTCCGCGCAAGTAATCACCGAGGGCGTTTCGTTTTACAGCAGCGGACCAACCTAAACGTAGTGCTTGAGCGCCTTGGATTTTCCCCTGGGGCGAAGCTTCGGTGACGCCAGCGGTAATATCGCCCGTTGCGATTATTGCTATACGGTGGTGGGAGTTAATGAGTTCTGCTTGCATTGCTACCCCAAAGGTTTCGTGGTCGGCAACAGTGGAGCGCCGCGCGGAGATTTCTAGCCAGCGCGGCTGGTGCGGCAGTTTTTGAAAAGCCAGCATTGGCACACCCATGCCGTAGTTCACCTGAGCGGGAATACTCGTGGAAACCGGGAAGTGCGGCTCGAGTTTTTCTTTCAACCGGTGGGCGAGCATCGGCGCTCCCGGGGCTTGCACCGTGGTGCTTAAATCGCCAAGCTCTTCAAAACGGCCGGTCACGTTCGCTGCTTGATTGAAGGTAAAGCTATTGCCGACCGAATCGGCGTGAGGATTGAAGAGGAGAATAGTATCCACTTGCGCGGCATACACTAAACCCGCAACGTGTGCGGATGCGCGCGCCGCCTCCAACATTTTTTTATGGTGTGCGGGGTCTGCGGTCGGCAAAAGCAACGGGGCATGCGGGAGAAAGGCACCAAGCACAATACTCATATGTTTACTGGACCGTATCGAGCGCCAAGCCAACCGGGTGCAGTTCGGCGAGTCGCGGGGTAATAACCAGGACGTTTTTGAGATTGTAGCCGTAACTCTTGGCGATTTCACGTGAGCGTATTGCCCGGCGCAGACCATTGGAAATAACGTACACTCCCGATTCGCCTTTGGTCCGAACGAGTTCGCCATCGCGGAAGCCCAGTGCTTGGCCGCGCGTGTAGCCCTGCAATTCCGCGGACGTAATAGTGACGTTGGCTTTACGGTTTGGGAAGCGCGACGTCAGAATTTGCCGGTCGAGGATTGGATACCAAACCCCTTGCTCAATCCAGGTAATTGCTCCATTTTCTTTAATGCGAACCAGCGCCCCGGCGGGGTACGCGCTGGTATTGCTAATGGTTACGCCATCGAGGTACGAGGCCAGGTCTTCGGTTTGCACTGCTTCAACTTCTTCGGGGTTAAAGCCTAGGTTGCGAAAAACCTCTTCGGATTCGATCAGTCGTTTCTCATCGCCGCTCAAGAGATAGGTGTGCCCATCGGGTGTGCGCACGAGCGAGTAGTTTGGCAACCGGATATCCGTCCCTCGGGGGTACGAGGTAATAATATCGGCGGGGACGGAGAGAATTTTGCTGTAATCACCAAAACGCGTAACGAACGCCGAGCGCGTTTGAATGGCGCGCCGCTGCCCATTCTGTATAAGCCACGTCGGCCCAGACTTGCCAACGCGTAAGAGCGAGCCGTCGGGATATTGCCGGGCAAACCACATGGTGTAGAAATTGAAAAAGTTGTAATTGCCGTTGTATACGTGCGGGGTGTAGTTAAACAAATTTGCCGTTGCTTGGTTTTCTATAGTCACCGTTGATTTACGGGTTCCGTTAAGGTCGGTAAACGTGTACGTGCCGCCAACTTTGTAGGTGTATTGGGTTGGAAAATTGTAGTACTGCCGAAACTGCCAGGCAGTGAAATCGAGTTGGTTGAAGAGGCCGGCTGCCTTACCGCTGCAACCGCCGCTATCCGGGCAACCATAGCCCATGGCGTAGTCAAATTGTCGTTGCGTTGGCGCAGGATCAGAAATAAGACTTTGCTCTTTTTGCAGGGTTACGAGTAACACTTTGGGACTAATGCGGTACAAGCGGCTCAACTCCACGAGTACATCGCTAAAGCGCTTCGACACCCCCGCCGTATCCGTAACGGTTTTGGTGGCCAGCGTGCCGCTCCGACGGAGCAAAAAGTTCTG
>JBBTRU010000007.1:0-35237 GCA_038065015.1 Patescibacteria group bacterium | reverse complement strand
GTAGCCGTGTAGCTCAACGCATCGGTAAACTCTTCATCGCTAATAATTCTGCCAGGATTGAAGGTGGCCGCCCGTGATACCGCTGGAAACGCAAGCAGGACCAGCAGAGTTGCGGCGAGTAGTCGTTGCAGCGTTTGGACACGCATAGTTTGCATAGTATACGAGTTTTTCTCGTCATTTGCAAGCATCCTTGCTGTTCGCGCAGGCATGTGGTGTACTTTTACCTATGCAACAGACGCACTTCCACGGTCACACCATAGCCATTGGCACCCGCGCGGATTACCTGCGGGCCTTGGAACAGGCACTTGGTAGCACTGCTTGTACCCAGGTGGTTACCCTGAACCCGGAGTACGTGGTCATTGCCGCGCGTGAACCCAGGCTCCAGGCAATAACCCAGCCGCCCAATGTAGTTATTCCGGACGGCATTGGCCTGGTGTGGGCACTAAAAAAACGAGGCTTGAACGTGGAACGCTACCCAGGTGCAGAAATGGTTACGGACATCTGCGCGATTGCTGCAGCGCGGCACCAGGTGGTTGGCATCTTGGTTCTAAAAAACGGTCTCTCGTCTGCTAGCGAAATTTCGGCAGTGCTCCAGCAACGATTTCCGCAGTTGGAGGTGTGTGTGGTGACTGATCAACAAAACAATATTGTAGAGGTACTTGCCGAACGAAAAGTACAAGTACTCTTCGTTACCCTTGGGCAACCCCAGCAGGATCTGTGGGTGGCGCAGCACGCACGCAGTGTACCCTCCCTTCGTCTCGCATTGGGTGTTGGGGGGGCGTTCGACTTCCTCACCGGCAAACGCAAACGCGCACCTCGCCTTATGCAACGGCTTGGTTTAGAATGGCTATGGCGTCTGATTACGCAACCGCGACGCCTGCCTCGCATGCTCCGTGCCACTTTTGGTTTCTGGCACGTTATACGCACTACCCCATGACCCCTGTACGCGTCCGTTTTGCCCCTTCGCCAACCGGCCGACTGCACATTGGCGGCTTACGCACTGCACTATTTAATTACCTGTATGCAAAAACGCATAAGGGGACTTTTGTTTTACGCATCGAGGATACCGACCAAAAACGTACGGTAGATGGTGCAGTTGCCGATATTGTCCGCACCCTCAACGCGTATGGACTTGTCCCAGACGAGGGTGCGTACAAGCCAGAAGAACTTTCGTTAGAACACGGCAGTGCGGGGCCCTACACGCAATCCAAGCGGCGGCCAATGTACCAAGCGGCGGCCAATACCTTACTCGAACAGGGGAGTGCCTACCCGTGTTTTTGTACGGCAGAACGTTTGCAACAGCTGCGGGCATCGCAAGAGAACCAACACTTGCCACCCGGGTATGACGGTGTCTGCCGTGCCCTGCCTACTGCTACGGCGAAACAACGTATGAACCAAGGAGAACCGCACGTCATTCGTTTTGCCATGCCAAAAGAGGGCACGATAACCGTAGAAGACCTGGTGCGTGGTAAAGTGCAGTTTGCACGAACGACATTGGAAGATAGCGTACTTCTTAAAACTGACGGTTACCCGACGTACCACTTAGCAAATGTCGTCGATGACCACGCCATGAAAATTTCACACGTCATACGAGCCGAAGAGTGGCTACCCTCACTCCCGCTGCACGTGCAACTGTACCAAGCGTTTGGTTGGGAAGTTCCGGCCTTTGCGCACATCCCACTCATTCTTGGCCCTGGACGAAAAAAACTTTCAAAACGTGATGGGGCAATGCCCGCGGCCGACTACCTCAAAGAGTACTTACCGAGCGCGATGATAAATTTCATTGCTTTCTTAGGCTGGAATCCAAAAACCGAGCAAGAATTCTACCCTTCACTCGAAACACTCGTCCAAGATTTTAACCTCTCGAATATTCATAAAGCTGGCGCGATATTCGATACGGAAAAACTCAAACACCTCAACCGTTTGCACATGCGCGCACTCACCCCGGTTGCACTTGCGCACCACGCGGGGCTTGCTTTAAGCGAAGCGGAAGCCGAACGGTACATCCCGCTCGCTATTGATAGAGCAACGACACTCCCAGAAGTTGCCGCTGCCATACACTTTTTGGTTGCAGATGCACTCACCTACGATACAGCTACGCTCATCCCGAACAAAGGTGAAGCCCAAGCAACGAAAAATATTCTCCAGAGCCTCCAGGCATTTTGGCAAACCTTGGAAAATGAGTGGGGGAACGCGGAAACACTAAAAACCGCCACACTTGCTTGGATCGTGAAACAAGAACTCACCAACCTCAATGTGCTTTGGCCCGCCCGTGTTGCGCTCACTGGCCAAAGACACAGCCCAGATGTATTCGATGTTGCTATTGCTTTAGGCAAGGTCCGAACTGTCAAACGGCTGGAGCAGGGGATTAGCAAGCTCAAAACGTAAAAACGCTTGCAAAACCCTAGTAATTGTGCTATAGTCGGTTTGTTATGGACAAAAATAAAATCCAATACCTCACCGTTGCCATATACGTGGCCCTCACGGGTTTTTTGCTGCTGCCGTTGCAGACGTTTGGACAAGTGAGCGCCACCCCAACGACTCCAATTTCACTGGAAGAGCTCAACCGGGCCATTGAGCAAAAGCAGCAAGAGAAAAAAGCTCTGGAAGAAAAACTGCAACAGTATCAAAGCTTAGTTGCAGAGAAGCAAAAAGCCTCGGCAAGTTTGAGCAATGAACTAGGCTTACTCGATGCGCAGATAGTGAAGGCGGGCCTGGATATCCAGGCGTTAGATTTTACCATTGAAGAAAAAAATCTCGAGGTTGCCGCAACGCAGCATGCCATTAACCAGAAGCAAGGCGAGATTGATACTCGTCAAAATTCTTTGGCCGAACTCGTACGCACAATAAACCGGTACGACCAAAAAGATCCGCTTGAACTGCTTATCATTCACGAATCATTTTCCGAGGTGGTGAATGATATCCGCGCCACTACCGCGCTTGAGCATCAAGTGACCGATGCGTTAGCTCAACTGCGGACCGCGAAGGCAAATCTTGAGCGTGAGCAAGCCGACCGCGAACGTCGAAAACAAGAATTACTCGCCCTACAAAATGAACTCGAGGTTAGCAAAGCAAATCTCGATAGCCAAAAAGACTATAAAGACAATCTCCTTACCGAAACCCAATCGAGTGAGCAGCAATACTCGGCCTTATTGAATCAATCCCGCCAGGAGCAACTATCGGCCGATTCGGAAATTCGAAACCTGGAAAGCTCTATAAAAGCAAAACTCGGCGGAGATCCGAGCAGCGATGCAAGCACCCTCTTTACCGGGAATCGAAATGTCCAACTTGCGTGGCCAGTGGCGCCCTTGAAGGGGATTAGCGCGTACTTCCATGACACCACATACCCTTTCCGCAAGTACTTCGAACACCCAGCTATAGATATTCCGGCTCCGCAAGGCACGTCGATTGCCGCTCCTGATGACGGCTACGTTGCCCGGGCAAAGAATGGGGGATTCGGGTATAGCTACATTCTCCTCGTCCATTCCAACAGCATCTCAACCGTGTATGGTCACGTTTCGCAAATTAACGTGGCCGAAGACAGCTACGTCAAGAAAGGCCAGATTATTGGCAAGTCTGGCGGCTTACCAGGCACACCCGGTGCAGGAAACTTAACCACCGGGCCACACTTACACTTTGAAGTTCGATTGAATGGCATTCCTGTTAACCCGCTGGATTACTTACCCTAAGTACCTCACCTACAAGAGAAGGTGAGTGTATAATCGTATACCTTAATGGGTCGCACAATGTACCTTAGGCGAATCTTATATGCTGTTTTCGAATATTACAGTGTGTGAAGCGAGATAATGAGTATAAGCACTACAATCGCCTGTATGGCCAGGCCTGGTGCTGGAGCTACTTCCCATTGAATTGCATTATGCAATGCGTAGAAATGCCTTAGGATGCGTTTCCAGGGCTGCTTCTTACGCATCAGGGTTAACCAATCAGGTACTATAGCCCAGCCAACGCCCCAGGCCATCAGAAACCAAGAATCTACAAACAACCCGGTAAGAACCGCAAACAGTAAAACAGCCAGTACCAAGTCTGGTCCAAAGCTTGCCATAAACCCCTCCAAGGTATGTTTCTTTGGTATGGGAAAGCTCCAGTGTGGTAAGGCATCAAGAACTGCATGTGTCGCAAAACATATTGGCGCACTTAACGTAAAGTCACCAACGGCTAAGGCTACGGTTGCACCAGCGAGGACATGTACGGTTAAAAGCATAATCTATTTGAAGTACACCCGCGCTGGAACAGTAACGTCAACGTACTGCAGCGGCCGCCCTTGCAATTTTTGATCATACGCTGTGAAGAATGCATCAATTTGTAGTTGAGCTGGTTGCGTACGATCCACAACTATTTCCCACTCCCCTGCTACACGTATGCGGGCTAGCGTATCCGGCGGTGACGAAGCCTGAATCGTTGTAGCAACCAGTGAGGGCACTGCACGAGTTTGCAACGCGTGTACCCAGGTTTGAAAAAAATTTGCATCGTTCTGAGCAAGAAGCATTTGACCTACGCTAACATTGGCGGGCGGTGAAACAAATGTGAGCAAGGGGATATTTTTCGGAGCTTCCGTAACCAGGGTTGAAGCAAGGCCGTGCTGATCGATGCCAAACACCTGCGTACCAGTAAGGTAGTACAGTGCGGGCTTTTCTTCGGTCAAGGTAAGGGCAAGGGTGTTTGGTAATTTCCGCGAAACAGTAAGCTCACTAAAAATCCACCGTTCACGTAAGCGGCGCTCGTACGCGGCGACATCGAACGCCCAAAGGTTCGTTTGCTTAAAGGCGAGCAGCCAGTGGCCTTGCATTTGCCGCAACGTGAGCTCGCGGAGTTCAGGGGTCGAGAGCGTGTAGGTACCCTGGATGGTAAGCGTCCGTACCTGCCAGTATGACAGACCATAGCTACAGTAGAGTGCTCCAATGGTTATACTGCAGAGAATAGCTATGAACCAGCGCGGGTGCCGAGCAACCCAAGCACGACGTACGCCTTGGGCAAAGAGCGCATTACCATATTGGTGGTGGACGGTAGTACGAAATCTCATCTTTAGGGTACGAAGGTACGAGGAATAAGCGGGTTGAGACGGGTGAGCACTTCGTATGGAATTGTACCGCACATGCTGGCAATAGCCGTAGCGGTTATGTGTGGGCCTATAAGTTCTACAGTAGTACCCGCGCGCAGCCCGTGTACCTTTGTCGCGTCAACCATGGTCACATTCATGCACACTCGTCCACGAACCGGGCAAGGGGTTTGGCCAGCAAACACCAGCCCGCGCTGAGAAAGTTTCCGGTCATACCCATCCCAATAACCTACTGGCAAAGTGGCAATGGTAGTGCGCCGAGATGTGCGGTAGGTGCGGTTGTACCCAATAGTAGTGCCAGCAGGCACACTTTTCATCTGGATAACTTTGGTGTGCCACGAGAGTACTGGACGTAAATCAAATGCGGGGTTCTTGGCATGTACTTGCTGAAGATCTGCAATTGTATGAATGCCATAGAGCGACATGCCAACCCGTACCATATCAAAATGCGCGTCTGGTTGCAGCAGTACGCCCGCGGAACAATCAAGGTGTTTTATAAGTGGCCGCCCGATTGCTGCTTCTAAGGTGCTGGCAAGTTTCGTAAAACGTTGTATTTGCAGTTTGGTAAATGCTTGTTGCCGCGACTCAACCTCGGCAAAATGGCTAAAAACACCTTCAACCTGTACATACTTCAGGCTACGTATTTGCCTGATAAGTGTTGGTAGCACTGATGAGAGAAAACCAATCCTCGTTGTGCCGGTGTCAAACTTCAGATGCACATGTACGGGCTGGCCAGCACGTTTTGCTACTCGCGCTACGCGTGCCAACATTTCTCTGGTATACACCGGCAAACGTATCCCTTTACGTATTGCTTGCACAAGTGCAGTATCGGAAACATCTATGTAACTTAAAACGAGAATCGGCTTACTGTGTACCAATCGATGTACGGCGAGCGCTTCGCTCGTGCTAGCCACGCCAAACCAGTCAACGTTGTGCCGTGCCAAGAATGGCGCACACTCCCCTACTCCGTGGCCATAGGCATTACTCTTAACTACCGCCATGAGTTTTACGCGCGGGCCGATGACGTTACGAAAACTCTTCACGTTATGGATGAATGCCGAACGTGAAATTCGGATTTCCGTAAGCATGCAATCGTCCTTAAGTCTTGGTAATGACGTTGATGCCGTGCATGTATGGTGCCAGCACCTCAGGAATTTTTACCGAACCGTCTGATTGCTGGTAATTTTCCAAAATGGCAATAATCGTTCGGCCAATGGCAAATGCCGTGCCATTGAGTAGGTGGGCAATCACATTTTTGCCATCTTGGCCTTTCATTCGGATATTCAATGCCCGTGCCTGGTAATCCGTAGTATTGGAGGTTGAATGCGTTTCTCGATACTCGCCTTTGCCGCTGTTCTGGCCCGGTAGCCAGCACTCTATATCGTACGTCTTTGCCGAAGGGAAACCCAGGTCGCCGGTGCAGAGCTGCACGACGCGGTATGGGATGCCCAAACCTTGGACGAGCTTTTCTTGCATTGCTAGTAGCTCGTGGTGAAGTTTTTCCGAATCTGATGGCGCGCACACCACGAACATTTCTACTTTGTCAAATTGGTGAACGCGTAAAATGCCTTTAGTGTCTTTGCCATAGCTGCCGGCTTCACGGCGAAAGCAGGTGGAAAAAGCGGCGTATTTTTTTGGCAACTCTTTTTCGGGAATAAGCTCATTGGCATGGTAGGGGCCGACGGACTGCTCGGATGTGCCAACTAAATACTGTTTGTCCTTTTCCAAGTGATACACCTCATCAGCTCCACCCTGCGCTAAATAGCCCATGGCTTCCATGTACGGCTCGTTAACGATGACCGGGGGAACAACGGCAGTAAAACCCGCTTTGGTAAGCTCCTGCATTGCATATTGGATCAACGCAAATTCTAGAAGTGCACCGGCGCCTTTGAGGTAGCCAAACCGGCTACCCGAAACTTTTGCGCCCCGCGGCATATCAATAATACCCAAAATCTCAGCAAGACTGAGGTAGTCTTGGGGCTCTTGCAGCTTTACATGTTTACCGTGTTCGCGAATAGTAATATTTCCAGTTGCATTCAGCCCAATAGGCACATCTGCCAAGGGTATATTCGGTAGGCGGGAAAGAGCCATCCCGCTTACAACATTGGTGTTTACCGTAGCGGCACTGAATTTTTTTGCTTCTGCCAAAGCGGCCTTTTTCTCATCACCTTGTAGCGTAGAAATTTTTTTGCTCAAGCTATTGAGTTTAGACTTTAATACTTCTGCTTTTTGAAGTTTGTGTACGTATGCTTCATGCTCATCTATGGCAGTTTGTATAAGCTTTTTTGCATCTTTCAACCCACGTGCTTCCAACGAATGGATTGCCGCGGCTTCATCTTCTTTCAACTTTTTTATATCGAGCATACTCCCCTATTCTTTCGGACGAAGAGTCGGAAACAAAATAACTTCTTTAATGCTGTGGCTGCCGGAAAGAATTGCGGCGAGCCGGTCTATGCCAATACCCGCACCCGCCGTTGGCGGCATGCCGTATTCCATTGCCTCGACAAAAGCCGGATCCGTACCCTGCGCCTCATCGTCGCCAGTTTTGCGTGTGCGTCTTGCTCGGCAAAACGTGCGGCCTGGTCGAGCGGGTCGTTCAACTCGGTAAAAGCTTTTATAACTTCCGCACCGGCAATGACCAGCTGGAACATCTCGACAATACGTGGATCATCGGTTTTTCGCTTTGCTAAGGGCGAAAGTTCCACTGGATAATCGTAGACAAATGTTGGTCGGTGGACATTTGGACGTACTGCGGTTTTCCAAAGCTCATCAATGAGTTTACCTCGATTCGCGTGCGGTTCAGCTTCACCACCGGCTTTCTTCACCGCCTTACGAATCTCTACATCGGTCGCATCAAGGATATGCACTCCCGTTGCTGCCAATATTGCATCAACGTACTTCATGCGCGGCAATGGCGCAGAAAAATTGATGGCTTTCCCATCAACTTCGAATTCCAACGAACCGCGGACCTTGCGCACAACCTCAACCAAGAGTTGCTCGCAAAAATCCATGAGCTTTTGGTAGTCCCAGAATGCAGCATAGAATTCAATTTGGGTGAATTCGGGATTATGCTGCGGGCTTATGCCTTCGTTGCGGAAGCACCGAGCGACTTCGTACACCTTCTCAAACCCGCCGATGATAAGCCGTTTGAGGAATAATTCTGGAGCAACCCGAAGGTACAAATCGATATCGAGAGTATTATGATGGGTGACGAATGGTTTGGCCGTTGCCCCACCAGCAATGCTTTGCAAAACTGGCGTTTCCACTTCGATAAAACCTTCAGCCTCAAAACCCTGGCGTAAAGCCTGCAGCATTGCAGAACGTAAACGCGCAATACCCAGCGATTCTGGGTTAGCGAGCAAATCGAGTTCACGTTGTCGGTAGCGCTGTTCGGTATCGGTAAGGCCGTGCACTTTGTCTGGTAACGGCCGAAGGGCTTTGCTCAAGAGGGCTACGGCTGCAACCTTTAGGCTTCGCTGGCCTGCTTTGGTTATAAAAGGCGTGCCAGTAGTTTGTACGAAATCGCCGATGTCGAGTCGTTCAACAAGCGTAGCGTACTGCTCGCCAAGCTCCGCCGCGCTGCAGAACACTTGGAACTTTCCAGTGCCATCCTGGATATCGATAAACGTTGAACCACCATGCCGGCGAATCCCGCGAATGCGGCCCACGAGGGTAACCTGCGTACCGCCATCGCTAAACTGCGCAACGAGCTCTTCAACCGTATGCGTTCGAACCGCTCGTGCTGGGTATGCTGCAATCCCCGCTGCGGCAAGCTCACGTGCACGCTGTATACGGACACTTCGCTCGTCATTGATATCTATTTGCATAGGTAGATTCTACCATTTTTACCGGTAGGTGCAAAAAAACAGCCGGTGGGACTGCTCTTTCTCGGTACACTTCTCAACTACCGAATGCTTAAAATTGTAGCGGTAATCGTGCCCATTGGGGTCTTCACGTTAGCCGTATCGCCCGCTTTATGGCCTAGGAATGCCTGGCCAAGCGGTGAGGCATTTGAAATCCGGCCGGCCGAAGGGTCGGTTTCGTTCGAACCGACAATGGTAAACGATTGCTTTTTGCCGTTGAATTCTACATCAATAGTTGAACCAACTTGGACAATACCGGAGTTGGTATGGTTGATAACTTCAATATTCTTCAGCATGCTTTCAATTTCCGCAATACGACCTTCGACAAAAGACTGTTCATTCTTGGCTTCTTGGTACTCGGCATTTTCCGAAAGGTCGCCAAGTTCTTTGGCATCCTGAATACGCCCGGCAAGCTCTTTGCGTTTTGCAGTTTTAAGCTGGTGTAACTCTGCGTGTAACTTTTCTAAACCTTCAGCGGTGACGAATTGCTTCTGAGACATAGCAAAAAGGTAAGCAGAGAGAAAAGACGTGGTTCAAAGAATACGTGAGGCAGCTCAACGTGTCAACCCCTAGTTACTAAGGGGTTTTTTGGCTTTTTTGTAGCCAAAATTTGAATCCCGCCTCGGCAATGGGGAGTGCCGCAGCATGCCCTTCCCCGCCGGCTTCGACCATGACGGCAATGGCGATGGTGGGGTTATCGAAGGGCGCAAAACCCACAAACCAGGCATGGGTTTTCCCGGCATTGCCAAATTGCGCTGTCCCGGTTTTTCCGGCCGTTGGGATACCCAAGGTCTGTAAACGCCGCGCGCTACCATTGATAACAGCTTCACGCATCGCATCACGCACAATCTGGACAGCCTCCGCACTGGCGACGTGCTCGCGGACGACCGTTGCTTCAACATTTTTTGCTTCGGTGCCGTCGCCGATTTGGAAGGTTTTTGCCACATGGGGTTTATAGAGTATGCCACCATTGGCTAAGGTGGCTGTTGCTAAGGCCATTTGCAGCGGGGTAACGAGGAGGTCGCCTTGGCCGATGGCAAAATGGTAAGTATCGCCTATGTACCAGGGTTCATTTTTTGCCTGTTCTTTCCAGGCTTTACTCGGCAAAAAACCTCCGCGTTCACCGGGGAGGTCAATACCAGTGGGCGCACCCAAACCAAAGGTACGGGCGTACTGCGTCATACGATCGATACCCAAACCTTCAAAGGTGTCGGTACCACCGCCAATGGTGTAAAAAAATGTATTCACCGAATCGGCAATAGCCTTATACACATTCGTTACCCCGTGGCCACCGGCTTTCCAATCTGGAAAAAACCATTTATCTATTTTTATCCCGCCGGTGCTGAGTACGGTTGTCTGCTGGGTTATAACCCCTTCGTTGAGCGCCGCCGTAGCAATAATGGGTTTAATGGTTGAGCCTGATGGGTACTCGCCGGAGAGGGGCCGAAAGTACAAGGGTCGGCGCGGATCATCGACCAGGCCTTGGTATTTCTCGGTGGTAAGGCCAGCGACAAAATCGTTGCTGTCATACGTGGGTACGCTGACAAATGCGAGCACTCCCCCATCACGCGGGTCAATGGCTACCACCGCTGCGCCTGTGGTGTGCAATTGCCGTACCATGGCAACGGCCGAGGTTGCCAGGACATCCTGCAAACCGGCATCCAGCGTGGTGACGAGATTTTGCCCGGCAACCGCCACTTCCGTGGTTATGACTTTCTGCTCGCGTCGCTGCGCGTTTACTTCGACGGACGCTTTTGCGCTCGTACCGCGCAATTCTTTTTCGTACTGCGCTTCTAACCCAGTTTTACCGATCACCTCATTTTTCCGGTACTCTCGCTGGGGTGTGGCATTCAAATCTTTCCACTCTTGCTGAGAAATTTTGCCGGTATAGCCAAGCACCTGGCTAAAAGCGGTTCCCGCTAAGTAGTGGCGGCGGGGCGTTGCGACGACCTGGGCAGCGGGCTCATCTTGCAGACGGATGCGCAATTTCATGGCCGCATCGTAACTGACGTGCTCGAGCACCGCAGCGACTTCCGTACTGGTTTCTGGCGCGTTGGCGTAGGCTGTTGCAAAATCTTGGGCGGGTATGCCGCTGAGATTTTGATAGTGTTGGAAACGTGCACTGCGCTCTTCGCTATTCCGTGGCACATCTGCCGGAACCACGCCGAAGGTAAATTCCGCTACGTTTTCTACGAGCGGCACGCCGTTGCGGTCGTAGAGTATTCCCCGCGGGGCCGTGGTGGTAATGACGCGTAGCCGGTTACCTTCGGCTGCACTCCGCATGCTCGCGCCCCGGATAAGCTGCAACCATACGCCCCGGCCAATGAGCACCGCGATGAGTACGATGAAAAACCCACTAAGAATACGCAAGCGATTCGGCAGCATTTGGTGCTTGAGGGTGGGCGAATCGCTCGCTTGGGCATCGAGGGTGGTATCGCTATATTCGAAACTCCGAAAAGCCCGCACCACCCGGGAACGACCGAGGCCTGCGGGCGGGACAATATCGAACGGATTAGTGCGTGGCATAGAGAAAAGACCGTCGCAGCATACGCTGCAAACCGCGCCAGAGAGTACCAAGGCCCACAACCAAAGATGTTTCGATAAAAAAGCGTAATGTATTGTCGTACCAGTTCCAAGAAGCGGCAACCGGTATGCTGGAAGTGCCGACTGCAGCGGAAAGCGCAATGCCGAGCCACGTAACACCCATTCGAACCAGGGCTGCAATAAGGGCAAGGCCAACGAGTGAGGCAATGGAATGATTCGTTAGCCAGTGCTTCTGGATCATGGTTGCGACAAACCAGACCGCGAGGACGGTAAGTACAGTTACCGGAACACGCGTCGGCTGGATGAGGTCCACCAGCAAGGCAGCGGGGAGTAAGCGGTTGCCAATTGACTGCGTATCCTGCAACCAGATACAAACTATAGTCAGCACGGCGAGGACGTGAATGGGCACCCCGGTGGTGGTAGCGCTGGCGAGCCCGACGTGGGCAGCAAAAGCGAGTACGGCCAAAATTGTATTAACAAAAAAATTCATACCGAGGTAAGAATGGTGAGTACATTGAGCCGGTCAAGGGAAACAATGGGCAGGAGGGCGGCACTTTGAAAAAGCGCACCCGGGGCAACATCGATGTTCGAAATTGTGCCCACCAGCAAGCCGCTGGGGATTTGCGGGTCGGCATCTGCCGTAATAACGGTAAGGCTTTTTTCAAGTTTTTCATTCTGCGGGACAAGGGTAAGCCGCATGCCGACTCCGCGCTCACCGACAACAATGCCAGGCGCGCCGCTTTGGTCCCGCACGCGGACAGCGACATTCGAACTATCCGCCGTAAGCAAACGTATGCTGCTCGTGGTTGCTTGCACATCTTCGACCACGCCAACGAGGATGCCGTCACCCGCCAGCACCGGCGCGCCGCGCTGCACCTTTTGTTCTGACCCGCCGTCGACTAAGACGCGCTGCGTGTTTAATTGTGACCGACCGATAACCCGCACTGCCGTACCCTTCAGCGTTCGACGGTCGAGAAAACTTTGCTCGGCCCGAAGAATTTTTAATTCCGCAAGCTGCTGGTTGAGCTTTGCGCGCTCCAATTCAACTTGCAGTAGGCGCTCTTTCAAGGTGGTGTTTTCGGTTGCTACATCTTGGCTGTGCTTGCGGTCAGCGAAAGTAACGCGGATGCCTTCAACCGCGCGGTGCGACACCCGGCCGATGGGGGCAAGCACCCGTACGGCAAAACGCTGCACCGGGCCCAAGAGCCCGAGAGCGGTGAGGATTGCCAGGCTGATGGTAACCCCGATAACCCAGCTATTTGGAATAACCCGAAGGGGGCGCTGTGCCATAGTTACCTTTTCGCCCCGGGGCTATCGCTATCGGTTGAGAGCACGAGAACATTGCGCAAGCGGTCTAAATCTTCGAGGACAATGCCGGTGCCGCGTACGACAGCGGTGAGAGGATCATCGGCAACGTGGACGATCATTTTCGTTTCCCGGGTTATGAGTTGCGGTAGCCCACGCAAAAGCGCGCCGCCGCCCGTAAGGAGGATGCCGCGTTGGTGTACGTCAGCAACGAGTTCGGGTGGGGTTGCTTCGATCACCGTCCCAATACTCTCCACGAGAATGCTTAAGTTACGCGCGAGCGCTTCGCGGACATTTTTACCGGTCATCGTAACCTCTTTGGGCAAGCCGGAGATAAGATCGCGGCCCCGGACTTTTGTTTCTAGGTCATCGTGGTCTTCGGTTGCAGAGCCAATGGCAATTTTCGTTTCTTCGGCGGTCCGATCGCCAATGAGCAAATTAAAGTGCTCGCGCGCATACTGGATGATACTTGCATCAAAGGCGTTCCCCGCGGTCCGCAGACTGCGCCAGGTTACCACGCCGCCCAGAGAAATAACGGCAATATCCGTTGTACCGCCCCCAATGTCCACGACGAGGTTGCCAGAGGCATCCTGGATGGGCAGACGCGCGCCAATTGCCGCCGCCATGGGCTGTTCAATAAGGTAGACCTCGCGCGCGCCAGCGTGCAACGTCGCGTCTTCTACAGCCTTTCGCTCCACTTCGGTTACCCCCAGCGGTATGCCAATAACCACGCGGGGCCGAGGAACGAGGGTAAACCCTTCCCGATGGACCTTGTCGACAAAGTACCGTAACATTTTTTCCGTTACTTCGAAATCAGAGATTACCCCGTCGACCAGTGGTTTGGCCGCAATGATGTGCCCGGGGGTTTTGCCAACCATTTTTCGAGCTTCGCCACCCACCGCCAGGATTTGCTCGGTCCGGGTGTTCACCGCCACTACCGACGGCTCGTTTATCATAATCCCCTTCCCTTTCACGTACACCAAAGTACTCGACGTTCCCAGGTCAATGCCAAGGTCGCGCGAGAACTTCCCGAAGAGACGGTCCATGATCATACGGCCTGGAGCAGAGTGAGCGCGGCTTCCGGTGTTAGTACTTTTGCATCACCCGTTGCTCGAGTCGTCACTTCAACGTTATTCCCCTGGCGTTCACTAAAGACGACTCGGTATGGCATGCCGAGTAAATCCGCATCCTTGAGTTTGTGGCCGGGACTAACCTCCCGGTCGTCAAGGAGTACCGCAATTCCCTTTTTCTGCGCGGCTTGTTCAAAAGCGGTTGCGTGTTTCTGCAGTTCAGCAGATGCTTTCCCGAGGACCAGCACGTGCGCGGCAAAGGGGGCAACTGCCGCTGGCCACACTAACCCTTTTGCATCGGCATAGACTTCGACGATTGTGCCGACAAGGCGGGATACACCAATACCATAACTGGCAATGTACACGGGTTTTCGCTTACCATCGGCTGCAGTGTGCCGTATGCCAACAGTCGTAGTGTAGTAATCCCCAAAATGGAAGGTATTCCCTACCTCGATACTCTTCTCGACCGTTGTGGGTTTGCCGCATTTTGGGCATGCTGCCACTTCGGCATCGAGTTCGATGTTTTGCGCAAACCCGCACGCTTTGCAGTAGCATACGCGGTCTTCTCCGGCAGCGCTAAACACTTGAAACTCATGACTATGCTTTTTGGTAAACGTGCCTCCGCTTGCTTCCGTAACGTGCGCCTCGAGTCCAAGCCGCTTAAAGGTAGCGTGGTAGGCTTGGTGCACTTTGGCGTAAAACGTATCGAGATCTTCGGCCGTGGCATGGAAACTGTATAGATCTTTCATGAGAAACTCGCGGCCTCGAAGCACCCCGCTCTTTGCTCGAGGCTCATTGCGAAACTTCCATTGCAGTTGGTAGAGCGCTTGCGGCAAATTTTTGTACGTGAGCTCGCCGCGACGGAGAAGGTCGGTGATTACTTCTTCGTGGGTGGTCGCTAAACCAATCGCATGACCGCTGCTATCTTCCCACTGGTACATAATGTCGCGGAGTGTTGTCCAGCGACCCGTGACATCCCAAAGAGCTTTCGGCTGCAGGGCCGGCATGAGCATTTCCTGCCCGCCAATTCGATTTTGCTCTTCGCGAACGATAGTGCTTATGCGCTCTAAGACCCGCAAACCCAACGGCAACCAGGTATACGCCCCGGCCTGGAGCTTGTCGACGTAGCCGGCCTGCTGCAAGAGTCTGCCATTGCGCGAGACTTCTTCGGCCGGCGGGACATTTTGGGTGGGAATGTAGAGTTGGGATTGCCGCATAGTAAAAGGGGCTTAGAACAGACGTTCCCATAAATGCTGCACGGCGTCCAGCTTGAAAACATCCCGCAGCGTCACCAGGGCAATGAGGCCAATGAGAATGGCAAAACTCGTACCGTGTATTTTCGACTCGAGTTTTTGCGTCAGGGGTTTGCCCCGGAGCTTCTCAATAATGACAAAGAGTAAACGTCCGCCATCAAGCGCAGGAATGGGCAGGATATTGATAATGGCAAGATTCAGTGAGAGCAGTGCTACGAATTGCAGCAAGTACGTGAAGCCCAGTTTTGCCACTTGGCCCGTGAGTACAGCAATGCCAACCGGGCCAGCTACGTCTGCGCCCGCGCTCTGGTGGATGATAAGGTTGCCAAGAAATTGACCAAATGCTTGGAGAATATACCAGAGCGAGCGTCCTCCGGCAGCGATGCCTTCCCATAGCGCCCGCAACGGGTGGTACGAAACATAGGCGGTTTGGGCCAGAGAGACGCCCAGCCCAGGCTGCCCCGTGGTTTCGAGTTTTTGCAGGGTGGCCGACGTGGTTCGCTCTTCCTGTCCGCGGGTGTACACCACGGTTACCGCCCGCTCGCCGGCAGCACGGGCCGCGGCTTGCGCATCGGTCACTGTAACTATCTCGGCACCGTTTACCCGCACCAACGCGTCGCCCACCTGCAGACCGGCTGCAACCGCAGCAGAGCCATCCTGCACTTCTACAATTTGGACTTTCGGGTCGCGCGCTCGGGCACCCGCTGGCACACCGTCGGTAATGTCTGTAGGAAAACCTAGGCTAAAACCAACTGCAAAAATAGCTATGGCAAGCACAACATTCATGAGTACGCCGGCGACGAGGATAATGGTGCGCTTCCAGGCTTTCTGCATGCTAAAACTTTGCGGGTCTGTTGCTTCACCGTCTTCACCGTGCAGGCGTACGAACCCGCCGAGGGGTATCCAGTTGATGCTATACGTCGTTTCTTTGCGCCGGATGCCCCAGAGCCGGGGTGGGAAACCAAAACCAAATTCTTTCACCCCCACGCCCAGGATGCGCGCAGCCACAAAATGGCCTAGCTCGTGCACGAAGACGAGTAAACCGAGGACAATGAGAAAGGTGAGGAGCGTGGTCATTGGCTAGATGGTTTGCAATTCTGTAATTTTCTGCTTCCCCATGTCATGAACGCGCTGGTTGTATGCATCGAGCGCCTCTTGCAAGAACTTGGCTTCCACTTTTGCTACATCTTCAGAAAATGTGCCGGTCTTCTCGTTTTGCTTAATTTCTTTATGGACCCCTTCGCGCACGGCGCGTACGGCAACGCGGGCTTTTTCCAGCATTTCGTTTACCGTTTTTACCATCTCGTGCCTGCGCTCTTCGGTAAGCGGCGGGAAGTGCAGCCGAATACCGCCCCCTTCAACCGTTGGCATAATCCCAAGCGCCGAAGCTTGCAAAGCTTTTTCAATACTCTTCACCAGGTTAGGATCCCAGGGTTGGATGTACAACTGGGTAGATTCCGGAACCGAAATACTCGCGAGATTTAGCAAGGGTGTCGGGGTACCATAGGCATCCACAATGAGATTCTCAACCATGGCCGGTGACGCCCGACCCGTACGGATTGCTTGCAGCTCTTTTTGCAAATGCGCCAGGGCTTTTTCGAATTCGTCGGCATGCGTATCGGTGGTAGACATACAATTTATTTCTTGGCTGGGAGAACCGTACCGAGGAGCAGCATCCCTGGCCGGCGCGGGTGCGCGGCAAGGACGGCGTACACCCGGGCAGACCCAACGTTTTTAAAGGTTTGCCAGGTTTTTCCAAAATCTGACGAACGATAAAAGGTGGAAGCCGCAGTAAAGACGAGTTCGTTTTCATCAACGGGATTTATTGCCAGCGCGTTTACCGGCACGGTTTTTGGCGGTATAACGGTTGGCACAACTTGCCAAGACGCTCCCCCATCCAACGACCGAACAATGCCGCTCGTGCTCGCCACGTACATGACCGAGGGCGTGTGGTCGGTAAACGTGAAATCGTTCACCGGCAGCGCATCAGCCTTGCGCAACGCTTCGGTCATGAGTTCGTTCCATTGCCCGCCGGCATCATTGGAGCGAAAAATGCCGTCAGCCATAACCACGAACATTATGCGGGGGTCATTCTTGAGCAGTATGAGTTTTTTTGGAACTCGATTTTGAAAAATTTTCAGGATGCGCCAGGTTACCCCTTCATCGTCGCTTTTCAGCAGTACGCCGCCATTGGTTGTTGCAAAAACCTCCTGCGCATTGTGGGGGTTCAGCTGCACTTGCGTCACCGCGTTCCCAGGCTGGTTGGTGTACACGACGGTCCAGGTAGTGCCGCCATCCGTACTCTTCTGTATGGTATTTTGGAAACCGGCAAACATGAGTGCAGGATTTGCGACATCCTGCGTAAACCCTTGTACGTAACCCGTGGTGAGTCCTAATGGGGACCACGTCTCACCCGCATCCTCGGTTTTCCAAAGCCCTTGCTGCTGCGTGCTGACGTAGAAAGTATCGGAGGTGCTGGGGTGGAATGCGAAGAAGCCAATGTTCGAACCGCTAATGGTTACCGGGCCTTTTGCCTCCTGCCGGACGAAGACCTTCTGCGCCCAGGTAGTACCCGT
Organism: Patescibacteria group bacterium; assembly: GCA_038065015.1. GTDB lineage: Bacteria > Patescibacteriota > Patescibacteriia > PEXW01 > PEXW01 > CAIPSZ01. The sequence continues at coordinate 17,549 of JBBTRU010000007.1, read as the reverse complement.
GTCTGGAGAAATAAACACCCCGCCATCACCGGCTTGGGTGGTTGCGGTACGTGAGGAAAATGAAATAGCACAAGCGGAAAGCGCTAAGGGAAGCACAGCGAGGAGAAAGATTTTTTTCATAGCGTTTGCAGGGCAAAAGCGTCGAAAATGAGTTTGGGCTGAGCATTGGTGCGTAATGCTAGGCAGGCCTGCAAGAGTGCGCGCAGTACACCTGGTCGCCGCGCGGGCTGGCGGGCAATCAGCGCGAGCGCATCTTGCACGCGGAGTCGTTGGGCAGCCATATCTGTACGGCCCTCAACAATTGTTGCTGCCGCCGCGAGGCGTTGCGCGGAAGCAAGGGTTGCCCAATGAGCAAGCATATGTTCTACAGTGTGCAGTTCATCGTAACGCGGACGATCTTCCAAGAGCTGCACTGCCCGGCCAGCTTGGTTTGGAAAAAGTTGGCTTGCAAATGCTGCGGCACTCTGCGTATAGCCGTTTGTAATAAGTGCTTGCCTGAGTACAGCCTGCGGTACGGGTTGCACGGTTACAGACATGGTGCGGGAACGAATCGTTGCCAAGATCGCACCAAGGTGCTGGGCCGTAAGAATGTAGATAATCCCTTCAGCGGGCTCTTCAATATTTTTCAGTAAGGCATTTGCAGCCGCCCCGCGGAGCGTATCGGCTCTATCCACCAAGACCACACGTCGCCCTTGCGCCACTGGTCGAAGGGCGACGAATTGGCGAATACTCCGAATGCGCTCAACGCTATGCGCAACTTCGTCGGGGGTGCTTTCTAGACTGTACGTCCAGACGCCATCGGCGTTTACACAGCTCGTGCAGCCAGCACATACTCCGCAGGCAGTAGAGCCGGCTGGCGCTGTGCAGACAAGGTAATTACGAAACCAGGCCGCAAGTGCGGCAACCGCTGTTGTATCTGCTCCACTGATGAGGTAGGCGTGGCCATACGCCGTTTTTCCGGTTGCGGCTTTGGTGAGCGCAGCAATCACTGGTTGCTGGCCGATCAACGAGGGTGTGAGGTCAGGCATGGAGTAGCATGAGCGTACAATAAATCGGGCCTTTTTGCAAGGGCTGCCGAGTTAAGCACCTACTGACCAAAAAGCACCTTGGCCAGTTGGGCTGCACTCCGCGCCCACGAGAATTGCTGGACTCTGGTGTACCCTCTTTCTTGGAGTAACTTCTGCTTTTCCGGGTCAGCGAGCACGCTCGCAACACCGTCGGCAATTGCCTGCGGGTCATGGGGGTCGACGAGCACCGCGGCATCACCGGCAACTTCGGGCAGCGATGTTACGGCACTGCAAACGACGGGCGTACCCACGGCCATTGCTTCGAGCACCGGTATACCAAAACCTTCGAAAAACGACGGGAGAACAAAAGCCGATGCACCGGCCATGAGTGCGGGTATATCTGCTTCGGGTAACCACCCCGGACAAAAGACATCTGCCGTTAGACCGGCGGCATGGATTGCTGACGTGATTTCCGAAGCCCCAACGCCCGGCTTACCCACGAGGAGTAGTTGCAAACGGGCATGGGCAGGATTTTTTTTGAGTGCAATAAATGCCTGCACAAGTCCCAAGGTATTTTTTTTCTTCTCAATGCGGCCAATGGTCATAATATACGGCTGACGCAGGCCTACCTGGGTAGCAACGGCAGCCATGCGCGCGGTATCCTGCCGCACACTCGGGTGAAAGGCTTGGGTATCTATGGCATTCGGTATAACCCGTACGCGCTGGGGTTCGATGCCGTATGTCTGGCATATATCCTGCTTGGTGTACTCCGAAACAGTCAGAATAGTCTGACAGTGCTGCAAGGCACGACGGGCAGAGAAGCGGTGGTAATCGAGCTCGGTTGCGCCGTAGCGCCCGAGCGTGAACAGGCGGACGCAAGCATTCAACCAAGGCTTAAAGCTATTCGACGGTCCAAGTTGCTGCTGCCCATAGAGCTGCGCCGCATGTTCGAAGCCAATGTCATGGAGCGTGGTGACCGTATTCCGCGGTGCAAGAAATGGAATGGTATGCGCAGGCACGAAAAGTACATCAACGCGATGCCTGAGGAGTTCGGCAGAAAGCCGCAACTGCGTCCAGAGAAATTTCGGCGGCCAGCCCAGAACTCGCACTTCGACATTTTTCGGCAGCGTCCCCCACTCTGGCCGGAGCGGCTCTTTCACATACAGGCGCACTGTATCGCTCGGTCGCACAAACTGAAAAAACGCCTTCGTGAGGTGAAAAGCATACCACTCGGTCCCGGTACGCTGGGCGAGGTTCGCTCGCGAGGCATCTATCCCAATGCGCATACTACCCGGTAGCGAGCACGCTGCGTTTGTACGATTCCAAATTATCCAAGGCCACGCCCGTACCCTTGGCCACGCAGAGTAACGCGTCATCGGCAACGTAGGCCGGCACACCCGTGGCTTGGGTCAGGAGTTTATCCATGTTCCGAAGTAAACTCGAGCCACCCGAGAGGACCATGCCTTTATCAATGACGTCGGCGGAAAGTTCTGGGGGGGTGTTCTGCAGCACGGATTTCACCGCTTGGATAATGCCCATGAGCTCGTTTTGAATAGCTTCGGTTATGTCGTCCGAGGTTACGTGCAACGTCGTGGGTAAACCGCTCACCATATCTCGTCCGCGAATATCCATGCTCAACTTCTCTTCCAAGGGCAAGGCCGAGCCAATGTGAATTTTAAGCTCTTCGGCACTGCGCTCACCAATGGCCACGCCATGCTTCTTGCGCGTGTACTCTTGTATGGCCGCATCGAACTTGTTACCGCCAATGCGTACGGAAGTGTTTGCCACAATACCACCCAGGGAAATAACGGCAATTTCTGAAGTACCGCCCCCCATGTCAATAATCATGTGGCCAGACGCCGAGCCAATGGGAATATTCGCTCCAATGGCCGCCGCAATGGGTTCTTTTATAATGTACGCAGCTTTGGCTCCGGCTTGAATCGTAGCATCAATAACCGCGCGGCGTTCGGTTGAGGTAATCCCGGCCGGGACCGCAATCATGACTTCGGGCCGAAAAAAACGTACTCCGCCCAAAGCCTTATTGATAAAGTAACGGAGCATCGCTTCGGTCGTTTTATAATCGGCAATGACGCCCTCTTTTAAGGGCCGCTTGGCAACAATAGTATCCGGGGTTCGGCCGAGCATTTCTTTGGCTTCTACGCCAACGGCAAGCACGCGCTTATCAATAACCGCTACTGCCACCACGGATGGTTCGTTGAGTACAATGCCGCGGCCAGGCATGTGCACGAGCGTGTTCGTGGTACCCAGATCGATGCCGAGTTTTTTGCTAAGAAATGCCATGGGCTACGGTTTACGTTGAACACTATAGTCGAGGTCGTGGGTAAGCGGCGTTTGTGCCGAAAGCACATGCTGTACTACTGCAGCACCGCTCGCTGCACCTTCCAGAAGATCTAGGTCAGCACCGAAATCTGCTTTCAGGTTAAAGGTGTACGCGGCGGTCCCGGGTTGCTTCTGCACCAGAAGTTTGTACTCACCTTGGTCCCAGAGCACGCCGACGCCACCGCCTAATCGGTAGGTGAGTTTTAGTTCGTGGCTAGCCCCAACTTCGGTGCAGGTAAAGGCCGCAAAGGCAGTGAGCCCGAGGGTTTCGGTGGTTACTACCGTACCGTCTCGTTTGACGTTGCAGTCTACCATAGCCCCGCTACTTTTCAAGAGTTCACTCCCCTTCGGCACGAGCACCCGCGTGTAGGTTCGGTAACGCGTGGTCTTCCAGTTGAGCTTACCAGTATGCTCGTAACGAATGGTAAGCTCGGCAACGAGATCATCCCCCGCTTTCTTGATGGTATAACTATGCGTGCGTTGGACTGCCGGGTCGCTCTTTAAACTCGCCAAGTTTGCATCCACCACCATAAACGTGTCGCCTTGCGGGGTTTGTACAGCTCCAGACCACCCCAGGTCGGCGAGCGTGCGCTGGCGGTTCGTATCGGCCACCCACACCAGTACATGTTTGGCTTTAAGATTTTCCTGGAAAGCCGTCCACGCTTTACCATACTTCTCTTTGGGCAGCGTGAGCATTTTTTCTATGAGCGCCTGCCCGAGTGTGCCAATAATCTGCTTGCGCTCGGCCGTGCTCAAGCCCTGGTACGTGTACTCGACGCCGGTAATATACTGTAGCTCTTCAACCAAATTATCGGCTCGGAACTCTTTCTTCTTAATGGTAATTGGGCCAGTCACTTTTAAGAGCGAGGCAAAGAACGTTGGGTCAACGGCAATAACCCCATTGAGGTTGCGCTCGCGGCCGCCTTCCAGGCGGTAAAAAGAGAGCGCTTCTTGGGCGGCAGTGGGAAAATCGGGTGACCAGTTGGAATCGCGGAAAAGCCAGCGGTTGACCTTGTTGTACTGCGTGAGTGCCGCCGGCGGGGTAATGCGCAACGCCTTCGCCTGGTCGTCAAGGTTGTATACGTTATCCGTAGTAAAAGAAGAAATATTGCTGTCCACTACTTTCACAATGCCGTACGTCCCAATGAAGCCGCCGGTGGGCCGCAGTTCAGCATTATTCTGCAACAAGAAAAGGTAGTTCTGCGGTGAAGGGTAGCCCAGCAGCGGTGGAATAACTTTCGAAGCCGGGATCGCTTGGCCAATGCCTTCCTGCAAGCCGGGCAAAGTATCGCGGAAGGGTTGCACGGCCGCGTTGAGTTTGCCGGCCAACCCATTTTTCGGGATAGCGTGCAAATGCGTTACGGCAAGATCAATCGAAGCTTTTGCCGCTTGTAAATCGGGTTGGGCTTCATAGATTGCTTTGAGGATTGCGCGTTTCTGCTCGGGTTTGAGGCTACCCAAGCTAAAAGATTTTCCCGTCTTGAACGGTTTTACTACGCGTTCGGCCCACGTACTCAAGCGCTCGACCCCCGAGGTGGTGGCAATACCCGCTGCGAGCAATTCATCAGCCGCCTGCACTTGTGTCTTTACCCACGGTAAAGACCGAAAAAATCCTAGCCGGTGTAACTGGTCTTGGGCAGTCGTCAGGTGCTGTCGGCCAGAAGTGAGCAAGGCAAAAGCCTCGGTGAATTCTTGGGCAACCACGAAGTCTTGGGCTTTTGTTAAATCGGCTTTCCCTGCCAACGCTTCTTGGTACACGGTTTTTACCCTCGGTCCAAAAACCGCACCAACAATAAGTATGAGCGCAGCAGCACCAACCAGGACTGGCCAGGTATAGGGCCACATCCGCTTCAGCTGCTTGCCCATTTGCTGCCACAAGGTGTGTTTGAGAAAATTGCGCATCATAGTTAGGGTTCAGTACGTTGCGGGTGAATAGGCAGGGGTACGCCATTATATTTTGCCAGGTAGCGAAACCAGGACTGAATGTGAATGTTCGTGGGGAAAGAAAAAAGCCCGGTCAGTCCTGGATTCTCGGCCGATTGGCGCTTGTGGTAGTGCACCACATCCACATCTGCCACGTACATGACTTGCCAACCGGCGGCCCAGAAACGCCTGGACCAATCGACATCTTCGAAGTACAGAAAAAAACGCTCATCGAGCAGCCCGACTTTCTCCACGGCTGCCGCCCGCGCCACGACAAATGCGCCAAGTAACCAATCGACCGTCCGGTTCTCGTTATGCGTGAAGTCTGCCATAACAAACCGTTGCAACTTTTTTCGAATGAAAGGAATTTTACCCAACGGTGTCCGGCGGTAGAGAGGGGTGAGCTTTTCGGGAAAACGGCAGCAGGAGTACTGCACCGAACCGTCAGGATTGATAAGTTTTGGTCCTGCCAGGCCAACGCTTGGGTGCTGGTCCAGGAATTGCACCAACCGGTCAAACGGTTTATCCATAATGGCAATATCGGTGTTGAGCAAGGCAACGTAACGGCCGTGCGCCCGCTTGAGCCCAAGATTCATACCCGACGAAAAACCATTATTTACTGGCGAGGCAACGAGGGTGACATCGGGAAAATCTTTCTCAACCATTTCGATGCTGCCGTCGCCCGAAGCGTTGTCAACAACTATCACTTGCTTGGATACCGCATCGTTCGACGTCGCAATACCACGCAGGCACTGCCGCAGCAGGCCACGCGTTTTATAGTTGAGGATGATAATGGAGATGTCGGGCGTTGCAGTCATGCAAATAATGCTTTACGGACCTGCGCACTAGGCACGGAACGCCGCTGTTGAGCGGCGAAGGTTCTTGCAGCGTGCCACATTTTGCCTGCTGCAGCAAGGGCGCGCAGCGTTACCCGAAAATCCGTAACGAGTAAAAAAAGTAGGCGCGCAATTTCGGTTGGGACTATTGCCCACAGGTCTGGCAGCACGGTCGAAAAACTCTCGGCTGATGGGTAGAGCAACAGGTGGTTGCGGTAGCTGAAGAATCTTCGCTGCGCGTCCCGCGCCGAACGGCGCGTGCCTGCCGCAAGGTTCCGTTGGTGCGTAGCCACGGCCGCAGGGACGCAATATGCACCCCATCCCGCCCACTGCAAGCGCCACGCCAGCTGGACATCTTCTTTGTATGCAAAAAACGTTTCAGCAAAGAATTGCCCGCCGACCGCAACGTCCTGCAGCGCAGCCCGCCGGTAGAATGCCGCCGCACCAGAAATGCCAAAGCGGGACTGAGGCAGCACTGGTACATCCAGCCGGTCGCGGACAATCCGGGAAACCTGCACGCGCACACCCGTGGTATCAACGCGTCCGTCCGCACGGCGCAGCACGCCAGTGAAAGCCGCAGCTTTCGGTAGAGCCTCCGCAACGCTTAGTACTTGCTCCAAGTACGTGGGCGAGAGGATAACATCAGGGTTTACCACCAACACAAACTCGGCCCGACCGTGCGCGATGCCAAGGTTATGCCCAGCCGCAAAGCCCACGTTCGTAGCTTGCGGGAGCACCGTCATGTTTGAAAAATTCGCACACACCGCTTGCGTGCTATCGGTGGAGGCATTATCCACAATAGTAATACTTGCGGGTTGCAAAGTTTGCGCCTGCAAGCTCTCGAGGAGCGCACGGAGCTCCGGCGCGCTGTTCCAGGTAACAATGCTTACGTCAACGTCGGGCATAGCGAGGATCAAGTAGCGTAAAGGCCGCTGCGGCTAGGAGGATGAAACCAAAACCTAACGGATGGTTGAGGTACGGGGTGGTGAGGTGCAAGGTGCACAGCGCGAAAACACTTAACCATAGGCCTGCCACAATTGGCCGGTCGGGTGAGTGCAACCGAAGTATGGTAAGTCCTTGCTGGAGAAAGCGGAATAAAAGATACAGCCAGGCCAGCACCAAGACGAGGCCAAACTGCAAAGCAAAACCATGGTAACCAAGCTCAAACGCAGTCGTGGTGTAGGCTGTGCCTTTTGAGGTTTTTGCAGTGTTTACCCGCGGATCTTTGGTTTGGTATGTAAGCGACGTACCCAAGCCGCTCCCGGTAAAAGGATGATCAAACATAGCCCGGGTAATGACCGGCAAAAGCTCTCGGCGACTCGAAGCCGCGGACTCGGCCTGGATATCGGAACGCGCGCGGACAAGCGTGCCGCCACTTCCCCCACCGCCCCAGAGGCCTGGAAAATTTAAGGTCCACTGAAATCCGACGTAAGCGACGAGTAAGGCAATGGCGGCAAAAAAACTCACCGGCGCAATGCAGACCCGGAATGACCGACGACTCAACATACCGACGAGCGCCAAAGCCAAGGCGACCAAGCCGCCTAACCAGAAACTTCGGGAAAGACTCACCACCACAACGTACGCCCCGAGCCCGGCGACGACAGTCCACAGCCACTGCCGCTTGGGCCGGGCTACGGCCAGGCCAATACCGGTGAAGAAGGCGAGTAACCCATAGACGTGACTCTGGAAGAAGACGCGGTAGAGATGCCCAATGATGTACGTTACTTCACCGACGCCGGTGTCACGCACCCACTTATAGAGCAGGACGAGATCAGTTGATGCGTAGTGCGTGAATAAGCCTTGTACCAGTGCGGTCTTTAACGCCAGCACAATTATTGCCGCACCAATCCAGTACAAGACGTGCATGAGGTGTTCGCGCGTGCGGAGCAAACCAAATGCCGGGGCCAAAGCGAGGAACAAAAAGGCATTAGCGTCGTTAAACACTGCGCCAAAACCATTACCGCGAAGCAACCCAACCACAGCAGCCCACACTGCAATTGCAATCCAGCCCAACCACAGCCAACGAAAGCGCCACTGCGTACCCCAGACATTGTGCAAGCGTATGGTGGTCACGGCACTACCGATCATAACGGCCAAGAATATGCCAAGTCGCAACGAAAGGTCAGCCTGACCAATGGGTAAACTAAACAAATAGCCCTTGCCGCCAAGGACCAACTCGGCCATGACCGCGCCCAAAGCTGCTTCTGGGCGTACCAAGGCCACGGCAAAGGTAAGGGCCACAATGCCGAGCCAAGCAAACACGCCAACCACTGGGTACTGCCAGCCGAAGAAGGAAAGTGCCTCTATAGCGACGAACAGTGCAACAAGGTAGATAAAATTTCTAAATTTCATGAGAAGTCAATTATCTTGGATCTATAAATTTGACACTCTTGATTTCTGTACCCAAAGGTACCGTAAGGTGTAATGCTTTTGGGGATGGATTCAATGTCCAACCTCTACTCTGACAGAGAGTAAATTGCAACCATCCATTTTTATTCGCGGGAAATAATACCTTACCTATATTTGGTGTTGCGGTAGCCCCTGATGCAACCTCGAGCTGACCAACTACTGGGGTAGTGCTTGTATAGTATATCGCGATTGCTCGGTATGCATCAGTAGATATTGTGGCATCCCATCGTACAATAAACTCTCCCGAGCCAAATGATTCTACGGACGTATTTAGTGTTTGTTGCTGCTTATGAGGCGTTGCTAGTACCCGTCGCCGCGATACTATGAATGTTGTTGTTTTTGATTTCCAGTCAAGAACATATACTTCAGCTTCAGTATTGGTACGACAAAATGGTGAGTCATCCATCACTGCGGGACTATACAGTAGTGGGTTACCATACGTTGCTACTAATAACTCTGGTACGCTTCGACGGGCATACCACATGTACGCACCATGAATGTCTCCAGGTAGCCCACGAATATATATAGCAGATTGAGCGGAAGGCGTTGCCAAAACCTGAATGAGTTGCTGACGTACACCTTGCACCCGCGCTGCAGCCATGCGCCAAGGTTGCAAGTTAATGCCCCAGGCAATTGCCAATGTAACAATTAGCAATACCAATATACGTTTGCGAAATTTTATTCTATACAAGAGCAAAGCAATGGCAAAGCACACAACGCTACTAAAGAGAAATAAAAAACGAGTCCCAGTGAGTTGACCCAAGTCTAGTCCTTCTAGCATGGGGAGTACTGGACTAATAATAACGACCGACCAAGCTAAAAGAAGTAGTACTTTTCGTCGTTCATGCCATAGGTTACGTAATTGTAGTATGACTAGTGCGAGTAAACCTGTACTTACAACAAGAGTAAGTATGCGACGTATCAAAGTCGTTGCCTGTTCACTCGTATGGCCAGCAAACCATGACCAATTCACCCAACCAATGACCAGGCTGCGAAACAATTGCGTGATGTCCCGCCAGTGTAGTGAAAACTGCTCTTCGTTATAGCCACCTACCAGCTGACCTAAAACGATGCTTCTTACGTACACAAAGAAACTTACCATTATCAAACTCAAAAATAGGGCTAGCCATGCGGTACGCCTTCGAAACCAACGCTGCGAAAAAGTATAAAGGAATAATGCAGGGATTATTATGATGCCATTTTCTTTACTCAAAAAACTTGATGTTGCAAAGAGTACGGTAAGTGCAACTAACCATAAGCGAGGACGACGTACTGCGGCATCAAAAGTCAGTAACGCGGAGACAAAAAATATTGCGCACAATAAATCTGGCCGTGCTGCAAGCCAAGTTGTTACTTCATGATGTGTCGGCCACAGTGCAAATAGTATTCCACTTGTCCGACTTAGCCAGACATTGCCTGTGAATCTCCACACGAGAATAACAAATAATGCAACAAAGAGTGCAGTAAGGAATACCTGGTGTACATGGCTGAATATTCCGTTGTACTTTGCCACTTTGTAATCTAGAGAAAAACTATACGTGCTCAATGGACGATAGAATGCCCCACCGACATTAGAAATAAATGGTCGGATGGGTTGTTCAATAGTCTGGCGGGCTTCATACATCCAGTCCCAATCATCACTTAAAATACCAACTTTTAGGGTTCCCAGTCCTAATAAAATTGTAACAACAACGGGAATCCCCCATAACCAAACTAAACTCTTTCGTTTAGTATTGGTAAATATATTTATTACCCACGTCAGCCCAACACCGATCCACCCGCATTTCCAAAGCACTGCGCGTTGCCAAAGTGTAAAATGTTTTTTTGCATAGTGCTGTACACTCTGACGCCACTGGCGTTGCTTCGTAACAGATGGTTGCTGCTGAAAGCTCTGCCCACCCAAATGCGTCACTTGAGCAGTTGGAACGTACCATGTCTCCCAACCCGCATCGGCTGCACGTTTGCAGTAATCCACTTCTTCAAACCAGACATGAAAACCTTCGTCGAGTAGCCCAATGGTATTCAGCACTTCGCGACGAATCAAAAATGCAGCGCCCATAACCTGGCCTACTTTTTGTTCAAATGTGCTATCAAGATCGGTTGCCAAGTAATTTCGCAGGGCAGGAAAATTTTTCCAAAAGTGCCTGAACTTCAAGGCAATTGCGGCAAGCGCCCACGCGGTTGGCAAACGCCGGACCGATGGTTGCACGCTGCCATCAGGGTTGAGCAACTTCGGCCCCACTATCCCCGCTTTGGGATGGTCTGTAAAAGCCTTGAGCATTCGGAGAAAAGCACCGGCCGAAACAATGGTATCCGGATTTAAAAGTAAAATTGCACCACCCGGTATCTGGACAATTGCTTGATTATTCGCAGCAGCAAACCCTTTATTCTCTTTATTCGCAATCAACGTAACCTTCGGAAAATTCTGCTGTACCATAGCAACCGTTCCATCTGTTGATGCGTTATCCACGACAAAAATCTTGCTCGGTAGTTCGTTTTCGGACAAACGAAAAATGCTCTCCAGACAATCCTGGAGAGGTTTGCGCACGTTCCAGCTGACGATGATAACCGAAAAATCCAGAGTGCCTGGCATAGCCATACTGTGCTGGAAAACGCCGTTTTTGTCAATACTTTACGTACTTTTCTTACGTTTTCTCGATTGTTCCATCTTTCGCACGGCCGGCTCGTCAAAACCAAAGTAGTGTGCCAGTTCGTGATGGACGACATCGTGCACCAGCGCTCGAATGCCTGCGTCCGTAGGCCCGCCCAGTTCTTCGATAGGCTTGTGAAAAATAGTAATTTTGTCTGGTGGGACCAGGCTGTAGTTGATGCCGCGTTTGGTGAGCGGCACTCCCTGGTACAACCCCAGGAGGAAACTACGAATGACAATCCCGCGCTCTCGAAATTTCGGTGGTCGGGAATCTTCTTCCACCACAAAAACCACATTTTCAATTTTCTCGCGCAATGGTTCGGGCACGGCCTGTACTGCTTCGGTTACGAGTTGAACAAACTGTTCTCGTTCCATACTACACGTTGAGTAACCGCACGTGCGCGCGAATCTTTTTATTTAGGGTTATTTTTTCGGCTTTCCGTACTGTCGCGTTAATAAACAACCAGTACGAAACTTCCTTATTCCAAAAAATGGATGTACGCCAGGTAGTTTTCCCCACCCGGACTTCAACGCGTAACGATGCCCAACCCCCGTGGTTCGGTCGGTATAATTCGCGGAGTTTCTGAGCAATGCGTCTACCAACCGTCAAGTAGTAAAACCCACCCCCACCAGGGTATCGATGCAGTTGATCCTGAAAAACAAAAACGTGCTTCATAGCTTGTATACGACATCTTTCCGTTCAACAACAATCTCCCAGCCCGCACGCCTAGCATGCCGGTACAGAATACTGTTCGGGTTAAAGCAAATTGACCGCTCGACCAGCTTAAGCATAGGTATGTCCCCTTCCGAATCGCCAAGCCCAATGGAACCTTTGAGCGAGAGTTTTTTCTTTGCCACCGCGAGCTTCAAGATTTTTGCCTTGTCATCAATAAGTTCTCGGTACAAAATCTTCCCGGTAAACTTTCCGCGCTGGACTTCGAATAACCGTCCGTAGACTTTATCAAACCCCCAGTGCTTGGTGAACTCCACCACCAAGTAGGCCGGGGCATGGGAAATGGCCAGGAGAAAGTAACCTTTCTTCCGTAGCTGGCGCACCATATCCCGCGTGTAGCGGTACACCCGCTGCTGCTGGTAGCCGAGTACTTTTCGCACCACGCGCAAGAAAACCGAGCGTTGTACGCCTTTGATGTGCGTGTCAAACACTTTTACAACATCTCCGATGTATTTGTCGTAGCCAGCCTTCCGGTTAAGCCAATTCTCAAAACTTCGCTGGTATACCCGCCGCGCCCTGGCTGGAAAAATCCCTTCAGCAATAAGGGCATTGGTCACCTCAATGATCATGCTGGACCGAAAAATTGTCCCGTCGATGTCGAATATGGCAACTCTTTTCATGCCCAGAGTATACACTACCACTTACGGCTTGACTGCTTCACCAACCAGGCATAGGCTCCAGGCAAAGAACACCAACAGGAGGTTACCAATGGAAGCGCAAATTATAGGCGCAATCGTCTGCTGGCTGGCAGTCTTCATCATTGCCTGGATACTCGAGTATAACCGGTACTACACAACGCACTGCACCCAGGAAACAGGCTTTTTTCTCTGGCTTGCGGGCGTGGCCGCATCAATGTTCGGCATGATGCTCTCGCTCGCCAACCAGGCTGGTATGGTCGGCACTGCTGTACTCGCGTTCATGCTGGCCATAGCTAGCTGGCGGTCACATTCATTCCGTGAGTACATGCGCACCGTGCTCCTCATTGCTATACCCGGTGCAGTCGTTGGCGCAATAACCAGCGTGCCTATGCTCTTTCTTAGGTAGGCCCAACACCCTTCGCGCTATAATGCTCGGAGGGTTTCTTTTTCCATAAAGAAAAGCTGTCCCGATATTGAGACAGCTTAGTTTGCTGGAATAGACCAGAAGAGCACGCACAAGAGTAACGCACACTGCACCGCTGCAAGGGCAAAGGCTAGCCACACGGGTGAGGGTCTACCCTCCATATGCCCAAAAATGAACGATACGATCGTGGTAAAAACCGCCAGGGCACAGAAAAGTCCTATGGTTTCACTCACGAGCTGCGTCACCGCCAGCCCCACCACGCCAGCAATGAAGAATATAACGCCAAGATCGCTGCCGAAAATGAATACGAGAATCCAAAACGGCACAATTGCCGAAAAAAATGGCTTGCTGGTAAGACCCAAGAGCACAAAGTACAAGCCTAATGTAAAGATGGTAAACCCACCTTGCACGTACAGGAATTTCTTCACATCGTCCTCCTTTTGCTAGGTTTTAAAAGTACAAACAGCTTGCTACCGTAGCATAGCTATACGGTAAGTCAAATGTTGTTGGTCAAACTGTACCCCTCAACGTATGAGCTGTAATTTCTCTTGTCGGGAAAGCTTCTTTATACGCGCCTCGGCTTTGCTGGCCGACGAACGGCTGCGAAACTTCTTCACGTACACCAACTTCACCGATCGCCGCGACCGGGTGTACTTTGCGCCGAACTTTGACGTATTATGCTCTTTTAATCGGCGCACTATATCTACAGTAATTCCGGTGTAGAGCGTTTTATCATTACATTTGAGAATGTACAGGTAATACATTGGTAGATGTGTTTTAGTAGATTTCTCTTCTCGCTCACATACCATTATGTATCTAGTGTACTTCAACAAAAATTAGTGAGTAACCTGGGTTAGGCATTTGGTCAGAAATTGAAGGACTAATTGCAAATGTGCCGACACCTTCAACTTGTACAGTACTCTCATACACACCAGGAGATACCTCAACAAATTGGGTCTTTTGTGTAAAGTTCTTCACATACTGCCTAGAATTAAATGGATGCAACTTTGGATTAGCAAGCCCTAACTTCTGATTTCTGAGAGGCAGGCCCATTGGAGTTTTTAAAGTGACACGGTATTTTATATCTTGCCCCTCAGGTACTTTATATACAATATTCCAATCAGCTTCACTCGGATGTAAGTATCTTTCTTTTGTTATCCCTACTAATTCAGTATCTGTCCATACTACATTATTAACTGTGTATTTTCGGTCATACTTCTTATCCCCTAATGAAAATTTTATACCGACTTCTACCGATTGATTAGTAAGGTTCACATCTGGTAAATTTATATCGTATTGAAGGTAATATTTATCAAGAGCGCAACCGTTGCTATCACGGAAATTGGCGCTTTCACTCTTTACTATACGTATATTTGAAACATTACCAAGGGTTGTGTCGATCTTGAGTCCATTGAAGTAATCAATGAGAGGCGTTGTCGGATTATATACATAGAATGGTGTACTGAAAGTAATCTCTAAAGCATTCGTATATACATAACTTTTTTCTCTGGGCTGAGTCATAAAAATTGAGAATTGCATCATTTCCTCATACGTTGCCGATTCGGCATTTATACTCAAATCCCAGTAAGCAAAAGTATTTGTGTCACTAGTATTAGGGACAAAAACGTACTCTCCAGACAATACCTCAGCACCTGTTTTTCGTAAGCAACTATCAAAAACCCAATGAATAATTTTAGTTCGTTCAATAGAGATATTATTACTTGCAAAAAGTAAGATTCCAAAAGTAACAAGGGTACTTATGCCAATGTACAAAAGTTTTCGTATGCTAGAACCCTTTTTTATAAGTTCAGTCATTTGATATTATTGAAATTTAGAAATATTCATTTAATAAGAATGCACTGAAACATGCGTAAGTGAGAATTTTTTTCATAGTGTTTTAGCTCTCCCTTGGTTAGCGTGCGCTTGAATAGCTATCAAACGTCGGAGCAGAGCACTTGGCAACTTTCGCTCCACCGGAAAACGTAAAGTGCTCTTGGAAGTGCGAAAAGCCTGCAATTGCTTGGGCAGTGCTTTGCGAGAGGCATCCATGAGATAAACGCCGACGTACTTGGCATACCCGGCGAAGTAGATGAGCCGTCCGTGATAGCTGTAGTAGGGCATAAGGTAGCTAATACGCTCTTCAGCTTTGGGTGCTGCTACCTTGATAATCTTCCGTAATTGCTTGAGTATCGGCTGCGACGGTTTTGGGGCGGTAGCAATGTACTCGCTTACGCTACGTATTTTTTTCATAGGTTGAGTATACCAGATATCAGTCCACCGAAAGAATCCGGATCGTTTTTTCCGTCGCTCCGAGAGTAAGTCGCAACACGTCCCCTACCCGCTTCCCCATCAACGCTGCGCCCATGGGCGACTTGTGGGAAATAATCCCCTTGGCCGGATTGGTTTCGGTCGGCCCAAGGATAGTAAAGGTTTGCTGTTTCCCAGCCTGTTCAATGGTTACCGTACTACCGAGCTGCACAGTACTGCTTTTTTCTGGAGTGATAATTTTTGCGTACTTCAAATGATCTTCAATTTCCATGATGCGTTGGTTTAGCCCGCGCAAACGGCCTTTGGCAATTTGGTAGGCCGCATTTTCGGAGAAATCACCCATTTCGGCCAAGTGCTTCACTTCTGCAGTCTGGGCCGGGCGAGCTTTTAACATGCGCGCTAATTGACTTTTGAGCTCGTCAAATTTGGCCTGTGTCATGTGCGGGTCGCGGGTTTGGTCGGTGTACTTGCCGGGTTTTCGGGTGGGGATGCGCATATGTTAAGCGTGGCTCCCGGCCACGTACCCGGTGGTCCAGCACAGCTGTAAGGAATAGCCACCAGATGGCCGGCGAATATCCAGCAAGTCGCCTGTGACAAAAAGGTTTGGGTACAGCCTAGATTGCATGGTCTTCCCATCTACAGCGGTCATGGGCAAACCGCCATCGGCCACCACGGCCCATTCATAGCCCATAAGGCCGGTAACGGTTATTGGTAAGGCTTTCAGCAAGTTTACCAACACTTTACGTTCTTCCTTAGACACACTATGCACTTTCTTGTCTACCATTGTATTTGGCAAAAGTTTTTGTAGTTCGCTTGCTGAGCCAGTAGGCGCAAAAAACCGAAAGACAGTTTTGAACGTCTTATTCTTGTTCTCGTCAAAAATCTTGGTGATGTACTTATCTAAGCTGCCGAGGTCCATTTTTGGAAAAGCATCTATAGCCGCGGTCACCGTACCGGCATGCAGCATATCCCCTACCTTGCCGGCAGCGTTCAAAATGAGCGGGCCAGATAGGCCAAAGTGGGTGCAGAGTATCCGGCCTTTGAGTGCCAGCTGTTTCTTACTATCCACATAAAACGTAATTTTCACATCGTCCAAGGCGACGCCTGCCAGTGCTTGCACCCAGGCATCGGCAACGGCCAACGGGACAATCGTCGGCGTGGGTGGTACGACTTGGTGATCGAGTTTGGCGAGCCACTTAAAACCATCACCGGTGGATCCGGTTTCGGGGTGGGACTGGCCGCCCGTGGCTAGAATATAGCTTTTTGCAGTGAGCGTTTGATTGCCGGCAACGATACCTTCAACACGGCCACTTTTACCAAGTAGACTCGATGCACTGGTTTTGGTTCGTACTTCAACTTTACCTTCTTGTAAGTACTTTTCTAAAGCCTTTACCACATCAGTGGCTTTTTCAGTTTTCGGAAAAGCTCGCTGCCCGGCTTGGACCACAATGGGTAAACTATGATTCGCGAAAAACGTTAGCGTCTGCAACACTCCAAACTGAGTAAAAGCCGAATACAAAAATTTCTCGGCCTTGCCATAGTGTGCCAAAAACAACCGCGGGTTTTCTTCCGCATTCGTAATGTTGCACCGCCCGCCGCCGGTTATGGAAAGTTTCTGACCCAGGCGGACATTCTTTTCGAGTAATAGGACGCGCTTGCCCCGCTCGGCTGCCCGGCCCGCGGCCATCATGCCCGCCGCGCCCCCGCCCACCACAATCACGTCATAGCCAGGTTTCATCCCTTCAGTGTACCCAAATCTATGGTCGTGTCCACGCGGATTTGTGCAACGAATTCTGGAATGTGGGAAACCATAATCATTGCCCCTTGATACTCGTCCAAAGCTTGTGCCAGGATTGGTAAATGCCGAAAGTTAATGTGGTTGGTCGGCTCGTCCAAAATGAGTAGGCCGGGTTTGAGTAAGACCAATCGACAAAATGAAAGTAAGCCTTTTTGCCCTTCGGACAAAGCTTTTACCTGGCGCGAGAGAATGTGCCCATCCAGGAGAAAACCCGCGGCGGCCGAACGCAATTTTTGCTCATCACGCTCGAACATTGCATCCTTGAGGACGTCATATGCAACCTGCTCGCTATCCAAATTGCCAAAGTCCTGCTGGTAATAGCCAACCACTGCTTCGGGTGCAACAGTCCCATGGTTGGTGGAACCAGTCGCCAGCTTTGCCAGCAACGTACTCTTGCCAATGCCGTTCGGTCCGGCTATTACCACGTGCATGTCTTTCCGGACGACGAGGTCAAGCTTCTTCTCAACGGCTTTGTGATTCTTAATAACCGTCGCTCCGTGGAGCTCAACGATCTTCCCGCTAA
>JBBTRU010000006.1:0-10172 GCA_038065015.1 Patescibacteria group bacterium | reverse complement strand
CCACGGTCTATATGGTGGCCGTGGGAATACCCGCAGTATCCACGTTCCGCGTCACGGTGCGCACAACAGGTTGCACTTGCGTATTCGTCCCAACCCACCGGGCCAGCCAGGGCCAGTGCTCGCGGCCAAAGAGAATGCCCACCGTACCCACCACCCCGGCGACAAGGCTAACCACCACCATGGTAAAGAAAAAGCCCGCCGAGAAACGGACGACCGTGGGCTTGGTGATAACTTCCGGATCCCGCATAAATTGCTCCACGCTCTCATCACGCGACTCTTGCGGATTATGCTTGGGAGAAGTTGGAATAGGTTTTGCTTTCATAGTGCCTTTAGGCGAACCAACGTGCGGTAACTACCAGGCAGAGTAGCACGAGCGCGAGCACGCCGAAAGGCCACCAGGAGGGCTTTTCTTGCGGTTCCAAGTGCCGACGGAGCAGTTGAACGGCGGCGCCGATAATGATGACCATGATCCCGGCTTTCACGGCAGGAAGGGGCGGAAGCCGTTGCAGCAAGACCAAGAATTCTGTCCCGATGAGCGTCGTCAGCAGGCCAAAGACGGTTGCGGTTGTACGGTCGGCTTGGACCAGGTACGCGAGCCCAAAAAACCAACCGGCACTAAAAACTGCATACAGGGCAACGAGCAGGATGGGCGTGAGGCTGGCGAACAGTGTGAGATCGAAGAGCACCAGGGTAAAAAAGAAAAAAGCCGCTATGGCCGAAAGCTGCGCCAGGTTGGTCAGGGCATTTTTCTGGTAACGCGCGGGTTGATGGGTAAACCGAAACGCTTGCTCCCACGTCAACCACAGCAGGAAGGTCAAGCTAACGCTGATGACTCCTTGAAAAAATGCAGACTCGGAAAAGAGCAGTACGCCAAAGCCGCCCAGCGTTGCCAGTGCCGGGAAGAGCGCCAGGGCGCCAAATTTTCGCGGCAAGGTGGCGCGGCGCGTGAGCAGGCGCAAACCAAAAATCGGCACGACCACTGCAAGCGCCAGCATAATCCAGAACGTGCCTGGTACCCGCATGGCAACGGCCAAAGCAGCCAAGAGCCACGCGGCCAGGATTGCAGGCAACGCGCGAAGAAAAAGCATCATGGGGTTGCCAGGGTATAGGCGAGCGCCCCTTCAACCGCGCGCGCTTGCGCAAGCTTTGGGAGCAGTGTTGCCACGGGCTGCATCTGGAGTTGCAGCAAGCGCCGCGCCGGCTCGCCAATAAGCCATTGCGGCACGTCGAGCAAACCCAGCCGCGAGCGGACCACCCGAAAATCCGGATCACCCGAGGGGCTAATGCTTGGCTCCAGCTCCAGGCGAACCACGGCATTATTCCGCTGCGGCAGCAGGAATGAGAGTTCAATACGTCCTTCGCTAATAACGGTTTGCACCTTTGCCAAGCCCAAGCGGAGTTTCTGGTTCCCCTGCTCGGCCAGCAAAGACAACTCGGCTTCGTATACCGTCAGGCTGCCGGCCGTCACTGCGTTTGGGACGCGAGCGAGCATATCGCCCGTGCTCGGTGCCGCCGCTTGCACCGTTCGCAACGGCATGGGGGCGTCGTACGCAAAATTGCTTATGACGGGAATAGTCCAGACACCGGTACGGGCAATTTGCACCAAGACCCACACTATGCCAACGAGGACGGCGAGTTTTATGAGCCGGCCCAAACTAAAGCGCGGCAGCGGCAAGGGAAAACGTGATGCCGCTTGGGGCGCAACCGGCGGGGCTGGGTCAACGCGGGTCATACGCGGGGCCGGTCGTCTTTCCGGGCCACGAGCCGTCGAAATTGCTCTTCCCCAACCCCGGCTTTAATCCGTTTGACCATGGTCAAAAGTTCGTCAGCACTCAAATGGTCGGCCCCGGGGGCGGCGTTGGTATCCTGCTGCAAACGCACAATCAACTCTTGCACGCGTTGCGGAAAGCGCACGCCCTCCAGCTCAAGATTCGCCGCATTCCCCGCGGTTTGAATAACCACCGTGCCGTACCGAAAAATCGTGGGGCCAATACCTTTGACGACGTAACTAACATCTTGAATTTTATCGAACGTGGTTTCGGAAACGACTTTGTGAAATATGCCCCGCTGGTCCACGTCAATAATCCGCTCGGCGGTAAGGATGAACGCATTCAGCTGCTGGACCCAGAGGGTACGGAAACCCAAAAAAATACCGACGAGCAAACTTGCCCCGAGCAGCGCGCTACCGCCCACCCCATACTTGAGCAGGGGGTAGAGAAAAAAGAATGGTGCTATAATAAGCCCGGCGCTAAGCAGTATCGGCAGGAATGCGACAATCGGCGTGCGCCGGATGAGCGCGCGCACTTCTTCGCCCTCTTTCACATTTTCCAGCAAGCGCTGTTCAAACATACATTATGAAAAGGAAGCGAGTAATAAAGGTGGTCTGGACCGTCGTCGTCATACTCATTGCGTTGAGTATGGTCTTCTTCAGCTTCCTGCCCTTCTTTGGCGTCGGGACCGGTCTCTAGCGCTTCGGCGCGTTCTCCCGACGCAGAACGGCGAAGAATGCTTCTTGCGGGATATCCACTTTGCCCATAGCGCGCATGCGGCGCTTGCCTTTTTTCTGTTTCTCCAGCAGCTTGCGTTTGCGCGTTACGTCCCCGCCGTAGAGTTTGGCCGTCACGTCTTTCCGCATGGCCGAGAGGCTGGCCGAGGCTATAACTTTTGCACCGATCGCCGCTTGAATTTTTACTTCGAACATTTGCTTGGGCAGGATGGTCTTGAGGTATTCTACCACTTGCCGGCCCGCGCGCTGGGCTTCGTCTTCGTACACCATACTCGCGAGCGCATCCACGCGTTCGCCCGCCACCAGAATGTCCATGCGCACTACGTCGGCAGGCTTCGAATCGCTGATTTCGTAGTTGAGCGAGGCGTAGCCGCTCGATGCACTCTTCAATCTATCATAGAAATCCACGAGGATTCCAGCGAGCGGGACGTTGCCGTGGATAATGACGCGTTGCTCGTCGATGTACTCGGTGCTCGTATGCAGCCCGCGCTTCTCAATAATGAGCGTGAGAATGGGGCCAATGGTGCTGGCCGGCGTAACAATATCCACCGTGGACCACGGTTCGGCAATGTGGTCGATGTGCGCTACGTCTGGCAGGTCGAGCGGGCTGGTGACAATAAGCAAACCTTCTTCGCCGGCGTGTACCGCCCCCTGCTGCTTAATCAGCCGGGCGCGGGCGTGCTGGCCAGACTCGTTGAGGTACACGCGGTACGCCACCGACGGCACAGTAACAATGAGCTCGAGCTTGTACTCCCGCTTCAAACGCTCCTGCACAATGTCGAGGTGGAGCAAGCCTAAGAAGCCGCAGCGAAAACCGTGGCCAAGCGCGGACGAATGTTCGGGCTCAAACGAGAGCGCGGAATCGTTGAGCTTGAGCTTGGCCAACCCTTCGCGCAGCAACGGGTAATCATCCCCTTCTTTGGTGTACACGCTGGCAAAAACCATGGAGCGCACTTCCCGATACCCGGGCAGCGGGGCAGTGGCCCGGTTGCGCACATCCGTCACGGTATCGCCGACGCGCGCATCGGCAACGCTTTTCACACCGGTAACAATGTACCCAATCTCACCGGCTTGCAGCACGTCGCCGGGCGCAAGTTTGGGTTGGAACGTGCCGACTTCCATGGCAATGCTGTTCGCGTGTGTGGCCATGAATTCCACGTGCGTGCCACGCCGAACCTGACCTTGCACCACGCGCACGTAGCTAATAACCCCGCGATAATCATCAAAGGTCGAGTCGAACACCAAAGCTTGCAGCGGCGCAGATACCACCCCGGTTGGTGCAGGCACTTTGGCAATTATTCGCTCGAGCAACGCGTCGACGCCTTTGCCGGTTTTTCCCGAGACGTGCAATATTTCTTCGGGCGTACAACCAAGAATTTTTACAATTTCCTTGACGGTTTCTTCCACCCGGGCGTTGGGCAGGTCTATTTTGTTCACCACCGGAATTATGGTCAAACCTTGCTCGACGGCTAAGTACAAATTGGCGAGGGTTTGCGCTTCCACACCCTGGCTGGCATCAACCAGCAGCACCGCGCCTTCCACCGCGGCGAGCGAACGCGAAACCTCGTACGTAAAGTCCACGTGGCCGGGCGTGTCAATGAGGTTGAGCTCGTAGTCAATGCCATTGCAGACGTAACGCATGCGCACGGGCGCGAGCTTTATGGTAATGCCCCGCTCCCGCTCGATATCCATTTGGTCCAGCAACTGGCTGCGCATCTCCCGCTTCGAAACCGTGGCCGTAATTTCTAAAAGCCGGTCCGCGAGCGTTGATTTCCCGTGGTCAATATGGGCGATAATGCAGAAGTTACGGATGTTCGTACTCATACCGTTGCATTCCCATTCCGCATAAACTTCCGAACGCGGCCCCACCAATCCCGAAACACCTGCACCTCTTGCACGCGCAACGCCGATGCTGCGCCAATATACACTGCTATGCCTGCAATGCCGGCAACCGCCCCCTGCAGAAAAATACCAACCAGCGTGCGATTATCTATGCCGAGCGCGGCAAAACGCAGCATAAGCCACGTGGCCAACCCGCCGATAAGCGCGGCAACAACGATGCGAACAGTTGACCGCGCAATGCCCATGTCATCCAAATCGCCAATGCGGTGGTGCAAGATAGCGTACAAGCCGAACATGTTCACAATGCTCGAAAGCGAAAAAGCCATGGCCAAACCAATAACCCCGAAATGGCGCGAGAGCAAGATGGCCGCCGCAATATCAATTGCCACGGCAGCAATGCCGACCTTTACGGGCGTGGCCGTATCGTGCAGGGCGTAAAACGAACGCGCGAGGATGGGAATGAGCGCCTGGGCAAACAGCGATACGGCAAAGACGCCCAGCACCTGCGCGGTCTGGTAGGTGGCGTCCCAATCAAAGGCCTGCGCACCCACCACCACGCGGACAATTTGTGCGCGTAAAATGAGGAGCAGGATGGACGCCGGAATCATGACCACGAGCAAACGCCGAACCGTGCGAGAAAAATGTTGCACAAAAGCGGCCATGTCTTTGGCTGCATACGCTTCGGAAAATGCCGGAAACACAGCAATGGCCAGTGACACACCAAAAACATTGATAGGAAAGTTCTGCAAGTTATTCGCAAAGTTCAATTGCGTCAAGCTCCCGGCGGCCAAACTCGAAGCAATAATCGTACTCACGAGCTGGTCAATTTGATTTACCGCCAACCCAAACGTCCGCGGCAGCATGAGCTTGCCAATTTCGCGCACGCCCGCGTGTTTCCAATCCAGCAGGCGCTGGTAACGGAACCCAACTTTCCACACTCCTGGCAATTGAATAAGCAGGTGCGCCAACGCCCCCACCACCACGCCGTAGGCTAAACCGATAATCCCCCAGCGCGGAACGAACCACAGAATGCCCGCAATAATGCCGAGGTTGTACAAAACCGGCGCCAAGGCAAAGGCAAAAAAGCGTTTAAAAGAGTTGAGAATGGCCGAAACGATATTGCTGGCGCCGAAAAATATAATCGCCACCAGCATGATGCGGCTTAAGTGGATGGTGGTGGTAAGTTGCTCACCCTGGAAGCCCGGGGCAATGAGCGGGACAAGTTGGTTGGCAAAAGCGAAGAAGATGATGCCAAGCCCAACCAAAACAATAAGCAGAAGATTCAGCACCGAGTTGGCCACGCGCCAGGCTTCGTTATTCGTGGACTGGTCGCCGTCGTGCTTTTTTAAATACCCGACGAACACCGGGATGAACGAGGATGAAAGCGCGCCAAGTACCAGGACGTTGAAAATAAAGTCCGGCAACTTGAACGCGGCAAAGTACGGGTCTAGCGCGCCGCCACCGCCAAATTCACTAGCCAACAATCGATCCCGAACCAAACCCAAAACCCGACTGATAATGCCGGTAAAGCCAATGACGATTGCTCCGCCCAAGATTGTGGTGGAGAGTTTTGCCCAGAGTTTCTGCCACATACGTGCGTGTAGTGTACGAAAAAACCGCCCTTTATTCAAGGGCATTAACCCTCCCCTCCTTGTGCAAGGAGGGGGCCGCAGCCACGCACCAAGTATGGTGCGAGGGCGAGGCGGGTGCGACCCATCGGGAGCACCCCGGAGTTCCGTAATCGGAACGGGGTGGTAATCCTCTACCCTAGCCCACCGATACGTGCGACTGATACCCGGGTCTATCATCCATCCAACTGGGAGAGAGTCCAAGCGGGATTTCTGCAAACCTGAGATCGTACGAAGTATCCGGTGGGCGGGGGTAAGGGGCGAGATCAGCGTTAAACCGACCTCGCCCTGTGCATCACTTATGGTCTCGCCCATGCTTTTTCCAATAACGACGCAGACGCACGCTATTCATGTAATCCTTAAAGTTCTCAACGGCTATGTATAAGCTTACGAGACAAAGGATTACGTTACAAACTTTCCAAAAAAGACTATCGGTTTCCAGGGACCAATTAATCCAAAGCCCAGTCAAAATAAAATAGCAAATGCTATCAACGAGCTTTTCCTGTTTTTTAAACCATTCTTTCATTTTACCTTCCTTTTTTTCTGTTTGATCTCTCCCACAATCCCGCGCTGCGGGACTCTGGGAGAGGCACGAAAGGGTATTCGTGCCATAAAAGTACATGGGGAACCGAGGCAAGTACTACTTGCGGGAAAATTGACTTCTTATGAGCGTGCTTACTATCACCAGAAGCACTCCAAGCGCAATGAAGTACAAGCTCCCTACGAGTTGAGGCAATTCCGTGCTCACCAAAGGTATGTTCCCGCTGCCGCGCGCGGAATAGACGATGTGAAGCGCCGGTAAAAAACCAAACGCGAAGCCAGCCAGTATGAGAATTTTACCTGCATACTCACAAACAAGCATGCAGACGATTTTTAAAATGCCCCAACAGTACTCAAGATCAGCTAGATCTAGCATGGTCACACTCCTCTTTTTTTGTATTTTTTACTCTTTCTCCCACAACCGACCAATTTTCTACCACCAAGGGCGGGCGTCCCTGCCCGCCGAACTCTCAATAGCGTGGCAGGTTGGTGTCCCCGCACAGGCAGAGACGCCTGTGCTTGGTATGTATTAAATCGGTTCTGGGAGAAGGATCATCACATGATGATCCGTACACTTTGCTTCACCAATTGCGTACTGCAACAGTGAAAGGCAAAAGCAAAAAAATGAGCAAGTACAACCAAAAAGTGTACTTCTTCATAGAATACCTTTTTCAATAGCTATCGCCACAATAACGAATATTGCAACAATGAGTATTAGTATTTCAATGAAGTTCAGTCGTCTACCCGTCATAAAGACCTCCTTGTTTTTGTGCTGCATCTATTCCTTTCCTTCTTCATCCTACGATATTTCGCAAGGTGAAGGTGGAAGGTGAGTAAGAAACTCACCTTCACAACGAACGTCGAAATCATTAGGCAATCACGTATGCTAAGCTACGCTGGTGCCGGATGCTTAACCATACGCACGTGAAGAATATTGCTTCACTTATGCCTATTGCAAAAATGCCTGGTAGTGCATGTTGCAATTCGGTAAGACCGAAAGAGTAGTAGACATCCACTGATTTCATAACTAACCACGCGGTCTCAGCAGGTATTGCGTAGTATAATGTACGCGACATTCCGTTTAGAAATACCTCTTCTGTAAAGCGCATTCTACGCTTTACAAGGACCGCACAATAGAAAACTGCTACACCCAGCATCACGAATAAACCGTATACGCTGAGCACGGCAACTAGTGGGTGAGCAACCTTAATTGCCTGGCCATACAAGAGATCAATGACGCCTTCGTCAATAACTAACGAAATAACACAATACGCTGTAAGCATGAGAAAAATCATGAGGTACCTCATACAATTCCTTTCTTTTTTTGTTTCGTGTATTTTCTCCCCCACCCGTCGAACTTTTTCAACGCTTGGGAGAGAAAGGGAAGGACAGCAAGAGCAACCAAACCGTCCTTCTCGTATTGTCATTGCGAACCTCGTACCAACGAGGTGAAGCAATCTTGCTTCTTCAGCGAGATTGCCCCGCCTCCCGAAGTCTCGTACGGCGGGCAGGCGCGCCCTCGTGCACTCGGGCTCGCAATGACAGAACAATTGTTGGCTGGAAGGGCCTCTCAGCCCTGTATACCTTTTGGGTATCGAGCATTTCTGCTCCGGGCTCTCATCCGCCGGCTATTCCGGACCAGCCAAATTTTTTTGGTTTCCTTTCTCCCAGCAGACTTCGCTATGAAATCGGTTGGGAGAAAGGAGGCAGATAGCATAGGAACTACCTGCCTCAAAAACATCGACGTTTACCACCAGCTCTTTAAAAAATAAGAGCCAATAATAACGATTACCAGCATGCATATGACAAATACGATACCTTTCATTTTATACTCCTCTTTTTAAACTGTTTATTGTATCTATTTCTTTCTCATCTCGAGCGGTCTCTTTGCAGAGCTCGGCCGAGATGAGAGGCAGAGTGCTTGGGAAAATGGGTATTTTCGACAAACACTCTGCGGGATAAAAATGCATCCAGCAAAAATGTGGAAAGGACGAGGTTTGATGTCGTCCTTCCAATAAGGTTCAATACGAATTCGTGTTGATGTAGATAGCTACCATGATCCCTCCTACAATGAAACTGACACAGAACAAGATCCAAAAAGTAGATTGGTGTGGATGCATAGACACCCAATCAGGCCCAGTAACAGACTGGCCATTACCAGTGTGATCGAGAACGACTTCCCGAATCTTCATGAGGGCATTGTCTCTGGTCAGTTGTGATACAGATTGAGGGTTCTGCTTCGCCTCAAGGATGAGCGTATCCAGAGTCGCTTTTGCGCCAAGGATATTGCCATACCAGATGCCTAAGTCATCGGTTGTTCGGTGAAATACCATCCCGGTGTTTCCTTGGGTAAGTCCGTGGGCTTCAATGTAGTCCACAGCTTTTTCCAAAAAATTATGAGCCCGTTCAACGGTTGGCGCGTCACCGGCGAGTTTCAGGTAGTCACCACAATCACGATCGAACTGGTAATCCCAAACCAATCCGCTAATGCTGGTAATTGTGAATACCAACAAGCAAATTATGAAAATAAAACCTTTCATTTTATACTCCTCTTTTTCAACGGTTTACTGTTTATTTCTTTTCTCATCTCGAGCGGCCTCCTCGCCCTCCGAAGCCTTGGCGTAGGAGGGTAGACCAACCGAGATAAGAGGCAGAGTGCTTGTGAAAATGGGTATTTTCGACAAACACTCTGCGAAACACTTGACGAATATTCGTGCTTAGCTTCTCGCGATTACAATGAAGAGGCCTTCTTTGCAAGCTTGAAACTTTTGAAGATTTTTACGACATGCGTCAGCTTCAGCACTTTCACACTTCAGGTTGTGCAAGGCGAGTTTATCGCTCACGGCCTGCATTTCACGATCAATATGCTTCCAGTCAGCTAGAAGCATCTTACGAAATTTGGCATTCAATCTGCGTGATTGAATACTCTTACGTAGTGCTTCAAACCGATCGGAAAAAAATCGAATAATGAACATAGTATCTCCTTTTTATGCAATTATATTTCTTTTTCTTTCTATCAATCTGGAGGTGAGGTATGGGAAAGCCGTAAAGCTTTAGAGCTCTACAGTGTACTCTTCTCCAAGTTGATACAAAGAAACTATTACTCCTTCCCTCACGCGACTACAAAAAATAATCGGTTGAGGGAAAGAAAAATTGTCAAATTACATGAGCGACATCCTTATCTCGGCCGACCTTCCTAGAAGCTCAAACGAGATAATTGGAGGATTTTTTGAAGGTTCCTCCGAAACCTTAGGTGCTAGTCAACCTTGTATAACTTTACGCTGACACGGTAGCACCGACACTTGTTATACAGCGCGACACAACGATCGGACACCATACTAACCACTGTATAGCACCCTACTCCAGTAAAGAATGCTAGAAAAGGGTTTATTCCCTTTAACCATCCATTCGCTGCACAAAATGTAATGATACAGATTGCTATGATACCTTTAATGATAGGGTACATTTTTTACCTCACTTGTTTCGTTTTGTTTATATCTATCGATCTGGAGGTGAGACGTAAGGTGCTTTGGACCGAAGCCCGCACCCCAACGAGGGTTAGGTGTCTTTGCGGAGTAAACCCCGCGCGATACCGCTCCCCCACATCTCGCTTGCTCATCCTTGCGGATGACCAACCCCCTCCATATCGTTAGGCA
>JBBTRU010000005.1:0-3239 GCA_038065015.1 Patescibacteria group bacterium | reverse complement strand
GACGCGTCCCGCAGATGCGGGACTTGCTCGTGGTCTTCGACCAATTGCCGTTGGCCTAAAATATTCAAATTGATGACGTCGAGTGTCCCGAGCCCGTCGAGGGGCAACTTAACTCGTTCGGGTTCATGGCAAGCCATAGTAAAGATACCTAGCCCGTGCTAGGGTGCTTTTGTGACCACCCAACCTCAACAATCCGGCTTTACCGGTCTGGGCATTGCCCCATTGCTGCTCGATGCACTCGATAAGCTAAAATTCACCGTGCCGACCCCCGTACAGCGGCAGTCTATTCCCATTGGTATAGAGGGCAAAGACTTGATTGCCATTGCGCAAACCGGAACGGGTAAAACTTTGGCTTTTGGCATCCCCCTCATCCAGCGACTCGCCAAAATCAA
Organism: Patescibacteria group bacterium; assembly: GCA_038065015.1. Taxonomy (GTDB): domain Bacteria; phylum Patescibacteriota; class Patescibacteriia; order PEXW01; family PEXW01; genus CAIPSZ01. The sequence continues at coordinate 2,847 of JBBTRU010000005.1, read as the reverse complement.
AGGCCGCGGACTCATCTTGCTCCCCACCCGCGAACTCGCCATACAGGTAGACGAAGCAATCCAGGCAATCGGCCGCGCGATTGGCTTGCGGACTGCGGTGCTCATCGGTGGCGCTTCCATGTACGTGCAGAAGCAGCACCTCCAGCGCAAACCCCACGTCATCATTGCCACGCCCGGGCGGCTCCTCGACCACGTCGAGCAACGCACCGTAAGCCTGGCCGATATGCGCATACTCATCCTGGACGAAGCCGATCGCATGCTCGACATGGGCTTTGCCCCGCAGATTAAGCGTATTTTTGCCGTACTCCCCACCGAGCGGCAAACCATGCTCTTCTCGGCAACCATGCCCCAAGAAATTGTCAGCATTGCCCAGAAGCACATGCAACTGCCCTTGCGCGTAGAAATTGCGCGGGCTGGCACGGCAGCCGATAAAGTGACGCAAGAAGTATTCTTCATTGCCAAAGAGGCGAAGACGCGTTTACTCGAAGCGCTACTGACGCAGTACCCCGGCTCCGTGCTGGTCTTCATGCGGACCAAACACGCCGCCCGCAAACTCGCCGGCCAGGTAAAAACCATGGGCCATACGGCTGCCGACATTCACTCGGACCGCAGCCTGGCGCAGCGCCGGCAAGCACTCGAAGGTTTTAAATCTGGAAAGTACCGCGTCCTCGTGGCCACCGATATTGCCGCCCGCGGCATTGATGTGACCGGGATTGAATTGGTCATCAACTACGATTTACCGATGAACACCCAAGACTACGTCCACCGCATTGGTCGCACCGGCCGCGCTGGCCGCAGCGGGCGGGCAATTTCATTTGCGACATTCGACCAACGTCGCGACGTGCGCGATATCGAACGTCTCATACGCACCCAGCTCCCCGTGAAGTCTGTCCCAGAGCTCCCGCCGGCTCGCGCACAAGTTTTTGACGAGCCCCTGGAACGCCCGCAACGCCAGCAGCACGCCTGGGGTGGTGGCCGTTCAGGCGGTGGCCCGCGCGGCGGCTATGCCGGCCGACGCAACCCGGGTCGCAGACGCTAATTCGCCCACCCCCCGCACCCGCACACCCCATCCGGCGGTTTTGACTTTTTGTGCTATTGCGAAGCTGCAAAAAAATCCGTAGGCTATGCCCATGGTCCACCGCCTCAAAATGTTCTACACGCTCTTCAATGCCTTCACGCTCATTGTCTGGCTCTGGCTCGTCGTGGAATTCCTCTGGCATACCCAGCAGCTCCCAGCCTCGCTTTCGGCACTCTACCTAACGCTCGTGGGTGTCTACGTGGGTGATAAAGAGTACCTGCGCCTGCGCAAACGTTTTAGCAGCCGTAACCGCCGCGGCGAACTCTTCGTCCTGCTCTGGCTCGTTACGCTCATTGCCATTGCGGCAATTTTGAGTTTGGGTGGCAACCACAACGGCTACCGCATGCCACAAGACCTGCCGATAATCTCGGGCACGGTACTGGTGCTCTGGCTCACCAGCGAGTACATCAAAGGCCAAGCCCGACACCGGCATCACGCCTAGGCCTTAGAGGTCGTCAATTTTATCTTGCGTTTCCGGGGTTTCCACGTCTCCACCGACCGGGGGCAGTACTTCGCGTGGCACATCAGTCGTCACGGCATCGGCTGCTTCCTGGCCCGGGATGTGTTTGATAATATTCTCCACCGCGGCAAAACGCGCCTGCTGATCTTTTGGCAGGAGGATAACGACATCGTCGCCGGTATCACCCTTGAAATAGGTAATACTGGCCAGCAGCACGCGGTACGTAATACCCGCCGCGACAACTTGGTACTCATCCGTCTGCTCGTCGCGGACCAGCTTGCCAACCACGCGGATGCGATCGATGGGGCCAATCTGTTTGTAGATAAACGCTCCGTCCGGCGTAATCGTCAATTTGAGTTTGTCGCCTTCCACGAGTTTCGATTTTGAAGCGTAGTTTGCCGGCACCGAGTACTGCTTCCCATCCGGGCCAACCATGTGCTGGCCGTCGAAGAGCCCCTCGATTATCCGGCTGTCGCCGTCAACCGAAACCGACCCGGCTTTGCGGGCTTGGGCGGCAATGTTTATACGCTTGCCCGGCGTACCTGCGGCATCATCCAAAATCTGCTCCGCGGACTGGATAGAGGCCTTGGCCTCGGCAAGGAGTTGGCGGACAACGGCGATGGGTTCGATTTCTTGGTCGGTCATATGTGTGTTAGGGAAAGGTTTATTTCGCAGCTCCAATGTATCAGGCAGGATATGAACGGTCAAGGCCGGGGTGGAACCACGTACCGGTAGATAGTCATAGCGCTCGGGGCGGGCTTATCCGTGACCTCCGGCGTCCATCCCGGGATAGAAAAGGCATAGGAAATAATCCGCGTACCTGGCCGGCACTCGGCTTCGAACTTTTCTTTGAGCTTGCGCATGGCCGGCGGGGTCAGGAAGCAGAAGATAACTGTGGCAGGATGAAAATCAACGTGGAAAAAATCTTGACACTTTACCTGTACGCGTGGTCTCTGGTTCCAGAAACGCACCTTGGCAATGAGGAATGGCAAAAACGAGAGTTCAAAACCTACAATCGTTCGGGCGCTGGTAGCGGCAAAAACTTTTAGCAAGCGTCCTTCACCTGCCCCGAGCTCGTACACTGTGTCGGTTGCCTGCAAAGCTGCGAGACCGCGAACACGGTTAAAGTCTTTGGCCCACGTCGGCACCCACGGCGCACCATGAAAACCCGCCCATGCCGCCGAGGCAATGACGATAAAAATAACCAATATGGTTAGGGTAAGCCACATACCCGTAGTGTGACATGCGCACAAGGGATGCACAAGATGAGATACATCGTGTGCAGTTTGAAGTATCGAAAGCGGGGTAG
>JBBTRU010000004.1:0-11946 GCA_038065015.1 Patescibacteria group bacterium | reverse complement strand
GTATTTACCGAGTCCGGAGGCACGCTGCCTTTGCCCACCCGCATCCTCATTGCACTCTCGAGCTTCTTCCAGCACTACATCGTGTTCATTATTATATTTGCCATTGCCTTTGTCTACGTTTTTCGCTGGTACACCCACACGCCAAAAGGTCGAATGCTCTGGCACGCGCTGCTGCTCACCTTGCCAATTATGGGGCCGATAATTAAAAAAATTAACCTCGCCCGCTTTACCCGAAACCTTAGCTCACTGCTCCGTACCGACATACCCATTGTGCAGACGTTTCAAATAATTGCAAAAACCATCGGGAATGCCGTGTTCCGTGCCTCGCTAGAAAAAACCGCCGAGGAGCTCAAGAAAGGCTCGAGTATTTCCAAAGTGCTCATTACGACGCCGAAACTCTACCCGCCGGTTGTGGCGCAAATGATTGCTGTGGGGGAAGAGAGTGGTACCCTAGACACCATAAGCGAAGAAATTGCAAAATTTTACGAGGAAGAGGTTGATCAGGTTATGAGCAACCTCACTTCAATTATGGAGCCGGTACTTATTTTGCTGCTTGGCGGTGGCGTTGGCGGCATTGTCGTCGCCGTCATCCTGCCAATCTACTCACTCACCGACCAAATAAACTAGCATGAGCTTGCTCCGACCATTCCAGAACGCCATAGGCATTGACATTAGCGATGCCGTGATTCGCATGGTGCAACTCAAAAAGCACCGCCACGGCTTTGCCTTACGCTCCGTCAGCGCCAGGCCGGTTCCCAACGGGCTCATCCAGGAAGGGGAAATCCGCGACCCGCAAGGGGTCATCGCCATCCTGAAAGATGTATTGGCGCAACCCACGTTCAAACACCCATCGTCAAAGGCGGCAATCGTCTGCCTACCCGAACGAAAAATTTTTACCAAGATTATTGAGCTGCCCAACGTCTTGCCCGAAGCCTTCACCGCCGCCTTGCACAGCGGGCTAGCGGAAAATATCCCGTTAAACCTCGACGAAGCCTACCTCGACTGGCAGTACGTTCGCCCACCCCAACCGGCAGAAAAAACCGTCCGCGTGGTTGTCTCGGTTGCACCGCAACTCCTGGTGGAAGGGTACACGAGCGTCCTCGAATCCGTCGGTCTGGTTCCGCTGGTGCTCGAACCAGAATCTGCCGCGCTGTGCCGGGTTGCGCTGGACCCGGCCGCCCTGCAAGGCAGCCACTTAATTATTGACCTGGGGGCGAGCCGAACCGGCATTATTATTACCGAAGGCGATGTGGTGGCGTACTCATCGACCCTTTCGCTCGCCGGCGGCCACCTTACGGCCATGTTGCAAATGAAACTTGGCCTCACGCTGGAAGAAGCCGAAGAAGCAAAACGCATTTGCGGACTCGACCCCCGAAAAGGGAAAGGGGCGGTGCGTTCGATTATTGAACCGGAACTCAAACCGCTGACCCAGCGCGTAACCGAAGTGGTGAGCTACTATGAAGAGCATGTGGCGGATGACTTGCGCGTCCAAGATATTACGCTCGTTGGTGGGGGCGCAAAACTCATTGGAATGGCGCCCTTCATTCAATCTGCACTCCACCTCCCCGTTCGCATTGGCGATTGGCCCGCGAGCATCAGCCCGCCACCCCCACCCTTAGATCGGGTTGGCCCTTCCTACCTCACCGCTGTCGGCCTGGCTATGCGGGGGGTGCTGAATGTCCCGTGGTTTCCAGCCCGAAACGTATGATGTTGCTCAACCTCACTTCACCCAGTGTCCACGCCACGCTGAAAATACGCGCGTACATTGCCATTGGCCGAACAGTTTTTGCCATCGGTGCTATCGCCATTGTCAGCTTCATCGCCAGCGCGCTCATCGGGGGAGCGCTGCTCGAGCAAAAGGTAAAAAGCACGCAACTGGAAGCCGACCGAACAACACTCCTCTTGAATACCCAGGGTAAAGCCTCGATTACCGAAACCACAAAACGCTTGAACACCCAAGTAGCCGTGCTCCAAGGTGTGCAGAAACGCTACCTCCAATGGACGCCCGTGATAGCGAAGTTTTCCGCGCTCACCCCCAGCGGTATTGCCCTGCAAAGCATGAGTTTTTCCCAAAATGCAGGTAAACTCACCTTCAGCGCCACCGCGGAAACTCGCGAAGACTACGTGGCGTACGAAAAAATACTCCAGGCCAGTCCGCTTTTCAAAAATATTGAATTCCCGTTACAAACCAAGAAGGCGAATATTGCTTTCACCTTCACCGCGAGCCTCGTCGGCCTCCCGACCCCATGAAACTTACCCCCCAACAGCAATTAATGAGCTGGGTCGTTGGCGGCACGCTGTGTCTGACCATCGGTGCCTGGTTTGCTTTTTTCCCGCTGCGGCAGAAACTGCAAGAGAAAAATGTAAAAATCCTGGAAGCCCGCATAAGCCGGGAGGTCAATAACCGCCAGCAGCAAAACCTCTCCGCGCTTAAAAAACAAGTAGACCAAATACTGGAAAATACCGAAACATTGAACGCCGCCTTTTTCAACCGGGCCGAAACGCTGCAATTCCTTAAGTACATCGAAGACCTGGCGGAGCGCGAAAAACTTACCCTCGCCGAGCCGCAGCTTAGTGCGCCGGCACGCACTTCTCCAGACACCGCAACGACGTACAGTGTGGAAGAAAAAGCTTTTCACTTCGACGTCCAGGGGCCGATTGCGGCGCTCATGCGCTTTCTCCGTGCCTTGGAAACACACCCTTCGTACATTCTCGTGCAAACCGTCAATTTGCAAAATGGCAGCGTCGCGAAACAAAATTCCCTCGTCGTGGAAGGCGTAATCCCCTGGCACTAAATGCGCAAACCAACACTCCACCTGCCCCACCTACACCTCACGCTTACCCGGCTTACCAACATCGTTGCCTGGGTTGCCATTGGCTTTTCCGGGCTCATGGCCGTGCTGCTGGTCTGGTATAGCCTCGCCCAGTGGTATAGACCGCTGCAAGACACCAGTATCCCCGAGGATAAACTTACCCAGAAGCGCGAGCAAATCCGCCTGAAAGACTTTGATGATGCCCGTTCGACCCTCGAGGCAAAGCAAAAAGCAACCACCGACACCACCCTAAACCCATTCGAGTAGGGCGGCTTGACCCCGGCCAAAACTTTGGGTACACTCCATACCACTGCGCCATTCGTGCGCAATTCTCTCTAAGGTTCTATGGCACACGTCAAAGGGGTAGGCACAACCAGTTTAGGCCGCGATTCCAAAGCCAAGCGTTTAGGGATTAAGGCCTATGCGGGTGAGCAAGTTCGACCCGGGATGATTATCGTCCGGCAACGGGGTAGCGCCATGCGCGCCGGGAAGAATATCCGCCGCGGCAATGACGACACGCTCTACGCGGTCACGGCTGGCAAAGTGCAATTCCGCATGCGCAAAGTCCGCCGCTTCGACGGCACGCTCAAGTCTGCGCGTTTCGTGGACGTCGTTACCAGCTAAAGCCAGGCGTACCAGCTACCGCGTCGCGGCCCGCACCGCGGCTGATTTTTGCTTCTTGGCCGCCGCCAGAAAATCACGAAAAAGCGGATGCGTCTGGAGCGGCCGGGAGGTAAACTCGGGGTGGAACTGCACCCCGACAAACCACGGGTGGTCCGGAATTTCGACAATTTCTACCAACCGATCATCCGGGGTTGTGCCGCTTACCCGCAGGCCTGCCTGCGTCAACTGCTCTCGGTAAGCATTATTGAACTCGTAGCGATGACGGTGGCGCTCCTGAATGCTCGGCGTGCCGTACGCTTTGGCACTAAGAGTGCCGGCGAGGAGTTTGCAATGCCAGTTGCCCAAACGCATGGTTGCGCCATAATCCTGCTTCAAGAGCTTCTTCTCTTGGTCGGGCATTATATGAATAACCGGGGTTTTCGCGTGGGCATCGAACTCTGTGCTGGTGGCATCTTTTAAGCCGGCGACGTGGCGCGCAAACTCGATGGTGGCAATCTGCATACCCAGGCACAAACCAAAGTACGGCACGCGCTGCTCGCGCGCGTACTTTACCGCGGAAATTTTTCCTTCGACGCCGCGAGCGCCAAAGCCACCCGGCACCAGCACGCCATCAGCCGCCCGTAAACGCTGCCAGGCAACCGGCTCTTTGAGCTCAAGCTTTTCGGCATCTATCCAATCAAGGGTCAGCTTCACGTCATTGGCCGCGGCGGCGCTGCGTAAGGCTTCAACCACCGAGAGGTAGGCATCGCCGTGCTCCGTGTACTTGCCCACCACGGCAACGGTGAGCTTGGTCTTGCCGTTGCGGATGGCCCGGGAAAGCTCTTTCCACGCGGCAATAGCCGGCCGCCGAGGTTCTTGGCCAAAAGCCCGAAAGAGCGTCTTGGTAATGCCGTACTTCTCCAAACTCACGGGCACATCGTAAATGCTCTTCGCGGTCTGGGCGGGGATTACCGCATCTAAGGGTACGCCGCAGAACAGGCTGAGCTTTTCCAGCTGGTCTTTGCGAATCGCTTCGTCGGCCCGGGCAATAATGACGTCTGGCTGGATACCCGCACGCTGCAATTCACGGACCGAGGCTTGCGCGGGCTTGGTCTTCAGCTCGTGGGTGGCCTTGAGATACGGGAGCAACGCCACGTGGACAAAAACGACTTGGCTGCCAAGCTCGTGGCGCATTTGCCGGGCCGCTTCGAGAAACGGTTCGCCTTCAATGTCCCCCACTGTCCCGCCAATTTCCATAATGAGCACATCGGGCTTGTGCGCGTCCACGGCATCCTGAATGGATTGTTTTATGGCATTGGTAATGTGCGGGATAATCTGGATGGTCTTGCCGAGGTAGCGCCCCGCCCGCTCCTGCGCAATGACCCGCTGGTAGAGCTGGCCAGTGGAGACAGATGAGGACTTTGACAGATGCACGTCGAGGAACCGCTCGTAGTGGCCGAGGTCGAGGTCGGTTTCCGTACCGTCATCCAGTACGAACACCTCGCCGTGCTGGAAAGGGTTCATCGTACCGGGATCGACGTTGAGGTAGGGATCGAACTTAATCGAAAAAACCGAAAGTTTGCACGCCTTGAGTAAGGCGCCAATGGATGCGGCGGCAATGCCCTTGCCTAAACCCGAGCAGACCCCGCCGGTAACGAAAATGTAGTGGGTTTTTCGAAAACTCATACCTTGAGCGTAAAGGTAGCGTTTTGGCCCGGATACCGCAATGTAACCACCTGCTCCCCGGCGTGCTTCAGGTGTGGCAGTTGCGCCTGCAGGGCTGCCGGCAGGGCTTCGCCGAACTGCGCCTGCAAGGCGGCGGCAATAAGGGCTGGGGTCAACGCGGCATAGAGCGTGCCCGAAGGCGAAGCTTTCGCGGGTACTGCCACCGTCTGGCCGTGCATTTTTCGAAGCAGGTTTTGGGTAGCCTCGTGCCCGCGGGCAGTCGCGGCCGTCTCTTTGGCTACCCGTTGTTTGGCTGCCGCCTCGGCCGCTGCCGACGCCCGCATGGCAAGCTTATGCGGAAAAAGGTAATTCTGGGCGTAGCCTTCGGCAACATCCGCAACGTCGCCACTGCGGTACGGGGGCGCGGGTTTCAAAAAAATGACTTTCATAGCGCCCGCAAAATTTCCAGAGCCTTTTGCAGCTGCGTGTCTTGGGCCTCACCGGATTCGGTTGGGTCGGCAACCACAATATCTGGGACAATGCCTTCACCGTCGATACTGCGACCCTTGGGCGTAAACCACTTTGCCACCGTCAGCTTCAGCTGCGAACCGTCCGGCAGATCGTTCAACGTTTGCACGCTCCCCTTACCGAAGGTCTTGGAACCGACAACTTGTGCGCGCTTGGTATCTTGCAGGGCCCCGGCCAGAATTTCCGAAGCCGAAGCGCTGCCGCCGTTCACCAGCACGACCACGGGAATGCGGGGCAGGCTGGCATTCCGATCGCCCTTGTCCACCCGCTCCTTGCCCTGCGCGTCCCGTTCCCTAACCACAACTTCTTTGCCAATGAACTCCGCGCTCAATTGAATAGCGGAATCCAGCAGGCCGCCGGGGTTGTTGCGTACATCCAGGATAATTCCCTTGGGAGATTTCAAGAGTAGTTCGCGTACCACGGCGTCGAATTTTGGGACGGTATCTTCGTTGAAGCTGACGAGCTGGATGTACGATATATCGCCGTCGAAACGTTTGTGCACCACACTCGAAACGGTAATTTTTTCGCGGGTCACGGTTATGGTTTTGCCTTCTTTGCCGCGCCGTAGGCTCATGACCACTTTGGTGCCGGCTTTTCCGCGAATGAGCTTCACGGCTTCATCAATGGTCAGGCTGGTTACATCCACATTGTCGACCGCCAAAATATAATCGCCTGGCTTCAAGCCGGCTTTTTCCGCTGGCGAATTGGGCAAAGGCGCTATAATCGCCAGCTGCTTCTCTTTAAACCCAATCTCCGCGCCAATACCCTCAATGCTCAAGTCGAGATCGTTCTGGAAAGCCTTGGCACCTTCGGGCGTGAAAAAGGTCGAGTACGGATCGTCCAGGCTATGCACCAAACCGGCAAGGGCGCCGTAGAATAGCGCCTGCTCGTCAATCGGCTGCTTGATGTAGCTCTGCTGGATATCATCCAGGACGTCCTCGTACACCTTCTGCCCATTCGGGACAAGGGTGGTTAGTCGCTGGAGGGCGGCGAGGGGCGAGGTCCCGGTCACTGACCGCGTTGCCGTATAGAAACCAACGGTAAAACCAACCAGCAGGGTAACCGTAAAGAAAAACCACAAACTAGACGCGCGGGGTGGGCGTTGCGGGTCAATCATACGCGTGCAATCTCCGCACCAAGCTGGCGCAAGCGTTCTTCGAGTTGCACGTACCCGCGGTCCAGGTGTTCAATGCCCTCCACCGTTGAGGTGCCCTGCGCAATGAGGGCGGCAATGATATGGGCCATACCCGCACGAATATCTGGGATGTGCAAGGTATTCGCCCGTAGCGGGTGGGGGCCGGTAATGGTGGCAAAGTGCTTTGCCCCGCCGCCTGCAAAACGGCAACCCGAGTCTGGGCACTGGTCAGTAACGGCAATATCCGCCCCCATGCGCACCAAATCTGCAGTGTAGCCGAAGCGGTCTTCGTAAATGGTTTCATGGATGTGGGAAACACCCTGGGCTTGCGTGAGCAGGGCAACCGTGGGTTGCTGCCAATCCGTCATGAAGCCTGGGTGCGTATCGGTGGTCAGGTCAAGCGACCGGAGGGCTTTGCCGGCGCGAAAGTGTATGCCATCACTCTCGACACGGAATTCTGCTCCTATTTTTCGCACAACGTTGAGGTACGTTACCAAATGCTCTTGCTGCGCCCCTTCGATAAATACGTCGCCCCCGGTGCCAATAGCGGCCGAAGCAAAAGAAACAATTTCGTTGCGGTCGGGGCCAACGCGCCAGCTTGCCCCATGGAGTTTTGTAACGCCTTCAATTTCGATAATGCGGTTTGCGCCGAGGTGGACAATCGCACCCATCTTCTGCAAAAACATGATGAGCTCGAGCACTTCGGGTTCAACGGCGGCGTTTTCCAAACGGGTTTTCCCCTCGGCCAATACCGCGGCAAAGAGGATTGTTTCGGTTGCACCCACGCTAGGGAAAGCGAGGCGTATTTTGGCACCCCGCAGCTTAGCCGCAGTGGCGATAAATGCCGAGTCGGTCTGTTCAACTGTCGCACCCATGGCACGCAGACTTTCCAGGTGTAAATTCACGGGCCGGGGGCCAATTTTATCACCCCCAACGACCGGCACGTCGGCGTGCTGGCCACGGTGCAGCAGCGGCGCCAAGGCGAGAATTGGTATGCGATTCTTGCGGGTGAGCGCGTGTACCGTGGTGGTCCGAATCTGCGGCGTGTGCACGTGCAGCGTACCGTTCTCCCACTCCAGGCTTGAGCCAACCGTCGCCAGCAGCTCGGCGGTAATTTCGGTATCCCCAAGCTTGGGTACGTTCTCCAACCGGCACGGTTCGTCGGTCAGCAACGTGGCTACCATGAGCTTGGTCGCCGCATTCTTTGCCCCGGCAACGCGGGTCCGTCCGCTTAAGGGCCGACCACCAGTAATCGAATAACTTTGCATGGGTGCAGTATACAGGATGGGATACGCGTAGCCTAGCGAGGCCGAAAAAATTGCCGTATGCTGGTGGCATGACCTTGCAACTTCGACGCGCGCTCGCGCTGTTCTTCATCTGCCTCTTCGTGCTCGTTGCCCCCGCCGCCCTTGCCTACGGCCGCGGCTATCGCTTCAATTTTTCCACAGGCAAGATCCAGCAAACTGGGGTTATCCTGCTGCACGGGCTGCCAAAAAATGTATTCGTGAGTACCGATAGCCAGCCATATCGGGGAACGACGTTGCCGAAAACCTACCGCAGCGTAGACCCGGGCACGCACACCCTGCACGTGCAAGCGACCGGGTACACGCCGCAGGAATACTCCGTACACGTACAGCCAGGCACAACGAGCTACCTGATGAATGTGCAGCTCCTTCGGAATGCGCCGTTCACCACGCTCCGCACAGCACTCCCAAGCACGGCGCAATTTGCCCCCCCGGGAAATGCTGTTGCCTGGGTAGCCGAACAACGGGTGGTTATGGTTACGCCAGACACCCGCGTGGTCAGCAAAGAAATTCCAAAATTGCAGACGCTTGCTTGGGTAGACCAAGCCCTAGAAGTATTTGGCGAAAAGAGTGTCTACTTGGGTCAGGTAAATCATGCTGGAGTATTCACCCCAAATGCAAAGCGTAACCTCCCGGACACAAAAAAGCTTACCGCGCTGGCGCAAAGTGCTGGGCTAACGTATACCTTCGGGCAGCGCGTTGATGCCCTCGGGGGCTGGTTTGTGACAAATGGCGAAGGGGGCTGGTTTGTGCATGATAACGGCTTGAGCGAAATCGTCACCCGCTGGTCAGCACCGCCCGTAGCCGCGCGGATTATTGGCAATTCCGTTCTGGCCATTATCCGACCAGACAGCATTACTTTGCGCAATCTCGTTACCAATCATTCGCAAAGCTTTGCGCTCAAAGGTATCCGCAAAGTTGCGGACAATCCTGGCGAAGGCAGCCTTGATCTCCTGGTAACAGACGGCGACCTTCGATCCTGGGTGCGTGCAGAATTTTTCTAGCGCGTCTGTAGCCGAACAAGTGCTAAGCCGGCTGGGCCGATTACCGGCGTTGCGCCAACAAGTGTTGGAAACGCGTTTTCGAGCAAGGATACTTGCCCGGCGTTCGAGAGCAGAATGTAGGTGGGTAGGCGGTCTGGGTCATCGCCGAGGTCCATACTCGCTGGGACAGTCCCATCAAAGCCAATGGCATGCCGGCGCGGAAAAACGAGCTTGTCCCGGCTACCGGCTATCACTACTGCATCGGCAGGGGTGTTTTTTATTATCCAGCGGGATTGCGCTTGGGCTTCTCGAATACGCGGCGTGGTTTGCGCTAGTCCGATTGTCCTGTCGCTTACAAGCAAAGTAACGTTGAGGGCTAGGGCGCCGGCAAGCAAAACAAAACCAACTGTTCGGCCGGTTCGGGTGCCGCTGATGGCACGTATTGCACCGCCCCAGCCAAGCGCGAGCAGGATGGCGAGTGGCAGCCAGTAGCGAAGGTACGAGCCATCAAGCACCGCTTCCCGGACTGCAGGATATTCTATGAAACGGTAATTTCCGTAGAGCAGCACTAAAAACACCCCCGAGACTGCACTAGCAGCGAGGAAGTGCCGAGCCGGTCGTGGCGATCGCCAGGCAAGCCAGAGTAACCCGGCCAAGCCCGGTAGCACAGCATAGCTTACCGGTTGCACGCCGTAGTCGCGGAAATGCTCCCAAGCCGTTCGCGGATTTGTCCCAAACGGAAAGAAAACATTCTTCACTTGCTGAAAAGTGTTGAGCTGCTGCACTATCGGCGCGGGTGAAAATGCTCCGGCGGGTCGGTAGCCAATAGCTGCCGGGCTCTCGTACGTTTGCCACTGAAAAAGCACCAAGCAGAGCGTCGGGACAAACGCACAGAGCGTTGCCACTCCCACCTGCCGCCAAGGAATATAGCGCCAGGCCAAGAGCAGGCCCACAATAACCCCGGGTGCAATCCAGGAAAATTCACTTGGACGAACAACCACGGTTATTCCCCACACGAGCCCGCACACCGCACTGGTACCCCAAAAACGTGTGCGCCACGCCCACGCTGTAGCCGCGATACTCAAAATAAGCAAACTGGTAAATACGCCGTTTTGCCACAATCCCCTGCCGGCGTAAAACCAAAACGTTGGGAAGCTAGCCAGGAATACCGTGGAAACCCAGGCAATGGTTCGCGAGCCAAAAACCCTACGGGTAAAGAAAAACCAGGCCAGTACTGCACTCGCGGCTAGGGCCGGGCCGAACATGAGCATGCCGAATGTGCCACTGACCTTACCCACGAAACCGAGCAGGTGCGGGAAGAATACAAAACTCCCGGGGACCAGGCGCGTACCCGTGTTAATGACGCTGCGAGGCGCACCCGGGGCAGTGGTCGGGATATATGTACTACCCGTAGCCCGGGCTTGCTGGGCAAAGGCGTAATTTGCAGTTTCATCTGGCGAGCTGAACACCGGCCAGGGAAGCTGCTGCCAGGCAGTGATGCTGTAAAAAGAAAAAAGTGCAACCCATATTCCAACACCCCACCAGTAACGTTTAGGTATTTTGTGCATGAAGGTATTCCTCGAGGGCCGCCTGCCATGAACGCAGCGGGGGGAGTTTTGTGGTGAGTAATTGTGAGTACGCCGGGCGCGCCGCTGGCCGGGGAAAACGCTCGGGCGGTACGGGCGTCAGCGGCGTAGTTTTTCCTGCTATGCGAAAAATCTCCTGCGCAAATGCATACCAGGTGCAGGCGCCATCGTTCGTCCGATGGTACACACCAAACGGGGACTGCAAGCGGATAATATCGTAAGTTGCCTGCGCCAAGTCTGGGGCGTAGGTAGGGCTGGAATATTCGGCATCGACAACTTCCAGGTTTGGCCGCTCGGTTGCCAGACTAAGCATGGTGTCGACAAAACTCTGCTTGGCATTTGCGGATGCCGCCGGTTTACCAAAAAGCCGGGATAGCCGAACAACATAGTGCTTGGGATTTTGGGCAGCGTGGACTTCGCCTTGCAACTTCGACCGCGCGTATGCGCTCTGCGGGCTGGGGGCGGCGGCTTCCATGTATCCGGTCTGCTGCGTGCCGTCAAAGACGTAGTCTGTTGAAAAATGGACGAGTGTCGCCCCGATGCTCGTCGTCACTTCGGCCAGGTTCCGTACCGCGTCAGCATTCAATTGCATTGCACGTTCCGGTTCAAGCTCGGCCTTATCAACGTTATTGTAGGCCGCGCAGTTAATCACGAGCTGCGGTTCGGCAGCGGTCAGCAATGCCCGAACCTTATTGGCATCGGTTATATCTAAATTTTCCATATCCCACGCAACGACATTCCAGAGCGGGTCAGCCGAAAAAACCCGGACAATCTCCTGCCCGAGCATACCCTTTGCACCAGTGATTATGACCTTTTGCATCCCTACGTAACCGCAAAAGGCTGCAAAGCCATAATGTGTTTACGCTCTACTTTGGTCATCAAGCGCTTACCATACAAAAGATCCACCAGAGCAAGAAGCTTATCGTCTTCTTTGCGCGTGAGTAAAGTAAGATCACCGCGTAAATCCGCCAGTTTATCGTCCAAATATGTCTTGGTAACCATCTGTGCTTCTACATTTCCTACCCGACCTTCAAGTAAACCAAACCGGTTTTCCATCTGCTCGGAAAGTAAATGTACAGCCTCTAGAACTTCACCAATTTGCTGGCCTTGGCTCTGAACAACATCAACAACAGCGGTCAATCGTTTCTCTGTTTGCAGACCTTGGGCTTGGGTAGCCTGAACAGCCTCTAAAAGTCCACGAATTTGATCTCCGTGACTCTGCACAACATCTAAAACTTGGTCAATTGTCGTATTTTTTGGGGACATAGAATCAAAGGGGGTTAAGCCCTCTTGTCAGGACAAGTATAAAACCACCACTAGTAAATGGCA
>JBBTRU010000003.1:0-9361 GCA_038065015.1 Patescibacteria group bacterium | reverse complement strand
AGCTTGTTCCCAACACTCCCCTCACTCTCCCGCCCGCCGATAATGAAAAACTCCAGCGGGTTATCGAAGCCCTTGAAGAACACGACGATGTCACCGCGGTCTGGACGAACGCGAAGTAAAGCTCGAGTCATACTCGGCATTGATCCCGGCTTCGGCCGCGTAGGCTGGGGCGTCATCCATGAGGAAAACGGCAAACTCCGAGCGATTGACTACGGTATCATCCAGACGCCCGCCGGTACTGCATTCACCGAGCGGTTGCAGCTCATTTATAGCAAAGTGCAGGGTCTGCTCCAGCAATACCAGCCTGCACTCGGCGGGGTGGAGCGCCTGTTCTTCTCGCAAAACACTAAGACCGCCATACAGGTCAGCGAGGCGCGCGGCGTCATCCTACTCGCCTTTGCCCAAGCCGGCGTACCCGTACATGAATGCACGCCGCAAGCCGTGAAGCAGGCGCTCTCGAGCAACGGCCGCGCCGACAAAACCCAAGTCCAACGTATGGTAAAAATCCTCCTCAATCTCAAAGAAATTCCAAAGCCGGACGACGTCGCGGATGCTTTGGCAATTGCGGTTACGGCATCGACATCAGTATGAAAAGAATTGCTTTAGTAAACGTTCACTGCGACCCGCTGGAGCAGCTCGGTTCGGCCGAAGCCGGCGGACAGAATGTGTACGTCTTCCACCTGGCCAAAGCCTTAGGTAAACTCGGCTTCCACGTGGATGTCTTCTGTCGCCTAAATTCCCGCGCCAAGAAAGAGCGCGTCCGCCTGACCAAGCACGTACGGTTCATTCGTCTCATCGCCGGCCACCGCCAGTTCATCCCGAAGAACAAACTCGGCCCCCTCCTGCCGGAATTCATCAGCAACTTTTTGGCCTGGCAGAAGAAGGAAGACGCCAAGTACGACCTGCTGCACTCGCACTACTGGGAGGCGGGCTGGGTGACCATGCAGCTGAAGTACATCCTGAAAGTCCCGCAAGCACACACGTTCCACTCGCTCGGCATCATGCGGTACAACGCGCTCAAGGGCTTTCGCGAACAGAGCTTGAACACCGCCGAAATCAAGCATCGCATTGCCATTGAGCGGGATATCACGAAGAAGGCCGAGTGCATTGTGAGCACCAGCACGTACGAACGCGAGTACTTGGAGAAGCACTACGCGGCGCGGGCAGACCACATACGCGTCGTGCCCTGCGGCGTAGACCTCATCCGCTTCCACCCCATTGACCGCCACGAGGCGCGAAAAAAAATTGGCGCGCCAGATGGCGACAAAATCGTCCTCTACGCCGGCCGGGTGGAGTGGCGCAAGGGCATTGGTACGCTCATTCTTGGAGTACACAAACTGTTCAAGCACCACCCCGAACTCCGCAAGAAAACCTGGCTCTACATTGTGGGCGGCAACCTCGGCCGCAAAGCCGAACCCGAAGTCCGCGATGAAATTCGCCGCCTAAAAGATGTGTGCCGCGAGTACGGTATCCGCGACCGCGTGGTGTTCACCGGCGCGGTGCAGCAGGAGAAGCTGCACTACTACTACTCGGCCGCCAACGCCTGCGTCATCCCCAGCTACTACGAGCCCTTTGGCATGGTGCCGCTAGAAGCCATGGCCTGCAAGGTGCCGGTCATTGCCAGCGATACCGGCGGCTTACCCTACACCGTGCGGGATGGGAAGAGCGGGATACTCGTGCCAGTGCGTAATCCCGGGGCCATCGCCAACCAACTCTACGACGTGCTCACCAACCGTGAACTCAACGACAAACTGGTCCGCGGCGGGCGGGAATTAGTGAAAACCACTTTCAGCTGGAACCTTATCGCCAAGCAAGTGGCGCATGCCTACGAACGGACGCTGGAGAAGTCGGGGAAACGTTAAGAGTGCCTAAAAAAGACGTACCGGAGGGTTTTATTCACTACCTAGCGCACGCTTTCTAGCGTGCGCGAATAATGTTTGATTTACCGCTCACTTACGAAAGCAAGCACAACGACTGCTATGAGCGTCACGGCAATGCCTACGTACTGATGACGTTGCAGACGCTCTTTATTTATGATGATACCCAGCAGCATGCCAAGAGCAATGTAACTTTCAGAAATCGCGATAGTAATGGAGATAGGGAGTACCAGGACGGCGGCGGCAAAACTCACCCAGGCAATGTTATCCAAGATTCCCTGTAGCACGATAGGTCGCCAGTGCTTACGTGCATGGCGAAATGACCCACGGACCTCTTTGCGCCAGAGCATCCATACCAGACAGCAAATAGTATAAATGGCATTCACGCCCCAGATCGCCAGGACGGGTTTCGATTCCTGACTTAACCGACCGGTGAGCACATTCGCACCGGCTGATAATGCTACGGCAACAACCGCGAGAATGACGCCCCGCTCTATGCGCGGCCGACGCTGGCGAAAAAAGTTCCACCAGTGCCTTGGCTCCCGCTGCACCACGGTGACAATAAGACCAAGGAAAATAATCACGGCAAGGAAATACTGCAAGCCAGTGAGTTGCTCATGAATAATCAAGACGCCCAGGAGTATGGTCAGGGGCAACTCGAAGCTCATCACTGGTTCAACAATAGAAATCTTGCCCTTACCGAGAGCTTGGAAGAAAAACACAGCATACACGAATGTCACCAGGCCGGTAAAGAACAAGAGTGTCGCCAAGTTCTCCTGGTGGAAGAAGAGCGGGAGATCTCGCCAGACGAATGGCAGCAACCCAACCAAACCAAAGATGCCAATGAAGAACAAAGCGGGCACAGCCCCAACCCGCCGCACTGATCGCTGGATTGCGAAATCGCCAAAACCCCAGGCGAGGAAGGCGAGAAACGCGGCGAGGATACCAGCTTCAACGGTCATAGGCGCGGGATAGAGACTACAGTATACTACGTGTATTCATCCCTCACGCTCACATGTATGCGCAAGCTCCGCATTGCCCAGCTCGTCCCGTTTGAAGAAACTGTCCCGCCCACCAAGTACGGCGGCACCGAGCTTGTCGCTTCGAACCTCTCTGATGGCCTGGTCAAGCAGGGCCACGATGTAACCCTCTACTCTGTCGGCGGGAGCAAAACCAAGGCCAAGCTCGTTAAAGTCTTTCCCGGCCCGCTGCGGGCCCATACCGGCGCGGAGATGAAGCAGCGCGAATCGCTAAAATTCATGGGCGTGGGTAAAGTACTCACCGCGGTCATCAAAGGTAACTTCGACATCGTGCACAACCACATTGGCTGGCGCGTGCTGCCGTTTACCGACATTATCCCCCACCCGATAGTGACGACCCTGCACGGCCCGCTGGACATTGAATACCAGCGCTTGGTGTACAAGCCGTACAGCCACTCGCCTTTTGTTTCCATTTCGAACAACCAGCGTAAACCACTCAAACTCAATTACGCGGCCACGGTGTACAACGGCATTCGGGTAGACACCTTTCCGTACCTGGAGAAGAAAGACGACTACCTGGCCTTCCTCGGCCGGATGAGCCCGGAGAAAGGGCCGGTGCAGGCAATCCAGGTAGCCAAGAAAACCAAACGCCGCTTAATAATGGCCGCCAAGGTTGATGCCGTGGACGTCAAATACTTCAACGAAAAAGTGAAGCCGCTCATTGATGGTAAGCAAATAAAGTTCCTGGGTGAGGTGGACCACGTCGGGAAGTCCAAGCTGCTCTCCCACGCCGCCGGCTTACTCGCGCTCATCCAGTGGGAAGAGCCGTTTGGCCTGTTCATGGCCGAGGCCAACGCCTGCGGTACGCCGGTGATAGCCATGGCCCGGGGCGCCGCACCCGAAGTAATCGCCCATAAAAAAACCGGCTACCTGGTGCACTCAACCGAAGAAGCCGCACGCATGGTGAGCAAGCTTGGCATAATCAAACCGAAAGCTTGCCGCACCCGCGCCCAGGCGCACTTCTCGGTGGAAGCCATGGTGGCGGGCTATGTTAAGGTGTACGAAAAACTCATTCATGAATATAGAACTCGACGTGGGTAAATCTGAAATTCGTAATTCGTATATTCGTATCTTTTTTCGTAATTCGTAACTCATGACTCGCCGCCAGCTGCTCACCCACGTCCGCAACCTCCTGGCAAAGCGCGGGCTCACCCCAGATGCCGATATTAAAGAAATTCTGCGACACGAACGCCGCTTCTTCCGCACGCGCTGCGTCGACGCCAAAGGCAAGCAGTACACCTTCAAGGTGTATCTCTTACGCGTGCCTACCACCCGCCACGACTTCCAGCACGAAATTGCCTTCTACCACTTCGCAGGCAAAGCTCGCCTGGTGCAATTCCCCCGCTGGGTGGCCGGCGACCGCAACCGCCAGCACCCCTGGATTGTCTACCACTACATCCCCGGCAACCTCTTCACGCACTACCTTCGCACGCACCGCAACCGCCTCCCCCCCAAACTCGTGCACGGCCTGGCTCGCACTCTGGCGCAGTACAGCCACCTGCGCCTTCCCGAACCCACCCGACGGCTGCTCCACCTGCGCGCGCACCACGCCAGCGACTTTACCAAGCGCTTCACGCACTATGCGAACGGCCGAAATAAAAAAATTATCCGCCAGTACCTTAGCGACACCGAGCTGGAAGCTGCCGCGCGCATTATCGCTTTCCATCAAACCGAAAAACGCCTACCGCGCCAGCTGGGCTTGAGCCACGGCGACTTGAGCACCAACAATCTCATTGTTGAAGCTGACCGGTTTGCCGTGCTGGATTGGGAGCACGTACAAATCGCCTCACCGGCATATGACGTGGCCGAACTCTGGGTGAAAGAATTCTCCCGCGCGCCGTGGCGGAACAAGCTGGCCCTCCGCGTGGCCACCCTCCAGCCCCAACCCGAACTCTTCGGCACACTTTTCTCCATTGAGGCGCTGCTCTTCTGCCTCCGGGACATCCTGCTGCACGACCGCATCCTCCACGAACTCACACACCGCCGAAGTAAGGCAATTATCCGGCGCGTGCTAGGCTACTACGTACGCACCTTCCGCGCCAGCCTCCGCGGTTTCTCGGCACTGCTAAAAACCTAAACTATGAAAAAACTCCGCATTGCTCTGGTTGCCCCTTTAGCCGAGCGCGTCCCGCCCCGAAAGTACGGTGGCACCGAGCTGGTCATTGCGAACCTGGCAAACGGCTTAGTGGAACGCGGTCACAAAGTAACGCTACTGGCCCGCTCCGATTCGAAAACGAAAGCAAAACTTGTATCCTTCTACCACCCCGATCCGCGGGCGCGCTCCCGTTACGCTTCCCGCGGCTACATGGTACCCAACTACTGGCAAACTCTGGAACTCGGTTGGGCGTTCGAACGCGCCCAGCAATTTGACGTGTTGCACTTCCACATTGGCTCGACGTTTTTCCCCTACACCCGCCTGGTTTCTACCCCCTGCGTGCTCACCCTGCACGGACGCTTGAACACCAATGAGGCCAAAAAAGTGCACAACGCGTACAAAGAAATTCCCCTCGTCTCCATTTCCAACAACCAGCGCGACCCCCTGCGGAAGCTCAATTTCGTGCGCACGGTGTACAACGGCATAAGCATGGGCGGCCACCCGCTGGGCAAGGGCCAGGGGAACTACCTGGCGTTCCTCGGCCGGATGAGCCCGGAGAAGGGGCCGGTGCAAGCCATTCAGGCGGCCAAACGGGCGGGCATGAAACTCATCATGGCCGCCAAGGTAGACACAGTGGATAAAGAATACTTTGCCAAAAAAGTGAAGCCACTCATTGACGGCAAGCAGATTCGGTTCATTGGGGAGGTTGACCACGCCGACAAAGTGCGGCTGCTCCAAGGCGCGGCTGGTTTACTGGCCCTCATCCAGTGGGAAGAGCCGTTCGGCCTTTTCATGACCGAAGCCATGGCTTGCGGCACGCCGGTGATTGCGACGCACCGCGGCTCGGTACCCGAAATTGTGGCGGATGGCAAAACTGGTTTCGTGGTAGGCGATGTCGCCGATGCCGTACGCGCCATCAAGAGCCTGCACACCATAAGTCGCACTGCCTGCCGCTCCCGCGTCGAAAAATACTTTTCTATAGAAGCAATGGTTGACGGGTACGAAGCGGTGTACCGAAAATTAACGAAGTAATCCGCGGCATTGGTAAGTTTCTCGCGTCTCCCCGTAAAACGTACTAGTGGTTATGCGGTTGATGATGGTTAATCACTGATTACCACCTTTTCTGGCGTCAGAAAAGGTGGAGCCAAAAGACCGTTGGGGGCTCAACATGTGGTCTCAATAAAGCCACCAATACTCGTATCTACTTGCACCACGTTTCGCCCCCAAACCCTGGTGTGCTAACGTCGTTGGATGCTTTTCCCCAAGGGAATAAAGAGAATAAAAAATTAGCACTTGGGTGCAGGGGGCTTCCCTGAGCCCATCCGATATTGTGATATGGCCTGCTTCCAGTGTGCGAATGGAAGACCCCTGCCACCCTTCTTTGGGCTCCACCCTTTCTTGGGTGCGCAAGAAAGGGTGGTAAAACGTGCCGATCTTGAGATGCAGAATACCCATGAGATCGTTGTTCAGAACAAACACAAGACTTCGGTTTTGCGATGCTTTGAAGTACACTTAAAACACTAACCAACATACCTGTGCCCAAACCCAAGATCGCCATTCTCGCCTCCAACCTCTACCCCATCCCGCCGCGGGCTACTGCTGCTGCGGAGCTCATCGTATCCGAAATTACCGAGGGCTTGGTGCAACGCGGTTTCCCGGTTACGCTGTACGCCGCGGGTGATACCAAAACGCACGCCCGCCTCGTCGCGGTTACGAAACGGGCTTCAATCCGCGATCCGAAAATTGGCCAGCCGAATCACAAGGCCTACGAGTTCATGCTGGCCAGTCGAGCGTATAGGGATGCCACGGCCTGGGGCGCCAAGGTTATGCTCTCCCACATTCCAATGGTGAGCGCGCACTTTGCCGCATTCGCAAAATTCCCCACCGTCGCCCTGCTCCACAGCCCGCCGACGTTCACCGACTCGGCCGTGATGGCCAGTGCGCCAGCCCAAAAATATATTTCGATATCAAACAACCAGCGCAAGCTCGCAAAGGGCGCGAAGTTTATTACCACCATTTACCATGGCGTTAATACCAAACAACTTCGCTTTCAACCAAGTGCGGGATTATACCTGGCGTTCCTCGGCCGGATTCGCGAATACAAAGGTGTGCGGGAAGCCATTGCTGTTGCCAAAGCAACAAGGCTGCCGTTGAAAATTGCGGGGCCCATTGGCGATGCCGAGTACTTTGCAAAGTTCGTAAAACCTCACCTGAACAAAAACATTCGGTACGTTGGTGAGATTACGCACAGCCAAAAATCTGCTTTCCTTGGGCAAGCACTGGCCACGCTCTTCCCCATTGGCTGGGAAGAACCGTTTGGCCTGGTTATTCCCGAATCGCTCGCCTGCGGCACGCCGGTAGTCGCTTTCAAACGCGGGTCGGTGCCAGAACTGCTGCGGGATGGGAAAACCGGCTACATTGTAAAAAATGTTCCGCAGATGGTTGTGGCGGTCAGAAAAATCCAAAACATCAAACGCCTGGTCTGTCGCCGAGAAGCCGAGCGCCGCTTCTCCCTGGAACGGATGGTGGATGACTACGCCCGCCTGCTTACCCGGATAGCGCGGGCACAGAGACCCGCGCTTGGGAGTGAAAATGGAGTTGGTCATTCGTAATTCGTATATTCGTATCTTTTTTCGTAATTCGTAACTATGCTCCGCTCTGAACTTCGTATAGATCCCATCCACGACCGCGCGGTTATTGTGTCACCCCACCGCGGCGCGCGTCCGCATGATATTCCCGAAGAAGTCACTGTCCCACCGCACAACTGCCCGTTCTGCCCGGACGCCATTCGGAGCAAAGGCATTGTGCACACCAGCGGCAGCGGTACTACCGCCATCCGCGTCATTAAAAATGGCTTCCCCGCCGTCTCACTCGACAATCCCAAAGCGTACGGCTACCAGGAGGTCATCATCGAAACACCACAGCATAACGTGGAACTTGCCGAACTGCCGGTGAAGCAAATTGACCATTTGCTACACACCTACCAGCATCGCACCCGCGCGATTGCGAAAAAGCGCGGCATGGAGTACATCCTCATTTTCAAAAACCACGGCGGCAAAGCCGGCGCGAGTTTAGTCCACGCCCACTCCCAAATTTTTGCCGCGGGTTTCGTGCCGCCGCATATTGTCCAGAAACTCACCAACGTTCGCGCCTACAGCATCGCGCATGACGAGTGCTACTACTGCGCCACGCTCAAGAAAGAGCAGCGCGGGCCGCGGCGCATCCTGGCGAACAAGCACGTTGTGGCCTTTGCACCCTACGTCTCGGCCTACCCGTACGAAGCCTGGATCTTCCCCCGCCGCCACGTGGATAACCTGACGCGCCTTTCGCACGCAGAGCGCCGGGCCTTTGCCGTGGCCATGCGAAAAATCCTTAGTAAGCTCAACGGCATTAACGTGCCGTACAACTACTACCTGCACCAGACGCTCACGGACAAAGACGAGCACTTCTACCTGCGTATTGCCCCGCGCCAGCAAACCTGGGGCGGCATCGAAGTCGGCTCACGGCTGATTATCAACCAAGTGGCGCCGGAGGACGCGGCAAGGTTTTATAGGAAATAAAAAAGGAAGCGCGGAGTGCTTCCTTTAGGTACTATGTGAGCTACCACTTTTTTGCGTGACTAACTCTCTAAATCGTCGGCATCGTGACAGGGCACACCATTAGGTCCAATTGCCCACTTATCAATAATAGGATCTTCGTCCAGGTTGCCCTCAGCGGTAATGTAATACCTCGCAGACAATGGAGACCTGCTGATCATAAAAACGTAGGGGCAATCTTTGGGAATCGTGATACCGAGTTCTTGGAATGTGCCGCCAGCTCTGACCACCTCCCAAATGTCGGCGTACTTGCCGTGCTTAATGTAATACCCATCCTCTGCTTCAGCTATGTTCTTGAGAACCTCCACGGCGGTTCTTTGCACATTGAGTGACTTCTGATTCATAAAACGCGGTATGGCAAACGCCGCAAGTATGCCGATGATGACCACAACAATGAGCAGCTCAATGAGGGTGAATCCCCTCGTTTTTTGTATTTGTGCCACGTGGCACCTCCTTTTTTTGAAATGGTAACAGTGTTTATTGTATTTAGTATTCAAAGCAATGTAACACCGTCACTACAAAATGTCAATGGAATCAGTGCTATCATGTACCCATGCCCCAGTTGGAACCAAACCTCTGGATCGAAGGCGGGTACTACGTCGACTTCGACCAACTCGACCAGTTCCGCATCCTCGGCCCCAACAACCACTTGTACTGTGGCTTCATTGACGCGCCGCGACACCGCCTAGCAATCGACAAGCTCGAGACGACACCAGAACAAAAACTGGTAGTTACGGGTAGATTTCTCAAATC
>JBBTRU010000002.1:0-5348 GCA_038065015.1 Patescibacteria group bacterium | reverse complement strand
CGCGGCTTGAAAGAGAATGTCATCATCGGCAAGCTCATCCCGGCCGGGACCGGCTACCGCCCCGACGAGCCGCATAAGTTGTAAACAAGCCGATTGTAGAAAAAGTCCCGCTCTTAGTGCGGGACTTTTTCCATCGTACGTGCAGTGACTGCGATTGGACGTTGCACAGGGTAGGCGGGGCTTTCATGCCCCGCCGATGTACCGCCGAGACATACTTGTCCCGCCGCCTGGCGGGGAAAGCCTCGGCTACCCCGATATCGTATGTTCTGCACAAAAGAACCTCGTCTTTTTACTGAAGAAATGGTAATCTTCACACTACGTTATGGCGCAACGCCCAAAAAATTCCGACCAACCTGCACGTCCGGAAAAGGAAGCGCAGCCGGTTTCCCTGCCTACCGAACGCTTGCGGCAGGCAGGCCTGCCGGTGCGAAATGACCGTGCCCGAGGTGAACCGCGCTCACCGCGCAAATCACGCCAGCAGCGAGAAGAACGGATCCCACTGAAAGCCGAAACGCGCCAGGGCGTTGCCGTCACTATTCTGGTGGCGGTGGCGCTGATAAGCTTCTTGAGCTTGTTGCAGGTGGCGGGCGGCTTTGGCAAAGGCTTGGACTCGGCCTTGCGCTGGCTTTTCGGCTGGGCGCGCTACGCTTTCCCGGTCGTGCTGGTGGTGTGGGCCAGTTTCCTCTTCCGCCCGCAGAAGTTTACACTTCGGCCAG
Source organism: Patescibacteria group bacterium (assembly GCA_038065015.1). Classification (GTDB taxonomy): domain Bacteria; phylum Patescibacteriota; class Patescibacteriia; order PEXW01; family PEXW01; genus CAIPSZ01. The sequence continues at coordinate 4,632 of JBBTRU010000002.1, read as the reverse complement.
CCAACTACGCAGGCTTGTTCGTCGGTTGGTTTGGGTTTGCGGGGCTCATGCAACTCTTCATTGCGGTTGGGGACATGGTGGATCGCTTGGGCGATGGTAGCGGCGGCGGCGCATTTGGGTTGCTGGTGGCGTACCCGCTCATGCGTGCTATGGGGTACGTGGCGAGTACCGTAGTGCTGCTGGCCATGTTCATCATCGGCCTGCTCATTATGTTCGATACGTCGCTGAATACGCTGGCCGAGCAGGGTAATGTTTTCAAACGTTTGCGATTTCGCTGGCTGGCCATGACGGATAAGTTCCGCGCCGGGCGGCCGGTGGAAGAAGTTGAGCCGCCACCAATGGAGCGTGATGCCGAAGAGCCGATTCCGGAGGTTGGTGCTTTTGCCTCCAAAGAGCTTGCCGAGGGTACCGGGCCGAGCAGTGTGCCGATGGTGCAAACCAAAGCCGTACTCAAGCCGCGCCTGCGCCGCAAAATTTCTTTTGACCTTGGCCTGCTCGAGTCGGCCACCAGTAAACCAACCAGCGGGGATATCGCGGCCAATACCGAGCGTATTCAGAAGACCTTTGCCAACTTCGGCATCCAGGTAGAAATGGGCGATGTCAATGTCGGGCCGACGGTCACGCAGTTCACGCTTAAGCCAGCCGACGGCGTCAAGCTCACCTCCATTACCGCCCTGCACAACGACCTGGCACTTGCCCTGGCCGCGCACCCCATCCGCATCGAAGCGCCGATCCCGGGGAAATCCCTGGTCGGCATAGAAGTGCCGAACCAGGCCGCCGCCCTCGTTCGCTTGGTTGACATTTTGCAATCGAAGAATTTCCAGGAGCGCCGCTCACCACTTTCCGTAGCCATTGGCAAGAGCGTGACCGGCGAATCCTGGGTAGCCGACGTGGATAAAATGCCGCACATGCTCATTGCCGGTGCCACGGGCTCGGGGAAGTCCGTCTGCATCAACACCATCCTGCTCTCGCTCTTGTATGCGAACGGGCCAGATGATCTCAAGCTCATCATGGTGGACCCCAAGCGGGTGGAGCTAACGAACTACAACGGCATCCCGCACTTGCTCACTCCGGTTATTACCGAAGTACCAAAGACCATCAACGCCTTGCGCTGGGTCGTCGGCGAAATGGACCGGCGTTTCCAACTGCTCTCCAGCGTCGGCAAGCGCAATATCCAGGCGTACAACCAAGACCATCCCGAACCGCTGCCGTACGTGGTGGTGGTCATTGACGAACTCGCCGATATCATGGCCGTGGCGGCACGGGAAGTGGAAGCCGCCATCATCCGCCTGGCGCAAATGGCGCGCGCCGTCGGCATCCACCTTATTGTGGCGACGCAGCGGCCGTCGGTGGACGTTATTACCGGCTTGATTAAAGCCAACATTACCACGCGTATCGCTTTTACCGTGGCTTCGGCCATTGATTCGCGTACTATTCTGGATTCGCCGGGCGCGGAAAAGCTCCTCGGGCGTGGCGACATGCTTTTTAGCACCACTGACCTCTCGAAACCCAAGCGCTTGCAGGGCTGCTTTGTTACGGATAAGGAAATTGAACGCGTGGTGCAAGCCTTGAAAGCGCAAGCCTCGCCCGAGTACGTCAGCGATATCGTTGATAAACCCCAAGGCCTCATTGGCACGAACGGCGGGGTAATGGTGGGGGAGCCGGGCGGGGACGAGGACGATGATGAATTGCTGGAAGAAGCGAAGGACGTCATCTTGCGCGCGCAGAAAGCCTCGGCTTCGTTGCTGCAGCGGCGTTTGCGCGTGGGGTATGCCCGCGCCGCCCGTTTGCTCGATTTATTGGAAGAGCAGGGCGTCATTGGGCCGGGCGATGGGGCAAAACCTCGGGAAGTGCTGGCCGCACGCGACCCGAATGCGGGTATTCCAGTGCCAGATGTGCAGGCCGATGATGAAGTACCGCCTCCAAGCGATGACGAGCAGCAAACGGCATGAGTCCTTTTGAGCGTCGGGAATTACCTGCGGATACGCTCGGTGAATCCATCAAGATGGTTCGTGAGGAGGATGGCCTAACCATTGCCGAGCTTGGACAGCGGGCCAATGTCCAAGCCAAGTACGTGGCGGCAATCGAAGCAGGTCGCTACGATCAAACGCCGGGTCCCACGTACGTGCGGGGCTTTTTGCGGAGCATTGCCGAGGTGCTCAACCTTTCCGCAGACACGGTCGTGGCCCGGTTCGAGGGCGAACCTTTCCCGACCAGCCCCGGCGCTACGCCGCACGCGGGCATGCGTACCTTTTTCTCGTATAAAATAATTCGCATACTCGGCCTGGCCGCGGTGCTCCTGGCCGCGCTCGTGTATTTTGGCGTGCAGATTACGCGCATTGTGGCACCCCCGCCGCTTGCCGTTACCCAGCCGGCCACGGACATCGTTGCTCAAGAACCGCAGGTGCTGCTCGAAGGGAATACCGAACCCGAAGTGGATGTCACCGTGAATGGCCGCAGCATCCAGGTGGATAGCCAAGGGCATTTTAGCGAAACGGTCGATTTGCAGCCGGGGGTGAACACCCTGGTGGTCATGGCCCGCAAGAAGCGCAGCCGCACCGCCACCATTACCCGGCAGGTCTTGGTACAATTACCGGCTGTGGTACAATAGAAAACCAGCGTGACTGCTGGAAACCCTCCTACGCCAAGGCTACGGAGGGCAAGCAAGAGGCGAATTAACCCCTATTCTTTATGCCTAAGAAAACGCAAGAAAACCCAGTTATGAGCGGTGACGAGAAGCACAAAGCAGCCGCCCAAGCCATTGCGAACATCCAAGACCGTTTTGGCGAAGGGGCGATTATGACCCTGGCCAAGCAGAACGTGCAGCGGGTGGAAGCCATCCCGACGGGCTGCCTTTCCCTCGACCTGGCCCTAGGCGTGGGCGGCGTGCCCCGCGGCCGTGTAGTAGAGATTTTCGGGCCGGAAGCCTCGGGTAAAACCACGCTCACCCTGCACATTATTGCCGAAGTGCAGAAAGAAGGCGGGATAGCCGCGTTCGTAGATGCCGAGCACGCCCTGGACCCAGATTATGCCCGCAAGGTGGGCGTGAACGTGGACGAGCTGCTCATTTCCCAGCCGGACAACGGCGAGCAAGCCCTGGAAATTGTTGAAACCCTGGTGCGCAGCAACGGCGTGGATGTCATCGTCGTTGACTCGGTGGCGGCGCTTACGCCGAAAGCGGAAATTGAAGGCGAGATGGGCGACTCGCACATGGGCTTGCAAGCCAGGCTCATGAGCCAGGCGCTCCGCAAGCTCACGGCGATTATTTCCAAAACCAAGACCGTGGTCATCTTCATCAACCAGACGCGCATGAAGATTGGCATTATGTTCGGCAACCCCGAGACAACCACCGGCGGCATGGCCCTCAAGTTCTACTCGTCCATGCGTATTGACGTGCGCCGCATTGCCCAGCTAAAGAGCGGGGAAGCCATTGTCGGCAATCGCGTGAAAGCCAAGATCGTCAAGAATAAAGTCGCCCCGCCGTTCCGCATTGCCGAGTTCGACATTATGTACGCCGAAGGCATTTCCGCCTCCGGCGACCTCGTGGACCTGGGCTTGAACCTGGGCGTGCTCATGAAGACCGGCAACACCGTGAGCTTCGGGGAGCTCAAGCTCGGCGTGGGCCGCGAGCAGTCCAAGGCGTACATCAAAGAGAACCCGAAGTTTGCCAAAGAGCTCCGCACTGCAATCGTAAAGCGAGTGAAGGAGAAGGAGCTGGAAGACAAGAAAGCGAGTTAGCTACGCCTTAAGAAACATTCGAGCGCGCCTTGGAAAAGGCGCGCTCGGTTGGTTTATTATTAATCCAATGTTTGGTAGTGGGGTTACGATGGCGCTTGACAATTGCTCGAAAGCGTGCTAATTTCCTAGGCTAAACAAAGACAGAAATAACGAAATCATGGTAGGAGGACTAGCTTATGGTGTTCATTGAATTTACGAGGCAAGAAGGTGGGTTTTTCCACTTCGTCGGCAAGACCCTTGAAGATGTGCTTGAAGATACCCACAACGGGGAAAGCTTTGGCAGCAGCAATTTAGCTGCTTACCGTGTTGTCACATACGATGAAGTTAAAGCGCTGGGTCTTCGTTTCTTCGAGAATGGAGTCGAGGCAATAAGCTCTAATCACACGAAGAGTTTCATGATTGGCCCGCCTCGCAAGTAACCCATTTTCAGTTTCAAATTTAAGCTCTCGCAGAATACCTTCTGACGAGAGCTTATTAATTTATCCTAGACTTGCTCTGTTAGCGCGGGCGCAGAGACCCACGCTTGGGCAATTATTCTCCCGCCCTTGCGCTGTAGTCGCCGGTTTCGGTGCTCACCAGAATGCGCTCGCCCTGTTTGATGAACATGGGGGCTTTAATCTCCAGGCCGTTATCGAGCTTCACGGTCTTGCTGGTGTTCGTGGCCGTGTCACCTTTTACTGCATCGGCAGCTTCCACCACCGTGTACTCAATCTTCATGGGAATCTGGATGGTCACGGGCTTGCCGTCGTAATTGAGTACCTGCACTTCCAAACCCTCTTTTAAGAATTTTACTTGGTCGCCGAGCTGGTCGGCAGTGAGGAAGAATTGATCGTAGGTGGTTTGGTCCATGAAGTAGTACTCGCCGTTCTGCAGGTACAGGTAGCTGGCCTTGTT
>JBBTRU010000001.1:0-51416 GCA_038065015.1 Patescibacteria group bacterium | reverse complement strand
ATTACCGGTGCTGGCGCGGATAAGACGACCACAGCCTTGGGTGTCGGGGGCATGACCATTAACGGCGTGCTCACCACCACGACGGATGCCACGTACTACACGTACCTCAATGCGGGCAGCAAGACCTGGCAGCTCAAGGCCACGGGTGCGCCATTTGTGAACAATGGCCGGCTCACGGGTAGTACGTCCACGTTCAACTACAGTAACATTACGAGTGCCACCGTGGGGACGACCACCTCGGCGAGCAACTACTACCACCACGTCACCTTCAACCCGACGGGGCTTGGTATTCCCACCTATACGCTGGGCGAGTTCTACGCGGACGGGAACGTGACCGTTGGGAATGTTAGTATTGACCCCATACTCACCGGGGCCACGAATAATTTGCCTTTCACAGCGTTAGGAAATTTTTCCTGCACCATTCCTATAGAGAACGGGGCAACAGTTATTACCGGCACGAACACCTGGACCATTGGGGGGGACTTTACGATGACCAATTGTTGGGCCCTGACCGCGGCAGCCGGGAATACGCTGGTCATGAACGGTGCGGGCAAGACTTTAACGAGTGCTGGTAAAACCCTGCAAAATCTCACGCTCTCCGGAACCATTACCCTGGCCAATGCCACGCACACTGTGAACGGCAACCTCGTGCTCGGCGGTACCGTGACCCCGGGCACGTCCACGGTGACGATGACCGGCACGTCCAACAATATTACCGGAGGCGGGTTCACGCTCAATAGCCTCACCATTAATCCCAGCTCGGCCGGTACTATTACTTTGCAAACTTCCGATCTTATAGTTTCAAACACGTTGGATATTGCGGCCAGTGATGCACTCACCATAAATAGCGGGCGCACCCTTACGCACACCGGTGCCACGCTCACCCTTAGCGGTACGCTCAACGGTCCGGGCCGGCTCACGTACCAGAGCGGCACGGCATTCCCAACTTCGGGTACGCTTGCCGCCGTGCTCATCTTGCGCATGGACATGACCAATGCGGCGCAGACTTTGAGCGCACGGGCAGACTACGGGGATGTAGAAGCGTACAACACCGGCGCTACCAATCGCACCCTGACGGTAAACTTGGGAACGGTGACCTTAAGTGGTGCCTTGAGCCTGACCAAAACGAGCACCGGAACAGTCACTATAGATATGGTTACGAACAACCCGACCTTTACGGTCGGTGGGGCAACCACCATTGGCACGGGGAATACCCTCACTGCGCCTAGTAGCGGCGCGCTTAACCTTAAGGGCGATTACACCAACAACGGGACGTTCACGCACAGCAGCGGTACGGTAACTTTCAACGGTACCGGCACGCAGACGCTCTCCGGCACGCTCAACGGCAGCTCGTCGTTCAACGCCGTTGCGGTTTCGGGCACGGGCACGGTGACGAACTCCACTGCCATGCAAGCAGATGGTGCCTACTCCATTGCCAACGGTGCCACTTTCCAGCAAGGCGCCAATGTGAACGTCGTTCTTACAGGCGCTACGGTGAGCATTGCTAGCGGCGGCACGTTTACCAAAGCCAGCGGCTCGGGTGTCTTCATCCTGGATGGAACGACCATGACCTACACGGACTCGAATGCAACTAAGCAGAATCTGGGCACCCTGCAAATTGGCCAAAGCCCCAGCACGGTGACGCTTTCGAGCGATACCAGCGTCGAGAACTTAAACATTCACACCACCGACACCTTGAATACCAAGGGCTACGACGTGACGGTAACCCACCACGTAGATTGCCAGGGTACCTGTACGCTCGACCTAACGGACAGCGGCGGGAGTAACGAAGGTGACGGCACCATTATGGACGTGGGCGGCAACTGGACCATGTCGGGTACGCTTACGGCGTACACGAACTCGACGGTGTTCATGAATAGCACGGCCGCCACGAATGCCCACGAGACTATAATTACCAACGGCCAGACTTTCTATAACTTCGAATGTAAGAATGCCGGCACAAGCAACGATGATTGTATTATCTCTGGCAATTTGATTGTGGCTGGCAACCTCACACTCACCGACGGGGCGCTGGATATTGATACGAACGACCCGAATGTGAATGTTGCGAAGAATGTTTCCATTGCGTCAGCCGGTAGTGTGATGAAAGGGACCGGCACCTGGACCTTCGATGGCACCACGGCCGCGACCTACACCGATAGCACCGGCACTCCGCAGAATATTGGCACCGTCGTCTTCAACAAAACCAGCGGTGTGGGCGCTAATGATAAAGTGACACTCGCATCCAGTATGACTGGGGATAGTGCAGACATTCAGACTGGCGATACCCTGGACCTGGCGAGCAGTGGCTACACATTGATGCTGGCGAAGGCCGGAGCGACGGCTACTGTATTCACGGTGACTGGTACGCTTACGCCCAATAGCAATTCCACGGTGAAATACACAGCAACGAATTCCGGGGGGAATGTGAACGTCGCCACCACGACGTACAACAATTTGGAGGTGGCTGGCGCGGAAACCTATGACCTCTCGGGCGATCTGACGGGTTCAAATGGGGTCGGCGGCAACGTGACCATTGGCGCCAGCGCAACCCTCGACGCGAAGTCGGGCTCAAACTACAACCTTGACGTGGCCGGGAACTGGGCAAACTCTGGCGGGTTCACTGCCCGCAGCGGAACCGTCACCTTCGACGGTGCCGATGCTTCGACGCAACTGCTTTCGGGCAGCACAACCTTCAATAATTTCAACGCGTCCACGTCGGCGAATGCGGCCGGCCGCACCCTCCGCTTCACTGCCAGTACCACCCAGACCGTGTCGGGTACGTGGACGATTACTGGATTCTCGGGGAAGAAAATTACCCTCGAGTCATCCAGCTCGCCAACCCAGTGGACTATCAATCCCACGGCGGCAGCGGTCACGTACGTGCAGGTATCGGATTCTAATAATACCGGTGCCGCGTTCTGTGCCACTTTTTCCACCGAAACCGGCGGCGGCAACACCAACTGGAGCGTGAGCGCCGGTGCCACCTGCGGTATAACTATTTCTGGCACGTGCGACGCCTATGACCAAAGCACGGACTGCACCGACGTTGGCACTGTGAAAGTTGCGGTCAACGGGTCTGTCCAAGCCCAGGAAGATACCAGCATTGCCGGCACCTGGGATATCTCTGGCGTGTCGGTAACCTCTGGACAGATTGTAACCATATGGATAGACGCGGCGGCCACCATGGCCGACCGGGCCGGGGCAGTGGCCAAGTATGACGGCACGGGCGATATAACCGGCGTGACACTTTTCAAAGAACACTTCACCATTGGCAGCGTGGACGACCAGACGCTTACCAATGCGGACATTGGCCAATATGACAACTCGGTTGCCAGCGGCGATGACGACGTTTTCTGGGAAGTCAGCGCGGGCAACGACCTCACCGTTGATACAGAAGTACAGTCTTCGCAGGAAGAGCTCTACGTTGCGTCTGGCGATACGTTCCGTCCGGCATCAGCCGGTGGCGCTGACGTAACCACAAACCACGTGGAAAACGTGGGCGTTTGGACCGCCGACGCAAATGCCATCAGCGTTGGGGGCAACTGGTTGAACAGCAACACTTTTACGTACGACACCTCCACCGCCACGTTCACGGCAACCGACACGGGCCACACCATAAATAATGGCGCATCGAATTTTTACAACGTTACGTTCAACGGTTCGGGCGGGGCGTGGTCGCCACTGACGAATACCCTGACGGTAACGAATGACCTCATTATGACTGCGGGTACGTTTAATACGGCTGCCGGCACAGCCAATGTCACGGTGAATGGCAACGTGCAGTGCCTTACCACCTGCGGCACCATTACCATGAACAGTGCTGGCACCAATACTTTCACGCAGAGTGTGAGTGCCAGCAAGAGCTTTGGCACCAACGTGGCCGTGGGTACCAACTGGACGTTCTACAACCTTACGTTCACGGCCTCATCCGGCACGCCCACAATCACGTTCAATGCCACGGGTACTGGCCAAACCATTGTGGCAAATACGCTGTCTACCACTAATGGCGGCACGTCCTTGATAGTTGATAACGAAACCAACGATCGGATTATAGACGTCAACGGCGCCGTGACGATTGGCGCTGGCACGACACTGCAGGCTTCATCCACGGCGGCATTCAACGTCGCGGGTAACTGGACCAACAACGGCGACTTCACCGACGGCAGTGGCACAGTCACGCTGGATGGCGGCAGCCAGCAGACCGTAGATGGCCAACTCACGGGCGCCAATGACCGGTTTAACAACCTCATCATTACCAATGCTTCGGGATCGGATCCGGTGACTTCACCGTCCGTCATCTTTGCTGCAGCACTGGATACAGCCAGCACCTTTAACGCCAGCACGGCCAGTACCAAGCTGCGCTTCTTGGCCGGTGGCACGTACACGTTGCAAAATCTTACCCTCAATGGCCAAGCCACTGGTACGCGCGTGGCTTTGCGCAGTTCCACCGGCGGCACGCAGTGGAATGTGAACGTGGCGGGTACGCGGGCGGTAACGTATACAGAAGTAAAAGACTCTAACGCCTGCGGCCAAGCTCCAGACATTGACGCCAGCGACGGCACGAGCCACGACATTGGCGGCAACGACTGCTGGAATATCCACACCCTCACCTTTGTTATTAACGATGTGGCAGTCGGGTTTGGTACGCTCTCTTCCACGGCCGCCACCTGGGCCAATGCCGGGGCAACGGGTTCGGCTAGCGCCGTGGCCGCCCACACCCTAGCTATTACCACCAGCGCATTTGAAGGCTACGCCCTTAGCTACAATGGCGCTAACCTGGTCGGCCCAGAAACGATTACCGCGGCCACGTTCACCGGCGATGCCGATGGTACGCCCAACAGCAAGCAATTTGCCCTGGCGATTACCACAAACGGCAGCGGCACTATCCCGTCGGCCAACCAGCAAGCCAGCAACAACTACTCGTTTGTACCGAGTACAACCACGCCGCTGCTTTCTAAAGCCACGGCCACGCCCACCACCGAAACGGCCAGCGTGTATTACATTTGCAACATTGCTGCAACCACGCTGCCTGGCGCGTACAGCACCGCCGTGACGTACATTGTCACGGGGACGTTCTAGAAAATAATACCACCCCGGCCTTTGGCCACCCCTCCTCCGAGAGGAGGGGATATTTTTCTTTGAACCCCTCTCCCTTGGTCCCTCTCCCCAAGCGGAGAGGGAGACCTTAGAACATCCTCTCCACTCGCAGGGGAGGATGCTTAGAAATTATCCCCTCCTTACGAAGGAGGGGACTAAGGGGAGGTGTGACAGAGCCACACTCGTCATCCCCTCACCCGTACCTCTCCCGAGGGAGAGGGGGGGTTAACACTTTTCATCACTCTCCCACCTTGGGGGGAGCCGTAGGCGGGTGCGACCCATCGGGAGCGCCCAGGTGCCCGCCCGCCTGCAACGCCTGAGCGTTAGCAATGGCGGGCAGGAAGGGCGAGAGAGGGGCGTAGCCTAGGTTTGCCTTTTTTCGTAATCCGTGCTATACTATTTTCAGTCGTAATAAAAACCCTTACTTTAGCCCCGAATGGCTATGAAAACCATCATCGCATTGCTGACCAAGCATGGACCGGCTCGCAAAGCCGTAGCCGTTGTTGCAATATTTGCCTTGCTGGCTTTTCTTACGCCTATTAATCCAGCACAGGCCGCTACCCTAGGGCAGATTTCATGGGAGCAAAAGCGTGTTAAGGCCAGTATCGCTGCCACGAGCGTCAACATTTACCATACGATTCCAACTGGCGTAGATGCATCTACCGATACGATTACCTACACCTTTGATTCTGGTGTAGTTTTGGCTGCCGAAGCTGCCGTCAACTTTGACTTTGAGGTTTCGACTGCAAACGGTACGTGTCTCAATGGTGGATTAACCTACGTGGATAAAACCCTGTCACTGACCGCAGCTGCTGCGACCTGGGGTGTTGATGTAACGGGCCAGGCTATTACCCTTACGGCCCCGACCGATGCAACAAGTGGCGAAGTTACCGCTGGCCGTTGCGTAAAACTTATTGCCGGTGATGGTGCGACCTCGGGTGGGGGTGGGTCAACCAGCACAATAACAAACGGTACTGCCGGCAACTATGATGTGGACATTACCACTGAACTGGGTGCAACCGATGATAGCGGGTCAGGTTCAATCTCAATTATCACTGATGAACAGGTTGCAGTGACGGCCACAGTTGACCCCTCGATTACTTTTACCGTTGATGATAATACAATTGGATTCGGTACACTAACCACAGCAAATGCCCGTTGGGCGACTGGAACAACCGGATCTGCTGCCCCAAATGGTACGACCATTCCTGATGCAGCCCACACAATGACGGTTGCGACAAACGCTGCGTCTGGTTGGGCCGTGACTTACAATGGTGCATCACTAGGCGGTCCAAGCACGATTCCGAATAACAGCACAACCAATGATAGTGATGGCGCACCCGGTACTACCGCCACCTTTGGTATTAGTGTTAGCACAGACGGTGATTCAACTCCCACAAGTGGATACGAAAGAGATGCCACCGCGAGTTTCAATTACGTGGCCAGCACGACAACCACGCTCATTTCTGAAGCCGTTGCTACGAATACGGAAACATTAACCGTGAGCGCATTGGCAAACATTGTTGGGTCGACTGGTGCTGGTGCATACACTACAACAATTACCTACATCGCCACCGGTACTTTTTAACGTACTTGGCGTGAATATTATGGACATTGCCTGAAGGCCTCATAATGGGCACTCCAGGTATTTGTCCTTCGTCACGATAGGGAACCAACCAAGAATGTGCTATAGTATGGGGGTAGTTTTGACTAGACAAACCTATGGCTAGAAAGCAAAATAAATTCATTTTCTCTGGAATCCTCGCCGCTGCATTCGGCATTGTTGGCCTCTTGAGCGGGGCGTTGCCCGCAAAGGCGCTCACCATTAGCCCGCCCTCCATCGAGTTCACCGTTCAACCTGGCAACCAGGCCGAGTTTGTCGTCAAGCTCTACAACGAAGGCGCGACCAAGCAAGAGCTATTCTTAGACGCCACTACCTTCACTTCTGGGTCGGAAGAAGGCATACCGGTTTATGATTTTACAGTACCTAAAGAAGATATCGCCACCTGGGTAAAGCTGGATCCCGCACCAATAATTCTGGAACCGCAAGGGCGAAAAGAAGTAACCATCACCGTGAATGTGCCGGCCGATGCCGCCCCGGGCGGGCACTATGGTATTGTTGCTTTCTCTTCCAAGCCGCCGACCACGGGTACAGACAAGCCGCAAGTTGCTATTACGCAAGGCATTGGTACGTTATTGCTGGTACGTATTGAAGGTGATGTTGTGGAGTCTGCCGCAATTTCCACATTCACTACCGTATCTCGGACGAACCGCATGCCGGTGAGCTTTACCATTGACTACCAGAACACTGGGAACATTCACTTGAAACCGTCTGGTAACGTGACGATTACGGGCATGGGCAAGAAAGTCGCTGCTACGCTTGCCGTAAACCCCACGAAACGTTCGACCTTGCCAAAGTCTTCCCGCAGCTACGATGTAACGTGGGAGAAAGGTACAGTACTAGCAACGGCCAGTAATGCCTGGGCCAAGTTCTGGGAAGAATACAGTAACGAACGGGCAAACTTTGGCTTCGGCAAGTACACGGCCACCCTCGCGCTCACCGCAGGACAATCGGGCGGCGTTGCGACCACGGCAACCACGACGTTTATGGTGTTCCCCTGGCACGTCCTGCTGGCGTGGGGCCTAGGCTTCGTCATTTTACTGGTGCTGCTCATCATCCTCATCAAGCGGTACAATAAGTGGGTTATTTCTAAAGCCCAGGCTGGGAAGAACCAAAATCCGCCGAAGGGGATAGTTTAGCAAGTGCATGCGTACCGGCCGCTGGTACCGGACACTGGCAATCCTGGCGGCAATTTTTGTTTTGCTTGCCGCGGTGCCGGCGCAGGCCATAGACATTTCGGTAACCGCAACTGTGCCGAGTCCCATCCCGCCCGAACCACCGCCCACCGCGGTTATTTTTAAAGGTATAGCCTACCCGTCGTCTACCGTCACCATTCAAAAAGACGGCGTGACCACAGTGCAAGTACCGGCCGACCCGCAGGCGCGCTTTGATATTACCGTGGGGAGCCTGACTGCCGGCACGTACACCTTTGGGATTTTTGCCACGGATGGCCAGAGCCGCCAGAGCCCGACTTCGAGCTTCACGGTAACGCTTACCACCGGCACGACCGTGACGATAACCGGGATTTTTTTGGGACCGACGATTGTGGCCGACCGTACGACGCTCACCTTTGGCGAAACCGTGACGGTGTTTGGCGCTACCAGCCCGAGTAGCAACGTTCACGTTTTTGTCGCTTCCGATACCGAGCGGGAATACACCACCAAAGCCGGCACGGACGGGCTCTGGACCAAGCAGCTCTTTGCCGATGACCTGAAGGCGGGTGATCACGTGGCTCGGTCCAAAGCCGAAGACCCGGAAGGGCTCATTTCGGAGTTCAGCAACAGCGTGGCATTTACGGTGGCGAGCATCACGAACCCGGATGCCGGGTACATTGATGCGGATATTAACAAGGATGGGAATGTGGATATTATTGACTTCAGCATCCTGCTTTTCTACTGGCTGCAAAAAAATCCTGCCAATGCCCGGGCAGACATAAATCATGACACCACCGTGAATATTATTGATTTCAGCGTTATGCTGTACTTCTGGACTGGCCAGAAGTAACCCATACACCTATGCGCAACCGATTATTTTCCATTTTTGCCCTCGCCATACTCGCGTTCACGCTGGCACAGCACCGTGCTACGGCGGCAGTACTTTCCGTTATTCCGGCAAAGGTAAACGCGGCCCAAGACCAGCTGGCGGTTGTGGAGGTGCGGCTCAACAGCGAAACGCAAGTGGTGAACGCCGTGGAAGGCAAGATCACGTACGATCCAACCGCCCTCGAAGTTGTTGACGTGTCGAAAGCCGGTTCGTTCCTGACGCTCTGGGCCGAAGGGCCAAAGGTCGACGCGGTTGCGGGCGTGGTGTCTTTCGTCGGCGGCGTGCCCAACGGCAGCTACGTTATTAACGGCCGCGTCCTCTCGCTGGTGTTCCGGCCCAAGGTGCTCGGCGCCACGACTATTGGCGTGGATACGGTGCTTTCGAGCGTGCGGTTGAACGACGGCCTCGGCACGGCCACGCCGCTGCGGGCGGAAACCAGCACGGTAACCGTGGGCGTAAACGATAGCAGCATAAGTTTGGTTTCGAGCACCCACCCGCAAGAGAATGCTTGGTACAACGCCGGCAACGTGGCCCTGGCCTGGACACCCACCAAAGACGCGCTCTACGCCTTCCTCCTGGCAGACGAACCCGCTGCCCTGCCGGATGAGCGCTTTGGCACGGCGATGGCCGAAGCAACATTCACCGACGTGCAGGATGGGGCGCACTACTTTATTCTTCGCGAAAAATTGCCCGGTGATGCCTGGCGGACCGTTGCCATTCGCCGCGTACTCGTAGACACGGTTATGCCCGAAGGGTTTACCCCGGTGCTTACCCGCGATGTCATACCGGGAAAGCTCGCGCTCGTATTCCAAACGACGGACGAAACCTCGGATATTGTCCGTTACACCGTGCAGGAAGGCAGCGTGGTTGCAGATAATGCTGCAAGCCCCTATACCTTGCTCGACCAGAAGCAGCGCGCGGCCATTGTCGTCACAGCCTATGATGCGGCGGGCAATGCCCGGGCGGTCACCCTGGCCGGCTCTGGTCTCGCGCCCGATCGCTCGTCGCACCTGCTCATTCTCATTATTGGCGGCATCCTGGTGGTGAGTTCGGGGATGGCGGTATACATAGTCCGTCGGCGCAGGTAGACCCTGAAAAAACGCGCTATACTAGGCTGTATGGAGGTTAAACATCACATACCAAGATTTTTCTTTGGTCTCGCGCTCGCGGTTCTGGTTGCCAGCGTCGCTCCCGCACCGAGCCGTGCCCTCGAAGGCGCAAGTTTGCTCTTTGGTCCGGCAAGCGGGAGTTTTACCGTTGGGAGTACGTTCAACGTATCCATCATGCTCAATACCGGCGGCAAGTCTATTAATGCCGCCAAAGTTGATATAAAATTCCCGGCTAACCGCATGCAAGTGGTCAACCCGAGCGCGGGCACCTCTTTTATTTCCATTTGGGTTAACCAGCCGGCGTACTCCAACACCGCGGGCACGATATCGTTCCAGGGCGGGTTACCGAACCCGGGTATTAAAACCGATGCCGGGATTATTAGTACGATCACCTTTCGGGCCACGTCAGCTGGGTCGGCGAAGCTCTCTTTTCAGAGCACTTCACAAATTCTTCTCAATGACGGGCAGGGGACAGATATCCTCACTTCCCGTGGCGACGCCACGTATACGTTGAGCTTGGCCGCACCCGAAGGGCCGATTGTTTCGTCTGCCTCCCATCCCGACCAGAACGCCTGGTACCAGAACCGGTCGGCCCAATTTGCGTGGGAAGCCATTATCAATGCCACTGGCTATAGTTACGTTTTCGACCAGAACCCGCGCACCACCCCGCCCGAACGCGCGGATGCGACGGTCAATCGCACCGCCGAGGTGTCAGCCGATAAAGACGGCCGCTGGTACTTCCATGTGCGCGCCAAAGTGACTAGTTGGGGCGGCACCAGCCACTACCCGGTGCTTATTGATAGCGTGGCCCCGGCCGGCTTTACACCCAGCATAGACCCGCAAAATCCGGAGCCGGGCAAGCGTCCCGAGTTAAAGTTTCTTACCACCGACGCCATGTCTGGCATCGAGCACTACGAAATGCAAACGCAAGCCCTAAAAGATCCAAACCAAACCACGCCGTTTTTCGTGGAGCAGACCAGCCCGGTGCGTTTGCCCGAAGTCTCGGTGGGTGAGTACGAAGTCATTGTTCGCGCCTTTGACCAGGCCGGAAATTCGACAGACGGGAAAATTCTCTTTACCGTCCACGCCCCCGAAACCGAGCCGGTTATTAAGCGCAACCCGTTGTTGCGGAACACCTACATTACGAATATTGCCATCATTAGCTTGGGCGTGCTCGCGCTCGTGCTAGCGGTGTGGCTCATTTTGCGCTGGCGCCGCCGGCCGGTGGATGTTATCCACGATATGGTAAAGCTCGAACGCGCAACTCTCGCCAAAGAATCCGAATTGGCCAAGACTATTCAAGTTGCCCGCGAGTTCGAAGCCTCGATTGCCGCCGAGGCCCGGCACCAGCAGGATTCTGGCCCGCAGCCACCCCCGAAGTAGCCATGCCACGCCCCTTCCGTGTAGCCTTGGTCGCGCTCCTCACTTTCGGTTTTGCGTTCTGGTTCGGGCAAAGTGCGAGTGCTGCAACCCTTGGCCTGTCGGCTGCAGCAACGAACCTTACCGTTGGCAAGACCACGACGGTTTCGGTTATCGCGCGCAGCAACGACCAAGCCATGAATGCCAGCCAGGGCAAGGTGAGTTTCCCGGCGGACAAGCTGCAGGTAACCAGCGTGAGTAAGGGGAGTCTCTTCTCGTACTGGACTACCGAGCCGGCGTACTCAAATAGCAACGGCACGGTGACGTTTGGTGGCGGCTTACCCTCCCCGGGGTACAAAGGCACGGGCCGCAGCATTATTACCATAACCTTTAAAGCCAAGGCCGAGGGCAAAGCCGCCCTCACCTATGCCTCGGGCACGATTTTGGCCAACGACGGTTTGGGCACGAACATTCTTACCGCCTATGGCAGCGTGACCTTGAGCATTGGTGCAGCCCAAGCCGCGGAACCCACCGTACCGCCGCCCACCCCCACGCCGGGCACGCCGACACCCGTTGTTCGGTCTTCGACGCACCCCGATGCGAGTGTTTGGTACAACCTCAACGATAGTGTTTTCACTTGGACAAAGCCAACCGGTATACAGGGCGTGAGCTACCTGCTCGACCAGAATGCCAGCACCGTACCCGATGAAAACCTAGAGGAAAATAGCGGCACGCGGCAATACGACGACGTGGCGGATGGCGTGTGGTACTTCCACTTGCGGGCCAAGTACAGTGCCGGCTGGTCGAGTGCCGCACACCTGCGCATACGCGTGGATACCAAGCCGCCCGAAAGTTTTACCCCGCAGGTGAATGCCGTACCGGATGCGAGCACGCCCACCTACCGCCTGGTTTTTGAAGCAACGGATAGCGGCAGTGGCGTGGCGCGGTACATGCTCGCACTCGACACGCAGGAGTTTACCAACGTCACCAGCCCGCACGTCATGGAAACGCAGAAGTCGGGCATACACCAGTTTACCCTGCGGGCCATTGATGCCGCCGGGAACATTCGCGAAGCAATTGGCCAGTTCAATGTCGAAGGCAGTCCGGCCCCCCGCCTGACCTCCGTGCCGAAGAAACTCACGCTTTTTGCAGAATTGCCGGTTGAGGGCCTTACCCTGCAGGGCGATACCATTATTCTCCTCATTGACGGGAAAGAGAGTGCGCGTTTTCGCAGCGACACCTACCGCATTGATTCGGCACCTCGGATAACGATTCCCGATGGCCACACGCTGTGGCGCTACACCTTTAAACCATTCCTCGCGCCGGGCGACCACACCCTTACGGCGATAGCCATCAACCGCCAGGGCATTGAAAGCCCACCGTCGGTTCCGGCTACCATGCACACGTTGGGCACTACCGTGCAGCTTTTTGGCTTTCTGGTACCTTCGGTGAGCCTGGTCATTTTTTTGCTGGTCATCATTCTGCTATTGCTGGCTATGCTCCTCATTCTGTACGAGCGCTTTCGGCACTGGCAGCGCGCCGAGAGTTTTGATCTTACTACCGCCGAAGACCAGATAAACCAGGAAATTGACCGGCTGCAGTCGAGCTTGGAGAAAGATATTGTTGGCGCTATCCGGTCGAGCGTCACCGAACGGTCCATGCAAGCCGCCACCCACGAGCAAATTCGAAAAGATATTACCCAAGTGCGCAAGCGCATAGACGATTTGGTCGACCGGCAGGTGAAGAAGATAAAACGCAAGAAACAACGGAAGTAGACAATCCAGAACACGTTTGCGCTTGCATTTTTTGTGCAAATGCGCTATACTGCATATAGAAAATAAAAGAAAAAGTAAAAACTATGCAGACTGTCCGCACCCCGCAGCAGAGTATTCGCATCGCCGTCAGCTGGTTGGCGGTTTTTGCCGTTTTCGCCGGCGTGCTGGCAGCCAGCTTTGGCCCGAAGCTGTAAAGGCCGTCCTTGCCTGCTCGAAAGGGGCCTGCTATAGTGCTAGCGACAAGAGATTGAGCACGTCCAAGTGTCCAAGCTATTTGGATTTTTCGTATGGCCCAGCCAACCCCTCAACCTACCCGCGGACGCCTCGCCTTCCTGGGCGATGTGAAGAATCGGCTCTTGAAAGAGTACGACCGTCTCACATCCCGCCTGGGGATGATCGTCGACAAGGGGAAAGCCTTGTGGGACGAGTACGGGAGCAAGGATGAGGAGAACGCCGCTGAAGTTTCGGATTTCCAGGATAAGCTGTCCATGGAGAAAAATCTGGAGCAGTCGATAAGCCAAGTGCAGAGTGCATTGAAGCACGTGGCTGACGGTACCTACGGTATTTGCCAGACTTGCGGCAAGCCCATTGAGGCTAAACGCCTAGAGCTCGTCCCGTCGGCAACCACCTGCATCGACTGCGTGAAGAAAGCGCGGGCGCAAGCCTAAGATGTTCCGCCGAGTATTCTGGCTGTGGACCGGGGGCACCCTGGCCCTCTTCGTTGCGGATCGCATTACCCGCACGCTGGCTTTTGCCCATGCGCCCCAGACTATTATTCCAGGATTACTGCAGAGCGCGCCCACCACGAACACGGGCATTGCATTTGGCATCGGCCTCCCCGGGCCGTTCACCCTTTTTCTCATTGCCCTGCTGCTACTGGTGGTGACAGCTATTGCCTGGGGTGCGTATCGTACCGGTGCTACCGCCCGCTGGGTGTCGGCACTGGCCATTATTTGCGGGGCAGCGTCAAATCTCCTCGACCGTCTGGAGTTCGGCTACGTTCGCGATTTCCTCAAGTTCGACTTCTGGCCCACGACGGCCAACCTCGGCGATTGGCTGATAACCCTTGGAACGGTCGTGCTCATTCTCTCGTTTGTGCCCAAAGGGCGCACTCGTCCGGAAATCCCGCAGTAAGCAGGATGACCACAATCGGCGTTTGCCCGCGCTTTCCTGCCCGCCACTGCCTAGCACTAGGCGAAGGCAGGCGGGGAGACCGCGTGCATTCGTCCACGTTCCCATGTCTGCAACAATTTTGTCCGCCACCACGCTGGGCGTGGAGGGCTGTGCCGTTTCTGTAGAAGCTGACAGCCAGTTTGGTTTGCCGAAATTTCTCGTGGTGGGTTTGCCCGATACGGCCGTGCAAGAATCGCGCGAGCGCGTGCGTTCGGCCATTCGCGCCGCGGGTTTCTCGTTTCCGCGCGGCCACGTTACCGTAAACCTTGCGCCCGCAGATTTAAAAAAAGCCGGGCCGGGTTTCGATTTGCCCATTGCGCTTGCCCTGCTCGTGCAAACCCACCAGCTGCCGGCCGAACCCTGTGCCGGACTCACCTTTATTGGCGAGCTAGGTTTGGATGGCTCCCTCCGTCCAGTCCGCGGCGCCTTGCCAATGGCGCGGGCGGCTGTAGAGCAGCCTTCCCGCACTGCCATTGTCCCGGCCGCGAATGGCCCCGAAGCCGCGCTGGTGGAAGGGCTTACGGTCTTTGCCCCGCAGACCCTGCAGCAGCTGGTGCAACACCTTACCGCAACGCACGCGCTCGAGGCTGTCACGGCTGCACAACCGGCCATCGCCCAGCAGGATGATAGCGACTTTGCACTGGTGCGCGGCCAGCAGCAGGCCAAGCGCGCAATGGAAATTGCCGCGGCCGGCGGGCACAACGTCCTGCTGGTTGGCCCGCCGGGTTCGGGTAAAACGCTACTGGCCCGCAGCATGCCTTCCATCCTGCCGCCGCTCTCGTATGCAGAAGCTTTGGAGGTAACGGCAATTCATAGCGTTGGCGGCACACTCCATTCGGAAACCCCGCTGCAGTTGCGGCGGCCGTTTCGCACGCCGCACCACACCACGTCTACGGCGGCGCTCGTCGGCGGGGGCTCTATACCCAAACCCGGCGAAGTGTCGCTGGCCCACTACGGCGTGCTCTACCTGGATGAACTGCCAGAATTCCCGCGCCAAGCCCTGGAAGCGCTGCGCCAACCCCTGGAGGACGGCATGGTTACCGTGGCCCGGGCGGCGCAGAGTTTGCGCTTTCCGGCACAGTGCATGCTGGTGGCCAGCCAGAACCCGTGCCCGTGCGGATACCGTAACGATCCCAAGCGCGCCTGCGCCTGCAGCCCGGCCCAGTTGCTCCGCTACCAGCGTCGGGTGTCCGGGCCATTACTGGATCGTATTGACCTCCACATCCAAGTGCCGCGTCAGGATTTTGCCACCCTGCGGCTGGATGGAAAGCTGGCAGAAAATTCTGCGAGCATACGCGACCGGGTGGTGCAAGCGCGGGCGACGCAAGAGCAGCGTTTTGCACAGCACCACAATCGTACCAATGCGCACATGTCGCAGGCACTGCTCACCAAATACTGCCAGGTAGATGCCGCCAGCCAGGCGCTGCTGCGCCAAGCCGTCGACCAGCTGCACCTCTCGGCCCGCGGGTACGTGCGCGTGCTTAAAGTGAGCCGTACCATTGCGGATTTGGCCGGGAGCGAAGGCATTCTGCTCGCGCACGTTGCCGAAGCGTTGCAGTACCGGAGTCAAGGGTAGTTTTGACAGAACCGAAAAAATGTGCTAGAATATAGATATCAAAAATAGAAAGTAACACTATGCGTCCTGAAGATTTGCTGGCGCTCGAAGAGCAGGAACGCCGAAAGCGCTTGCAGTGGTCGGTCATCATTCGCTACCTGGTCATCTTCATCGTCGTCCTCCTCTCGTGGGCCGGGACGCAATTTGGCGCAGACTTTTTCTTGCCGGGCATACTCTTCTCGGTGGCTATGGCCCTGGGGTTCAACCTGGCGTTCAGCTTTTTGTACAGCCGCCCGAAGATTAGCAATATCTTCCCCTACCTGGGCATTGTTATCGACATGGCGGTTATTACCACCATTGTCCATTTCACGGGCGGCATTACTAGCGTGTTCCTGCCCCTGTACCTGCTGCAAATTGTCGGCACAAACGTGCAGTTCTCGAAGTGGGCCGGGCCAATAAACTTCTTCATTGGCACGGGCATGTTTGCCTTTCTCTTCGTCCTGGAGCAGCAGGGGATATTCAACCATTACGCGCCTTTTGATGTTGCGCCAGATTTGCACAAGAATTTTGCGTTCATTGCCGCCACCGGGGTTACCCTGGTCACGCTCATGCTCGTTTCTACCTACCGCTCGGGCTACGTCGTGCGCAGTTTGCAGGCGGTCGAAGCCCAGCTCGCCAAAACCAACGAGGATTTAGTAAACGCGAACAAAGCTTTTCAGACGGCAAACCAGCACCTGAAAGAACTCGACCAGTTAAAAACGGAATTCATTTCGGTTGCCAGCCACCAGCTACGCACGCCGCTGTCGGCCGTGAAGTGGTCTTTAAAAATGCTCATGGATGAAGATGCCGGCCCGCTCAACAAGCAGCAGGCCGACATGGTTTCGAAGGGCTACCAGAGCAACGAGCGCATGATTACGCTCATCAACGATCTCCTTGACGTCTCGCGTATAGAGGAGAATCGTTTTTCGTATACTTTTGTTGAGGAGCCGCTCGACCCGATTCTCCATGAGCTCATTGACGAAGTGCAGCATACGGCCGAAGAGAAGCGCATAAAAATTCTGTACGACGCCGGCAAGCAACCCCTACCGATTGTGCGTATCGATGCGCAGAAAATGCACCTGGCCATACAGAATCTTCTCGATAACGCTTTAAAGTACACCCCGGTCAGCGGCACCATTTCGCTCCGTGTAAGGGCCGAACACGATGAAATGATTTTGAGCATTCAGGATACGGGCGTGGGTATACCCGTGCACCAGCAGACGCACGTCTTTTCCAAGTTTTTTCGCGGCGATAACGTCATCCGCATGCAGACCGAGGGCACGGGCTTGGGGCTCTTTATTTCGTACAGTATTGTGCAGAAGCACCATGGCCGCATCTGGTTTGAAAGCCACGAAGGCAACGGCACCACCTTCTTTATTAGTCTGCCACTCGTGGGGCATCGCAAGCAGCAAGCCACCAGTCAGGAATCGATCGATCAAATGTTACAGAAGTACTAAGCTATGGCCCTACCCATTTCCACCCTGGTTGACCTTGCCAACGCTGGCGTGTGCGTATACCTAGCCATGCGGCTGGCACGCGCCATGCACCAAGATCCGGGCAGCCGAATGGTCCGGTACTTCTTCTACACGTATAGCGCCCTCACGGCGGCGTATTTTTTTCTTACCGTACCCCGCATTTTCGATAGCCAGAATACCGACTTCTTAGGGTACGCCTTTGGCATTGGCGTGGCATTCTTTTTACTCGCTAACGCTTTCTATGGACGGGTAGTATTGGCCTACACCTTTCCACGCGTGACCCGGTGGTTTTTCCCCGGGTACCTTTGCCTGGCAGCACTGGCGGTGGCTTTGCTCCTGGTTGATCTGGCCGCACCGATTGTCGATACCAGCACCGGTATTACCAACTGGAATCCCAGCGCAGGTGCCGGGCTGTATACCGCCACCTTGTTCTTGCTCGTTCTGCTTCCGGGTGCCATTCTATTCCTATGGCAGGGTGCACGGGCAAAAGCTAACCATATTGTCCGAGTGCGGGCCTACACCATCGGCATCGGGAGCACGTTCCTGGCATTCTCGGCGGTCATTACCTTCCG
This sequence comes from Patescibacteria group bacterium, assembly GCA_038065015.1. Taxonomy (GTDB): domain Bacteria; phylum Patescibacteriota; class Patescibacteriia; order PEXW01; family PEXW01; genus CAIPSZ01. The sequence goes on along the minus strand of JBBTRU010000001.1, from coordinate 33,595 downwards.
CACGAGTACCGAAATTGTTGCCGTGCTGGGTGATTTTTTCTCCATAGCCGGCTTACTCACAATCTTTCTCGGGGTTGCGTACCACCGACCCACACGCCTGCCGCCACTGAACTTGCAAACTGTTCGACCCACTTCCACACCCCCCTATGCCCTATAGCATTGCCATTATCGAAGACGAGACAATTCTCCGCGACGTCCTGGTGAGCAAGTTCACCAGCGAGGGCTTTACCGTCCGGTCTGCGGCAGACGGGGCGGCCGGCCTGGAATTACTTCGCACGCAGCAGCACGATGTCGTCCTCCTCGATATTGTCATGCCCGTGCTCAATGGGTATGACGTCCTCACCGCCCTGCGAGCCGAGAATAAGCCTTTACCGCCGATTATTATTATTTCTAATTCTGGCCAGGGCGTAGAAATAGACAAGGCCGCCAGCCTCGGCGCGCGGGACTACATTATCAAAGCCAAGATAACGCCAGAAGAAGTGGTTACCAAGGTGCGACAGGTATTGCGCTTGCCCGAGGCCCCGGCCGCGCCAACCCCCACGCCGTCTGCAGCGGTCAACCCGTCCGTGGTAGATGCCAACGGGGTGCGGATACTCCTGGTGGAAGACGATCAGTTTCTCCGCGAACTCATGACCACCAAACTCAAACGCGAGGGCTTCGACGTGCACGTGGCCGTGGACGGCCGCGAAGGCTTGCTCAAGATACAAACGGTGAAACCGGATATCGTACTTTTGGATGTTATTTTGCCCGGCCTCGATGGGTTCAACGTCTTGCAGCAAGTGCGCGCGTCGGGTGATAATGTCGTTTCGCAAGTACCCATTGTCCTGCTCTCGAACCTGGGGCAAGATTCGGACGTGCAAAAAGGCAAGTCACTGGGGGCCAATGATTACCTCATCAAGTCTAACTTGACGATTGACGAGATTATTAAAAAAATTCATCGGTTTTTACCGGGCCAGGGCAAGACCTAGCCAAGAGCTTATAGCATATGGGGCATGGAAAATGCCTCGCCCTTTACCCTAGGCGATTTGCTCAAGGCCATTTGTCATCCGCTGCTACAGGTAGCTTAGCGGATTGCGCTTGGCGCCATTTTGGATAACCTCGAAGTGCAGGTGCGCACCAGTCGTTCGACCAGTGAGGCCAATGACCGCAATGCTTTGTCCGCGTTTGACCGACTGGCCCGGGCGCACGAAGATTTTTGCATTGTGCGCGTACAGGGTTTCGCGGCCGCCGCCGTGGTTAATAACCAGGTGGAAGCCGTAGCCATAGCGGGCGTAGGTCACGCTCTCCACCACGCCGCTGTCGGCAGCATATACCGGCGAGCCGACGTTGCCGTCAATATCGATGCCGGTGTGGCGGAACTTGAAATACTGGTTAATGCGGCGGCTCGAGGATGGCCACTGCATTCGTTTGCCCGTGGTGCTGCGCGCGGGCGGGGGAATATTGAAAAGCGCGAGACGTCGGGTAGCCGAGGTTGGGTTCTGCGGCGCCTGGCGTGGGGCAGCAGATTCGATAACCCCACCCGGAATTATAAGTTCCTCCCCTTCGTTGAGTGCCTCGGCATTTGCTAAGCGATTGTAGGCCAGAATTTTCTCATCCTCGGCTTTGTACTTTTTTGCTATCGATGCCACTGTATCGCCCTTTTTGACAGTGTGCGTGACGCCGTCTACCGGCAAAATCGTGAGTTTTTGGCCGGGTTTAATAAAGTCGGTATCCGAAAGGTTATTTTCCCACTGGATAGTATCGGTTGAGATGCCGAATTGCACGGCAATGCTGCTCAAGGTGTCGCCCCCTTCGACGATGTAGAAACGCACATCTTCTTCCTGGTCGTCACCATTCCCGCCAATGCCAAGCGCCAGTTGCTGCTCGGCAGTGTTTGCCTGGTCCGTCGTGGTATCGGGTGCTGGCCGGGCTTGCTGGCTGGTGGGCGTAAGCGCGAGTTTGTCCTCGTGGTTGATTGGCGCAACTGCCCCTTCCACAATTTCCACATCCTCGGCCAAGTCCGTGGGGAAGAATGTGGCAAAGAGGCTCTGCTGGCCAATGGTCTCGCTCTGCTGGTCGCGCGCTTGCACGTTGTTAAAGGCAATGAGCAGCGCCATAAGTGCAATAACCCCGGTGACCGTGTTGCGATGCAGCAAAAAGTACGCCCAGCGGTTTTTTGCCGGGGCGAGGATGCGATTGAGTGCGCTGCGGAGCAAGCGGTACACGCGGTAGAGTGGCCGCGCCACTGCTGGTATAACCGTCCGGAATATCCAGCGCAACGGTAAGAGTACAAACCAGAGAACTCGGCCCAGCCCGACGAAGAGCTTGGCAAAGCCTCGAAGTATCGAGACGGTTGTGCGGATGGCGAGTTGGGTGAGCCGAGTAGAAATACAAGTGACTTTCGTTCCTCCGCGGGGCGTTGGCTGGCACTACGGGCAAATCGGCCGGGCCACAACCAGTAAGGAGGTAGATAGCAAAAAATCTCCGGCATGTACCAAGAGATTTTTCGAGTCTCAAAGGTAGCATCCAAGCCTCTTGCTGTCAACGGTTTTGGAGTTTTTTAGGCTAACCTTAGCCAAAAAGTAGCTTGCTCCAGTGGCAAAATCGTGGTATTCTGCAGCCCATGGCCCAGGAGCACTATGACCACAAAAAAGTAGAGCAAAAGTGGCAGGATATCTGGTACGGCTCGGGCGCTTTTACTGTTTCGGCTGTGCCTGGCAAAGCTAAGGCATACATTTTGGATATGTTCCCGTACCCTTCGGGCGACGGGCTGCACGTTGGCCATCCCGAGGGCTACACCGCGTCCGACATTTTCAGCCGGTACCTGCGGATGCAGGGCAAACAAGTGCTCCACCCCATGGGTTGGGATGCCTTTGGCTTGCCCGCCGAGAACTACGCCATCAAAACCGGTACGCACCCCACCGTCACCCTCAAAAAGAACATTGCCAATTTCAAACGTCAGATTCAGTCCCTGGGTTTTAGTTACGACTGGTCGCGGGAGGTGAACACCACCGATCCGGAATACTACAAGTGGACGCAGTGGATTTTCCTTAAGCTCTTTGAGCACGGTTTGGCGTACGAAGCCGAAGCGCCAATCAACTGGTGCCCCAAAGACAAGACCGGTTTGGCCAATGAAGAAGTCGTCGGCGGCAAATGCGACCGCTGCGGCACCGTCGTCGAGAAAAAGAATATTCGTCAGTGGCTGGTGAAGATTACCGACGCCAAGTACATCGAGCGCTTGCTGAATGATCTCGACCAGCTGGACTGGCCAGAGAGCATCAAGCAATCACAACGCAACTGGATTGGGAAGAGTGAGGGGGCGGAGGTTCAGTTTGTCATTGCGAGTAATCCTGCTGTTAATAGCAAAGACAAGATTGCTCCCGCCTGCCTCGCCCAGGCGAGTGCGGCGGGCAGGTCGTCGTCCCGCAATAGCGGGTCTCCTCGCAATGACAATATTAAAGTCTTCACCACCCGCCCCGACACGCTCTTCGGCGCGACGTACATGGTACTCTCGCCCGAGCACGCGCTTGTTTCACAAATCACCACTGACGAGCAGCGGAAAGCCGTAGAAAAGTACCAGAAGCACGCGAGCCAGAAGTCTGATTTGGAACGCACCGAGCTTGCCAAAGAAAAAACCGGCGTGTTCACCGGTGCCTACGCTATCAACCCGGTGAACAATGAAAAAATCCCGGTGTGGATTGCGGACTATGTACTGGTCAGCTACGGCACGGGGGCCATTATGGCCGTGCCTGCGCACGACGAGCGTGACCACGCGTTTGCGAAGAAATTTAAGCTACCTGTAAAGAAAGTTATTGAACCGCCAAAAGTAATGCCCAGAAATGCACTTGAACCGGTTGCAAGCCCCGGTGCATGGGGGCACCTTGGCAGTGATATAGAGAGTGAGTGCTGGACAGGCGAGGGCATTATGGTTACCCCCCCTGCTGCCCCCCCTTTGCAAGGGGGGGAGGGAGAGAGGGAGGGGACGTACGACGGACCGTATGAAGGCCTCACCTCGCAAGAATTCCGCAAAGCCATTGTCGGTTGGTTAGAAAAAACCGGCAACGGTAAAGCCGCCACCAACTACAAGCTCCGCGACTGGGTGTTCAGCCGCCAACGCTACTGGGGCGAGCCGATTCCGATGGTGCATTGCCCAAAAGACGGAATCGTTGGTGTTCCCGAGGAACAACTGCCAGTCGTTCTGCCCGATGTAGAAAAGTACGAACCCACTGGCACGGGAGAATCGCCGCTCGCCGGCATCAAGAGTTGGGTGAACACCACCTGTCCAAAATGTGGCGGGCCAGCTAAACGGGAGACCAACACTATGCCGCAGTGGGCGGGTTCTAACTGGTACTTCTTACGCTACTGCGACCCGCACAATGCTAAGCAACTCGCCGACCCGGAAAAACTCAAAGCTTGGTTACCGGTAGACACCTATATTGGCGGGGCCGAGCACGCCGTGTTGCACTTGCTGTATGCCCGTTTCATCTACAAGTTCTTGCACGATATTGAAGTAGTGCCAAAGAGCCTGCCCGATGAACCGTTTACCAAGCTCATTAACCAAGGGTTGATACTCGCCGAAGACGGCCAGAAGATGAGCAAGAGTCGCGGCAATGTTATTACCCCCGACCTCATTGTGCGGGAGTACGGTGCGGATAGCTTGCGCATGTTCGAAATGTTCATGGGGCCGCTGGAAGACGCCAAGCCCTGGAGCACGCGCGGGATTGTGGGCGTGCGGCGTTTCCTCGAGAAGGTATGGCAATTACAAGACAAGGTAACACCTGGTGATACTTTGCATCGCGAGACGCATGCACTCGTCAAACACATTGGCGAGGATATTGCATCGTTCTCTTTGAACACAGCGGTGAGCAACTTTATGAAGTGGGTAAACGCAGCTACAACTTGGGAGTCTGTTTCGAAGAAAGAGTTTGTAATTTTTATCACCTTGCTCTCGCCTTTCGCCCCGCACTTGGCGCAAGAGCTGTGGGTGCAGCTTGGCCACAAAGATCAGGTACACGACCAGGAGTGGCCAAGCTTCGATGCGTCGAAAGTCGTGGCAGAAAATGTGGAAGTAGTGGTCCAAATTAACGGAAAAGTACGCGACAAGTTCACCGTCGCTTCGGGTACCCGCGCGGAAGATCTGCAAGCCAAAGCTCTGGCGTCTGAAAAAATTCAGCACTGGCTGGACGGCAAAACCCCAAAGAAGATTATCGTGGTGAAAGGGAAGTTGGTGAGTATCGTGGTGTAAATCATTGCCACCCCTCTCCCCAACCCTCTCCCACAAGGGGGAGAGGGAGGAAGCTCTATTCGGTAAAGACATTACTATCACCTCCCTCCCCTCGTGTAGGGGAGGGAACGAGGGAGAGGAGAAAAGAGTTTATATGGCCGCAATTTTTACTCAACGCGCTCGTTCCTTACGAAGACGTCAAACACCCTCTGAAACCAAGTTATGGCAACACCTTAGGGCAAAACGCTTGAATGGCGTAAAATTCTTTCGGCAATATCCAGTGGGGCCATACATTGCCGACTTTGCTGCGCCCGGTAAACGCCTGATTATTGAAGTAGATGGCGGAGGACACGCAATGCCAAGCCAACAGAAATACGATGCAGAACGAGATGCCTGGTTTCAGGCACAAGATTGGAAGGTGATACGTGTGTGGAGTAACGAGGTTGAAACCAACATTGAGGGTATTGTTGAAACGATACTTGCACAACTCACTCGCAGCAAATAGACAGACTTGCTACAGTACGAGCATGACCCCGCAGGCCGATCTCATCTACAACCACGATTACGCCGAGCGGCTGTACCGGGGCCCAGCGGCATTTAAAGAAGCCTGGCAGGAACTCATTTTTCGAGGCGAAGTATTCGAACGGGTATTCTACGATGCGATCGGGCCTATCCTGGACGCAATCCCGCAGGTGACCGGCTTTCCCTGGACGGCGGCCCAGCACACGATACCTATCTACCTCATTGCCGATGGAACAAGTGTGCCAGCGCCGCTCTCATTGGTAGTTACCGCCGATGTTGAGCAAATGCTGTACGATCTCATCTGGCTGCTGGTGCGCGCCAACCTCGCGACGGGCTATGCATCGGCAGAACGACGCGACCAGATTTTACAGGCGGTGAGTACGGCCGTTGCCGAGCGCGCCGGCCTCCACCTGCAAGATGCCATTGCGAACGTGGAGCTTGCTCTTCGCGAAAAGTATGGCGTTGAAACCAAATCGGTGGATTGGGATTTGACCACACAACCCGCCAAGCACTACCTCGCCTTGTAACCCGCCTATGCAAATTGTTGCCATTAATGCGAAAAAACCTAATCCGGTTTTCATCCGGCAAGCTTTGGCGGTGCTCATGGCCGGGGGCGTGGTGGTGTACCCAACCGATACCGCATATGGCTTGGCTGTTGACGCAACGAACGAGGAAGCCATTGGCAAGCTCTTCGTTATGAAGCACCGCGCGCAGAAGGCCCTGCCGGTGCTGGTCACCGGCATTACTATGGCGAAGAAGTACGTGCAGATAAGTGATGCCGCGCACACCTTTATCAAGAGCTACTGGCCAGGGCCAGTCACGCTCATTTTGCCGCACACCAATACACTGCCGAGCGCGCTCACGCTTGGCAAGCCTACGCTCGGTATCCGCCAGGCAAACCAGCCGATTGCCCAAACTTTGGTGAGCGGCCTGGGTAGGCCCATTACCTGTACCAGCGCGAATCTTTCGGGCGCCGGCGTTTTTTACGTGGGGCAGGAAGTGGTGCGGCACTTCGAGCAGCAGCCAATCCAGCCAGACTTCGTGCTGGATGCGGGTGAAATTCCCGAAGAACCGCCTTCCACCATTGTCGATCTTTCGGTAACGCCGCCGGTTATCTTGCGGCAGGGCAGCGTGCGCGTGCAGCTGGGAAAAATTGCTAAAGCGAAACATCGCTAATGTTCAAAACGTTCCGCACCAATTTGGCTGGGCATATTTACCCAACACTATAGTCAGTTATGCAACAGGTAAAGTATAATATTGAATACGCTCATATTTACGCAGATCAGCAATTCGGTCGTGATCAGGAGCTTGGCGTCCTTGAGGCAAAAAAGTTTGTTAACGGTATTGGACAACCGAATTGCATTTTAACGGTACTCGTTGATGAGTACAATCCGAAAAATACCAACCTTGATGAAGATGCGTACGTTCAGCGATTGAATATGGCAGGTCTCAACCCGGATGTGGTTATGCATGAGTCGGATTTACCACATCTGCACGAATTATTACAGCCTGACCTTCAGGCATCTGAAAGCCGTTCTATTAACGAACATGTACGCATGCATGGGAAATACCCTTGCGCTTACTTGATTGCGCTTTGGGACCTTTACCGGTTGGGCTTATTGCTGCCAAAGCAACCCTATGGACGACGGAAAACCACGCGTCTTGGCTGGGCGGCTCAAACGGTAGTAACCATTTTACCCCGTACCTACCAAGAAACCGAACAACGTGCCATCAAGCATATTTCCCGTACTCCTTATAAGCATGCGGTAGATAGAATTCAGCACATATTTTTTTAATATGCGACTTATTGATCATTTTCCACACTACTTACATAAATCGCTAGGTCGTCCGTTGGGCGCGCTTTACATTTTTGTAGCTTTACAGGAATTTGCCCTGGCAATGATGATACTATTCGAACCGGTATTTCTGTATCGCCAAGGGTATTCCGTATCTCGGATAGCCTTTTTTTATGTAACCGTATATCTGCTGTATATCGTTCTTATCCCTTTTGGTGGAAAATTTGTTGGTCGTTTTGGCCCACCAAGGGCAATCGCACTGAGCACCCTATTTTTAGTGGGGTACTATGTAACGTTAATGTTGACTCCAAATTTACCGTTCATGATGTGGGTAGCGCCTATTTTTTTTGCTCTGCAGAAAACTTTTTATTGGCCGGGTTTTCATACGGATTTTATCCGTGCTTCCAAGTCCGGAGAACGAGGTCGAGAATTTTCCGGATTATATGCGCTTTCGTCCATCATGTACATTATTGGCCCAGTCATTGGGGGCTTAGTGATTACCTCCTTCGGGTACACGACACTTTTTACTATTGGAGCAGTGGTTATTTTCATAGCAAGTTTACCCCTGCTGTTTACTCCGGTGCCACCTATTCGCGAGACGCAGAGTTATCGTGAGCTTTTTAAGCTGCCCTGGAGCCACTGGCACCGACGGACTACCCTGTCATACTTTGGTTTCGGTGAATCACTTCTGCATGTTTACATATGGCCGATTTACCTTTCAATTTCGTTTGTTACAATCGAACGCCTTGGTGGATTAATGACTTTGGCAACTTTATTCACTGCATTCGTAACCCTTATTATTGGCAAGTACTTTGATCGGGGTAAATGGCGATTTACCTTGCGCGCAGGGGCTGGCCTAGCCTTACTGACTTGGCTCACCCGGCCATGGATACATACCGTACCCGCGGTTTTTAGTAGCGCTGTAGCCGGGCAACTTAGCCAGAACATATCGTGGGTGACCTCATCAGATGTTGCTTATGAACGCGCATTACAAGAAAAAAACGATATCGGTCGTTCGATACTTCTTGAGCAGGGTTTGTCCTTTGGCAAAGTACTCGCTGGCTTGCTTTTAGCTGGCCTAGCACTGGTGTACCCACCCTTCACCGTTGCCTTTATACTAGGTGCTGGTTTTACCCTTTTCTATTTTTTGTTTCGATGACCGTCCGCCCGCAAACATGACCCAGCAATACGACCTGACAGATTTTCGCACGCTGCAGCACTTGCTGCAGCAATTTTGCATCCGGCCCGATAAAAAGTTAAGCCAGAATTTTCTTTTGGAACCCGACGTGCTGGAAGAAATGATTGCGGCCAGCCAGCTTACGAAAAATGATAATGTCATCGAAGTCGGGGCGGGCACGGGTGTACTCACCCAAGTGCTTGCAGCGCACGCTGGCAAAGTCGTCGCGGTGGAAATTGACGACCACTTACTGCCGTTGCTTCGGGAAGTCACGAAAAGTTTAAGCAACGTCACCTTGGTGCATGCCGACGTCATGCGCACGCCGATAGCCGCACTACGCAGCCACTTCAGCAGCGCGACCGCACCGTACAAAGTAGTAGCGAACCTTCCGTACCACCTTACCTCGCATTTTCTGCAGCGCTTTCTCGACACGCCGGATGCCCCACGAAGCCTGACCGTGCTGGTGCAGCGCGAAGTTGCCGAGCGGGTCGCCGCCGAACCAGGAGATATGAGCTTGCTCGCACTAAGCGTGCAAATGTTTGGCACGCCCATGGTGTGTGCAGTAGTGCCGGCCGAAGCCTTTTGGCCCGCCCCAAAAGTGGAATCGGCAATATTGCACGTGGAGCGTCACCCCAAACCGCTTTTTGATGCCGAAACCCGCTCGGCAATTTTTCATTTGGCAAAAATGGGCTTTGCCGGCCGCCGCAAGACCCTAGGCAATGCCTTGAGCGCGGGTTTGCGAAAATCACGACCCGAAATTGTCGAAAATATTGTTGCGCTGGGGTTAAAACCTACGGTCCGCGCCCAGGAATTAACCCTGGAGCAGTGGCGGGGGTTGGCGGGTCTGGTATAGGTACGTGGTCTGGGTTCGTGCGTCGAGTATGGGTGAGGGTGCGTGGTGAAGACAACGCGTACCCACACCACGTTCACTATACTCGCCGCCACACCCTCACCTACCACCCCAACTGTCATTGCGAGCGAGCTACGGGAGCGCGCCTGCCCGCCGTACGAGACTTCGGGAGGCGGGGCAATCTTGTTTTGGTTATGCCTAGGCTAGAGTTAACAGGGAGATTGCTTCGTCCCGCTGCTGCGGGACTCGCAATGACAATGAGGGTTGACCCAGCACCACTTTCGCCAGCTGGCGAAAGTGGTGCTGGGTTGACGTACTCCCCAGAATATGTTTTGACATTAGCGTATTTTTCTGCTACACTTTGGTCTATCCAAAGCTTGCTGTGAATTAGCAAAGTTAGCCGAGACCAAAATACCGAAACATGGAAAACGAACCAGCGAACGGGGACGTGCAACCACGTGATCCGGAGCAAAAACAGCGCAAGCAGCGGTTAGCGTGGCTGATTTTTGGGCTAGGGATCTCAGCTTTGGTCCTGGGTGGGTTTCAACTCCGTAGCAACCTCAAGCAGCCTTTCACTGTTGCGGGTCGGGCGCAATTGCAGCGGGATACGCAGCCGCAGAATACCGAGTTGTTGGCCTTGCAGGCTAAAGATACCGATAAAGACGGTTTAACCGACTACGACGAGCTCTACAGCTACAATACCAGCCCCTACATTGCGGATTCGGATAGCGACGGCCAGACCGACAAACAAGAAGTAGACAGCAACACCAACCCCAACTGCCCAGCCGGCCAGACCTGCGGGGTTATAAGCAACACCAATGCCGCGGCTGGCAACGAAACTACGAATACTGCCCCGGTAGCCGGCACGAGCACGGTAACCCCACAGCAATTGCGCGAAGCACTCTTGGCTGCCGGGGTTTCCCAAGCCGAAGTAGACGCCATTGACGATGCAACCTTACTCAAAAACTATCAGGATGTCGTTGCCAGCGAAGCCACGAATACGAATACTACTGCCAATGCAAATACGGCAACCGCAACCAATAGCTCACTAACGGTAGACCAGCTCAAAAACCTGACGATTCCGGAAATTCGCGAGTTCCTCAAGTCTGGCGGCGTGGACGAAACCACCTTGAACAGCTATGACGACGCCACCCTGCGCGCCGTCTACGACCAAGCCCTCCAAGAAGCGCTCAAAGAAAATACGAACACGAATGGCTCCTAAGCGCAGAAAATTTTTCTCAATATTTCATCGCCAACGTAAGGCAACGTCGCCTCAACGTGCCTTTGTAACAGGTGTAGCGAGCGTGCTACTCGTAGTTGGTCTTGCCGCCGCGCTTATTCGACCAGTGCCGGCGAACGCGCAATTCGTCGTTAGTGATCCGGGCTCTCTGGTGGAGCGTATTGTAAGGAATATTGTTGATGCGGGGCGTTATATTGCTGATAAAACTGCAGAACTAGCCAAGAATTTATACAAGAAAGCAGGCGATGCTGCGTTTAAAAACGCTATGCGAGTGTTTTTAGGCAAGATTGCTGAAGATACCGCAACGTGGATAGCCTCGGGCGCAAAAGGGCAAGGCCCACTTTTTATTACGGATCCGAATTACTTTAAAAACCTGGGCAATGCCGCGGCCGGTGACTTTTTGGATACGCTCTCTAAAGAGCAGTTTGGCGTGAGCATGTGCGACCCGGGCTTTGCCAAGCTGAACATTGATATTGCCTTGCGCGTTAACCTGGATCCGAACTTCTGCCAGGAAAATTGCCAAAAAAATTATAGTGATCAGTTAGAACTTGTCGAGGGGGGAAAGTCTGACAATTTAAGGAATCTAGGTGCAGAGCTGTCGGCTTTTGAGGCACTCATTAGCGATATAACTACAAGAGAAGGCGCACGGTGTGCCGCAACTTCTTTAAAATCAGAATGTGATGCGGATGCCTGGACGCAGAATCTCGGACGCTGTGAGTGGTACACCGACCCAAGTACAGGAGCAGCGTCATGTCGAGAACATCCTGACGCAGCCTGGGATCCACCAATGAATTACGGTGGGAATGAAGCACGGGAAAAAACGCCGACGATTTGGTCCTATTGCAGTGCATGCGGTGATGGTTTTTTATGTATAAAAACCATGAATGAATGCAGGAATAAAATTAAAGATGTAGTGCAAATGGGTTCTCAAGCCGACGCGAACCTAAAACTATGTATCAACAAGTGTACCAGCGCCAAAACTCGGCGTACCACCTCTTGCACACTTAGTGCAATTGGCGACAATATACAGAGCGGTCTTGCCCAGAGCAGCATTTCGGTTGGCACGCCCCTTGGCTCCAGACAAGCGACCGGCGCATCGCTGCAGCAAGCTTTTGAAAAAGGCGACCTCCCAAAAATTTTTAAACCCACCGAAAATCCGCTTGGGCAGTTTTTGACCCTCTACGACGAAGCCCAAGAAAAAAAAGTCGAAGCAGAAAAAAAAGAGAAAGATACGCAACTCTTTGGCGGAGCGTTGCCAATTAAGGCGCTCATTAGCGGGGCAATTAAAACTCCATCATTCCTCACCAAGAAAACCACTGAAGAAGGCTTGAGCACGCAGAATGCCTCCAAGAGTGAAACCACGCAAACCGGATCGCCCATTGCGGATGCGTTTGGCATTTTTACTAACACGCTCACGAACAAGCTCATTGAGCGCATTTTCAGCAAAGGCATAGTAGACCCGAAGGCCAAAAGTTTACAGTTTGGTAATGGCGGAATCATTAGCAGTTCCTCGGGCGGTGTGGCGGCGGCCAAAGAGCGATTTGCCAGCTTGGGCCAAGTAAACCTTGGTACGGGGGGTGGCATAGATATTCTCAATGACCTTAGTGCTTGCCCAGTGGATGTGACCAATGTTTCCGCAACAACATTAGGTTTGGTGTCTGCAAATAATTGCGTGATTGATTCGTCTTTTCGCCAGGCCGTGGAAGAGCACCTGACTGTGCAGCAAGCCCTGGACCGCAAGTTGCTCTCGGACCAAAAAGTGTTCGGCTTCGATGCAAACGGCCGCGAGCCAGACTTCCGCAGCGGCTACCCGTTCCGTAGCTTAAAGATTTTGCGCAAGTATCGAGTACTCCCGGTGGGTTGGGATCTGGCCGCCCAGTACATAAGAGATTTCGAGCGGCAAAACGTAAACCTGGGCGCAATCGTGCAGCAGTTCGACAACCCCGACTCGCCCTACTACCGCCTCATTGATCCCACCTGGGTGCTGAAATCGCCAGAGAATATTTGCTTACGCACGGGTTTTTCTTCGGATATTATCTCGCAGGAATTTGTGGATGAGGACGGCGATGAAGGCGGCCGGAAGAATATTGATTATGCTAAGCGGTATTGCAATAGCGACTCCGATGCGAATGTGGGCAAGGAATGTAAATGCACGACCGATCCACTGGACCCAAGCACACCATGTATTGCGCAATATGATACCGACCCGCCTGGCCAGGGACTGTGCGTGAAGAAGCGGGACGATGGTGCTGTTGCGCTCGCCACCTGCGCCTTCATTACACCCCGGCAAGAGCAAATCCAGCGCCGCGAAGCCTGCGTGGACGAACGCACCTGCGTATTGGAAAACGACGACGGCACGTGCAAGCAGTTTGGCACCTGCACCGAAGAAAAAGACACTTGGCGTTTCAACGGCCAGAGCTGCAACAACGTGTACGCATCCTGCCAGACCTACACCGACAGTGGCGGCCAGAGCGTGAGCTACCTGCAGAATACACTACAGCCCAACAGTTGCGGTGCGGATAATGCCGGTTGCCAGCAGTACTGCACTACTTACGACTACACGGCCGGCAAGTGGTCGTGTACGGATGCTACGCTGCCGACGGCGACCAAGCGCTTTGACCGCGATGCCCAGGAGTGCGACGCAAATGCCGAGGGCTGCACGCAGTTTTTGCGCATGACTACCGGTACCAACCTGGCGGGCAATGGCGGCTTCGAGCAGTCCACGGTGGTCAACCCGGCCGGTAATGCTAACTTTAGCGGCTGGCTAACGGGGAATGGCACGCACACCTGCGGGGCGCAGACTTTTGCCTCGTCCCTGGCGTTCGGCGGCAGCCAGGCCGCGCGGTTGCAATATTTGCCCGACTGCACACCGAGCGCCCAGAAGTTTACCACCACCATCTACACAGGCACGCCCATTGGCGGCCGAACGTTTACCACCTCTTTCTACGCAAAATCCGAAGGCGCGTCTTGCTCGCCGTTGACGCAGCTGGGGGCGGGCGGCTGGCTTGGCGCGGCTCCGGCCCTAACCATTACCCCGGACTGGCAGCGGTACAGCTACACCACCACCGTGGACAGCACGCGAACCGAAATCAATTTCTCGCTTATCTTCGAGCCAACCGACACGTGCACGTACGTACTGGATAACGTGCAGGTAGAAGAGGGCAGCCAACTGACGGACTACAAAGACTATGGCGCGGTAAACCAGGTGCACCTCAAGCGGCCGGCCGACGGCCTGGCCTGTACGGGCAATGTGGCAACGGACCCGCCGGCATGCAGCAAGTTTATTTCCAAATGTACTGCCGCGGATGTGGGTTGCGATTTGTTCACCCCGACGGCGGGCGGTACAGCCGTGCCAGCCAAGGGCGGCATTAGCTGCCCGGCCGACAAAGCCGGCTGCGCCACGTTCCGCGAGCAGCCCACCACCGGGGTGCTGAAAGCGCACGACACGCGCACCGGGTTTTACTGCAAGAGCGACCTCCCGACGAAGTTTACATCGTGCGATCCAACTCTGGCATCAGCTTGCAGTAATAACCCTGCAGACTGCCAGCCGCTCGTCTCTTTCATTGCCAAAACCGGTACGCAGTGCACTGCTACCGATGTGGGTTGCGAGGCGTATACCAACCTAGACCAGGTGGCGCAGGGCGGCGAAGGCAAAGCGCAGTTTACCAAGCTCCAACTCTGCGTGCAGCCCAACGACCCGGGCTTGAAAAACTACTATTCCTGGGTGGGCGACAATGAATCCGGCTACCAGTTAAAACAGTACCGCCTGAAGCAGAGTAATGCGGGGAGCGGCCCGTGTACCAACCTGGACACCGGGCAGACCTTGCCGCTCAACTGCGTAGACAACACCAGCCCGCAAACAGCAGTTATCGACTGCCAGGCGACCTTTGGCACCGATCCAGACTGCGGCCAGTACTACGATGATCTCAATCCAAGCAATGTGTACTACCGCTTGCGCTCGCGCCTTATCGAAGGCACTGCTGACTGCCACCCCTACCGCAACACCGTGGATAGCAACGTGTACTACGCCGATGCCACAAAATCCCTTTCCTGCTCGGCCGCGGCTGTGGGTTGCCGCGAGTATGTGGGCAACACCGGCAGCAACACCCGTACAATTCTCAAGAGCGAATTTGAAAACGGCTCGTCCAGCCCGTGGGTGGTCAGTGGCAATCCAACTAACCCCACCACCGAGAGCATAACCTTTGGCGGGCATTCTTTGCACGTCACCACCAATGCCCAGGCAACCAACCAGCCCTTGGTGCAGGGTAAGAGCTACGTCCTGGCGTTCTGGGCCAAGAGTAATACCGGTGCCAATGTAGATGTGGAAGCCCGTTTGCAAAACGGCAGTGCCGTGTCTATGGGTACCGTGTCGGTGAGGACAGATTGGAACGCCTACACCCTGGGACCCACGAACGTTAGCTTCGCAACCGCAGGCACCAATGTCCTGTCGGTACTGGGTGCAGATTTCTACATAGATAACCTTGTGCTCACCGAGATTTCGGACAGCACCTACCGCATTAAAGCCAGCCAGACGGCGTGTGGTGGCTTCGAAGGCTGCCAGGAATACCGCAACCGCAGCAACGTGGTAAACACGTACTCCGGCTTTAGCAAACTCTGCAAGTCCGAAGTGGTGGGGTGCGAGGCACTCATCAACACTAAAAATTCTACCGATGCGTTTGCATCCAGCGTTACCTTCCCCAGCCAGCGCGGCGACGTAGACGGCAGCGGCAAGGTGGATAGCGCCGACATTAATTACCTAGCGGCCTACATGTTCTCTGGCGGCCCAAAGCCCTTCCCGTTAGAAGCGGGTGATACGAATGCCGATGGGAATGTCAACGTTGGGGATGTTACTGCGCTTACCAAGTTCCTTTCTGATGGCACGCCGTTTAGCAGCAACCCGTACCCCGGCGACAAAGTCGACACCGATGCCGACGAAGTGGAATTCTGGGTAAACGACCCGACCAAAGCCTGCCGCGCCGAGGAGAAGGGTTGCCGCGCCTTGGGCAAAGAGAATTTCGATGCCAGCGGCAAGCTGCAAAATATGGAAACCGTGTACCTGCGGGATAACCCCGACACCTATACCACTATTATGTGCGGCCGCGGAGCGCTGTTCTGCGAGGAGTACACTTTGTCCGAAGGCGGCAATGCCTATTTCCGCAACCCGGGCAGCAAAGTCTGCAGCTACCGCGATGTTTCGGGCAACAAGTCCGCGGGTTGGTACATTGCTGGCACGGATACGCCCTGCCCGGTGCGCGAGCTCAACAACATCCCGCCCGCGGTGCCTAATGGCGGCTACGCCGGACTCTGTCCCGCCGAG
Organism: Patescibacteria group bacterium; assembly: GCA_038065015.1. GTDB lineage: Bacteria > Patescibacteriota > Patescibacteriia > PEXW01 > PEXW01 > CAIPSZ01. Next base: position 17,490 of record JBBTRU010000001.1, on the reverse strand, counting down.
CAAAACGGCTGCGGTAACTTCTTGGACCCACTTGGCACCGGCGCCAGTTTGACAACCAATGGAAATTTCGAAGTTGCCAACGGCAGCCTGCCCCAAGGCTGGAGTGGCGTCAGTGCGAGCCTGCAGGCCTACGTCCCCAACAACGGCTCGCAAGCGGTGCGCGCAATTATTACCAACCAGGGCACCTTTACGCAAACCGTGAGCCTGGATGCGAACGCGTACTACGTGGTAAGTGCCGACGTGGCCAAGGGCAGCGCGGCAATGACTGAGGACTTTCGGCTGGGCCTGGTGAGCTGCAAAAATGCGCAGGGCGGCGATGCGCCGGTGAGCTCGCCCGATGGCAGCTTGTTTAACGATAATACTAGCACCACCCTTCGCATTCCGGCCGACCGCTTTGGCGACACGGCAGCGCTCCGGGTTAGCGGTCGGTTCTTCTCGGGTAATGCCGTCACTTGCAATGTCATTGCCGGCGCAGTGGGCGGCACCACCGGCTACTGGCTGGATAACCTGCAAGTCAACAGCACCACCAACACGTCGGTTATTCGGCAGAGCGTAGATTCCACCAGCTGCAACGGCCAGGTGGGCGACAAGCAAGGCTGCCGACTCTTCAACGATCTTTCGAATGCGACACTGGCCTACGATGTCGACCAGAGCCCCATCGGCGGTTCGCCGACCGATCCGGATGCCACGGGCAGCCCGGCCGCCTGCGCCGACCACCCCGAACTGTGCGACAGTAACGTGCTGCTAAAAGTGCAGCGCGACCGGCAGTGCAGCCAGTGGCTAACGCCAACTACCACCATCGAAAGCACCAAGCCGAATGGCCAAAAAGAAAATCTTACCCTCGGCCTAGCCACCTGCGACAGTTTTAGCCCCAGCGGCCAGTGCAACCACTTTGTAGACGAAATGCGCTGCAGCAACAATGCGAAGCAAACCTGCGTGGTAGATGCGGATTGCGGCGCCGGCGTGTGCAAGCCCATGAACTTTACGGGCAACACGGCCGCCTACAGCCGGGAAGACCTGCGCAACAAGAGCGGCTTGGTGCTGGCCGGTTTGCAATGGGCGGGGAATCAAATTCTCAATGGCAAGTATTTGTTCGGGGTGGCCCCGCAAGTGGGCAACGACGGCGTGGCCGTGGCCGATGACGTGCTGAACGGTACGTTTAATAAATCAAAAATTTTAAGTGAGAGCGGATGGACTTTGCAAGCCGATTCAACTACCGATGGTAGTGTGCTCGCTCTCACGACCAGTCAAACCTTAGCTGTTGGCAATACGACCGCACCCGTGACTGTGAATCCTTTCCTGCAAGCCACCCCATCAATTGGTGGATCCCGTCCGACCGTTATTCGTACCACCACTGCAGCCATGGCAAACCGCTTGACCCCCGACCGTACGTATGTGCTCTCATTTAACATTCGTTACGTCCAGAGCCCAGACCGATTACTGACCGACACGAAAATTAGTGCAGGTATAGCTTCCAGTGCCACTGCTGGGATCATCTCGACCAATGCATGGTACGGTAATGTTAAGCCCACCACCCAGTGGCAGCGTTTCGTCATTGGCCCGCTCACGTTAAGTGCTAACGCTACACAGGCCCAGGGGAACACTGCGTTTGATAATAATGGGAATAGCACGCACCAGCCTTTCGATCAAAGCACGGGTATGGTGTACTTCTTAGTACCCAGTAACAATCGTACGGCAATAGCGATTGATGATGTTTCTGTGCTGCCTGTCCTCAACGTGGACGATCCACTGCCCGCTACAACGAGCGGCATTACCGGTCAGTTAAGTAATGATGCATATATTGCTCGTTCTTGCCGTGCGTACCCAAATTCAACAGCACTTTCGTGTGGTTATCAGGATGATACTGGAAAACGTTTCGACGGTTGGCAAGGGTACTGCTTGGAACCAGACCCGCGCAATCCCACCGGGTGTTTGAGCTGGTATCCCATTGATTTACTCGCAGGCGAACGAAATATTTTTGGCCGGGTGGAAGCCGCGGGGTATAGTGGGCAAAATCCATTGTACATGTGCTTACAATCAGCCGGCCGGGGTGCAAATATTAGCATGCGGACTGTGGAAGAAACCGAAGATGAGGGCGCAACTTGGTCGTATACTGTCAATGGGTACTCACTCAATCAAGTGGAAACTATACAGGCAGTAGTGTCTGCAGCAGATGGTGATTGGCACCCAGGTAATGGTACTGTTCTCACAATGAATCGTACCAGTGGGCAGTACTATTGCGATGCAGATAATTGCCCAGCAAGCAGTGGAACAACCCCTGCTTGGTTTGTCGCAGGTTGTGGTGGCCAAGGCTCGGCGAGCGATAGAAAATGTAATATGCCATTTACTTGGTCGGGCATGAGTCCAGCGTTTAATGCAAGTGGTTGCGATGACTGGGATGGTAGCGACGACAACACCAACCTTTGGGGATTGCGCGTACAATGGCCAGCTGATCCCAATACAAGAACCGCAACAATTAACTTTGGGATGTGCGATGCTTCTGGTGGCGGTGGCCACTATAAGCTTGATATACGTTTTATAGTACGAGATATTTGCCAAGTTGTGGCCCAAGTGGTTCAACCTGGCGGGACTAATGCAAGTTGGTCGAATCGGACGAGTAGTCAGTCTTACCCACTGCCAGATTTACGTTACCTGGCTTCACAGGATACAGCTCCGTATGGCGCGATAGTGCCACCAGAATTGCACCTGGAAGATCCTGGGCAGTGGGATACTCGTGATAATACGGTTGAACCTGGTAAGCAAGGTGTGTATGTGATGAGCGCAACTCAAGACGTGCGCGCAAGCAGCGTCTATGGTTGTGCCGCAGGCGGTAATTGCTCGCGCCGTATTTGCAGTATCACAGGTAGCGCGTGCAATACACTTGCCGAAATCGCAACCTGTACGGCAGCAAAGGGCTTCTGTATTGGGGCCGGTACAGCCAAGGTATGCCAGACTGGTAGTAAAGTAAGTCAGGCCTGCACCACTGATGCGCAGTGTGGCACTGCTGGGGAAAAATGTGATTATGGTTCAACACAAAATGTAGGCGGTGGTGCATTTGTCACAAACAAGGCAACCAGTACAGGTATCGCATATTTGAAACTGCTTTTCGCGAATGTCTACGGCGCTTGGCAGCTAGATGAAGCTACGCAAACCTACGTCGATATTACCGCTACAGATTCACGCATAACCGGTTGGCGGGATAACTACCTTACAATGCCCGCTTGTGGCGGTGTGTACGATCGTGCCAAGGCAAATGTAGTGTCCTCGAATCAAGTAGCACTCACGAATGCCTATTGTGGTATTCCGCCCTTGGTGGAAAGTGTAAAAGTCGGAAACCGTGAATCTGGCGTAACTATTATTGGTGCTGGCGAGCTTATACAACTCCAGTTTAATAGCATCGTAGATAAGGAGCAATTACCCATGAAAAATATTGCAATCGACTGGGATGGTGATAGTAATAGCGATGAGATTATTCGATGGAATTTTGCTCCTCGCAGCAATGCCGCTGACCCCCATTCTTTTACACATGTCTATCTTTTTGGGCAAGGTACTGGTCAATGCTTCGATAAAGGCACCGGTAAATATGGTGACAAGTTTTCTCCAGATTTTAACCAGGCGGTTGCTGGAAAGGAGTACTGCATCGCTCGTCCACGTGTGCAAATTCAGGATAACTGGGATTGGTGCAATGGTGGGCGGTGCGTGAACCCGAACGCGCCATACTCGTACTCGTTCCCATCAACGCAGAGTTCTTACTGGGAACCGCTACCGGATGACATTGTGATTATTCGCTAATGAGTTTTTCCTTTCGAAAATTCTGGCAGCACCTTAAAGCACATCCCCGCCAGGGGGTGGTGCTGTGCGTTGGGATAATCGCGATTGTGGCCATCTGGCCGGCCGGCGCACACGCGCAGGCACTTTCGGCACTCGGCAATGGCGTGGTGTCCATAGTGAGCTGGTTCCTGACGATAATCCTGAATGTTCTCGGCAGCTTGCTTATTAAGTTTATAGATATTTTGGTGTGGATAGCGCAGTACAACGACTTCATCAATGCCCCGGCCGTGCAGACCGGCTGGGCAGTGACGCGCGATGTGGCCAACATGTTCTTCATTGTGGCTTTGCTGCTGATATCTATTGGTACGGTGTTCCAAATTCAGGAGTACCGCTACACCAGCATGCTGCGGAAGCTCATTATGATGGCCATCTTGATAAACTTCTCCAAAACCATTGCTGCATTCTTCATCGACCTTTCGCAGGTGGTCATGCTCACTTTTGTCAACGCCTTTAAAGACATGGCCGCCGGCAACCTGACGAAAGGCTTTGGCATTGATAAAATTGTCAGTTTTTCCCAAGATATAAGTGCGCAGGGTGGCGATATAAACCCGCTCTCCGTGCTCGGTTCGGTATTCGTTGCGGTAGTCATGCTGTTCATTGCCCTGGTGGTGGTGGGCATCTTCGTGGTGCTGTTGGCCCAGCGCATTGTCATGCTCTGGATCTACATTGTCCTGGCGCCCACGGCCTACATGGTGGCGGTGCTGCCCGGTTCCTTAGGCAGCTGGTGGGGCAGCTGGTGGCGGGATTTTTCGAACCAGCTTATTAAAGGGCCGGTTATCGCTTTTTTCTTGTGGCTGGCGCTCACCGTCATTTCATTTTCGAATACGACCATACTCCCCGACGTGCAAATTAAAGATACGATTGCCAGCCAGCAAACTGGCGCGCAGGATAAGCCGGTCTTTGCGGGAGCGGCGACGACCACTGCTTCAATTATTAATTACATTGTTGCCGTGGGCATGCTGGTGGCCGGGTTACAACAGGCTACCAAAGCCGGCGGTGTGGCCGGTAACGTGGCCGGTAAGTGGATGGGGAATATTAACCGCCTGGGCGCCGCCGGTGCAATGGCGCCGTTTAATATTGCGAAGAAACTTGGTGGATTTGCCGGTGGGCGGGCAGCAGATTTGGTAAAACCTACGGCGTACCGTGTGGGTGAAGGAGCACTGGGTTTAGCCTCTAAAATGAACTTTTTGGGAATCCAAGGTGCCGCACGAAAGCAGCAGGCCGTTTTGCGACAGCAACGAATGAAGTCGGAGGATAAGGACGCCGCATCAGCGAAATTCTTAGAAGGACAGGGTGAGCGAGATATTCTCCTCGGGAATCCCGCAACACTTTCTGGCCGCGGGTACCAAAAGGCTGCTATGGAGAATGCCATGAAGACCCATGGGCTCGCCGGCTACTCCAATGAAGAGAAGATGCAAATTCTTTCGGCCTATGAAGCACACATTGGTTATTCGAAGAAGCCAAAAGTTGGTGGTGAGCCTGGAGAGTTTACAGAATCGGCGATTGACTCTGATGGACTGAAGGGGCGTAAAGATTTGTTTAAGAAAAGCCCCGGCCTACTGGCAGTACGTGCATCCTCAAGCACAGGTGATGAGCGTACATTTTACGAGAATAAGCTTCGCGATCAGATAAAGAGCATGAGCTTTGCTGATTTTAATGACATGCAAAAATCAGATTGGGATGACCCGGTAATGAAAAGCGTTGGACTACCCGTACTTGATGAACGTCTTCGTAATGACAAATATAAAAGTAAATTTGATTCTGACGTTAATCAATCAATGCAAGAGGCAATTGATAATGCCCGAGGTGGTGCTACCCGTGGCAGCCGCTATACCGATGACGAAGTGCTTGCCCAAGAAGACATTGATCATCAGCGGCAGCAACGCACCGAGGCACTCCGCACGCAGCACGGAGAAGAATTTGAAAAAAGCGCCGAGTACATTGCCGACCCAAGCAAGTACTATAGCAAGCAACAGTACCAGCAGAATGCGCGGCAGCAGCAGCGCGTGCTGGACCGCTTGGCAGCTGGTAAGGCTGGCGCTAGCGAAATTACCAGCTTGGGCAAGTTCAACAGTGGTAAGTCAAACACCCTCGCCGTAAGTGAAGGTTTGCTTAACCAAGCAGGCGTAAAAGCGACTGCTGGCGGGTACACGCGTAATCCAGAATCCATCAAGCGCATTGCCGGGGTGCTCAACCAGCAAATCCAAGGGGATGTTGATTCGATAGAGTCGGAGCTCGCTGAGCTCACACAGCAGGAAAAGCAATTGCAGACGCCTGCTGGTAAACTGCTCGATGCCTCGGGCCGACCGATGACGCCGGCACAGGCAGACCCAGAAAAACTCAAGGATATTGAAGCCCAACGCGCTGCATTGCAAACACGGAAAAACACCTTGCGCGCAACGCAAGCTCGGTTACAGGATCCATCGAAGCTCGAGGATATTACCTTTATCAATGCTGATCGGTCGGGCGGGGCGGCGCGCAATATTCTGGCCGAAGAAGCCATGCACAAGCAGTTGGATGCCATGGATGATGATGGCTCTATCCGCGCAGCCATGAAGTCGCAATTTACGCCCGAGGAATTCCAGGAAATTGTTGCTGACCAGCGCAACCGGTCTGACCACGCCGGGATGAGCGAAGACCGTGCGTTTGATGAATACTTGGCCAAGGGCTTGGTCAACCAAGGTCGCTGGGCCGATACATCGCCCGATGCTGTGAAGCTCAAGTCAGGTTTGGCGTTAGCGCTTAAAGCCAAGGCCGAAGCAAAAGGAGTGGACCTCAAACTTACCGCCAAAGACGAAGCTGCACTCGAAGACGTAGTGGTTCCGCCTGCAGCCGGGGCAGGCCGAAAATTGCGGGCGGATGCCGGTGAGGCCTGGCAAGGCGTTAAGAATTTTGTTGGCGCGCCGTTGCAGCGCCGTCGGGAAGACGAAAAAGTCAGGGATGAACAGCGCGAGCGTATTTTGCAATCCCAGAAGGTTATGGATACGTCGGTAAAGAAAGACGAATTCCAGGCTGCCCAGCAAGAGCAGGCAAAAGCCGAGCAGGAATATGCCAACATCCGAAAACAGAAAGATGCCAAGCTGAAGAGTTTGCAGGATAATTATGCTAAGAATGAGGCTGCGTATAACGACCGTACCAAGAGTAAGGCCGAGCGTGATAATGCATACACGCTTATGGGGGCGTACCGCAACGATATTGCCAAAGAGCAGGCCGAGCTGGAGCCGACCCGGGCCAAGGCCGAGGCGGCACGTAAAAATACTGCAGAAAAGCAAGCAGCATTACAGCAAGCGGTGGCGACCAAAGAGGAATCTACGCAGTCTCAACGTACCGTCAAAACTTCCACGCGCGCTGCTGGCCGTACAAGGGGTACGGGAGACATTATTGAAGAACCCGACGTGACGGCAGCAAACGTCACCAACATTACCAACGTCACCCAGAACATCCAGCAAGTCTTCAAGTCCGCCCCGCCGGAAATTCGTGGTAAACTAACCGGGATAACCGCCGACGTCTTGGACAGCGCACTCAAGAACAGCATTGTCTGGCGCGGTCTTATGAGTTACATCAAGAATAACGCTGCCGAAATACAGAAATCCGAGAAACTCAGCGACCTGGGTCGTTCGGAAATCCAGAAGCACATTGGCAGCATGGAAAAGCACGTGCGGGACGGGAATGCCGAAGAGTTCAAGAGCGAGTTTGGCAGCTTGCAGAACATGTTCAGTGGTACCGGTGGTGGCAGCGACGAAAATATTTAATCACAAAAATGCCCGATAGCCTCCTCCTCAAATTTCAAAAGCTCCCCGATGCCGCGAAGGCTAGCGCCTCCGATCCTGCGGCTATGCGTATGCTGGATACCTTGGAGAAAGATTACAGCGTCAACTTGGCCGAGCTGGTTATGCGCGTAATGGTGCAAGAGGTAGACCCGGCAAAACTGGATGAAGTGCTGGAGTTGCAGTACAAAGTGCCGGCCGGCAAAGGCAAAGAGCTGGCCAAGCACATGCTGGACGATTTGTTTTTTAAGTTCCACTTGCTCGACGTGCCGGATGTTAAAGACGTACTCACTGCCGAGGTGCCAAAAATGCCTTTGCAACCGCAGGCGGGCGCCTCGCAATACCTGGTGCATCCGGATGACCACCAGGACATTGCCCAACACGCTGCCGCCCTGCAGAGTGCGCCGCCGCCATTAGTAGACACCAACCCCGAGCAGGTCACGGCCAAGTTTATCCAGCTAGAGAAGCTGACCTTGGACGACATGCAGCGAAAGCGCTTGCAGAAAATTGTCGAGGCGCGGCTGGTGGATGTGCGGGATAAGCGCGAGACTACGGACATGCTACAGCGCTCGTTGAAAATTGGCGGCATGGGTTTTGACGAGGCGCGCGCCAGCCGGATAGTGAATGAACTTGAAAAAATTGTGGAAGAGCTCCATCGAAGGCCACGCCCGGCAACGCCTAAGGCACAGCCGATGGCGGGCGGGCCAAAGGTTGTGGTCAAGTCAACGCCACCGCCAGCGATGCCGGCCCCTCTCCCCGACCAGGGTGCTTCCGATGGGTCGCACCCGCCTTCGGCTCCCCCCACAGGTGGGAGGGAATCCGTACAAAAGCCAGTAATAGCAGTAAAGGCCGCCACCGCCCCGGTTGCCCCCAAACCTTCAGTGGCGCCACCGCCGTGGTTGCGGCCAATGCAAGCGCCTGCCGCAATGGTTCGGCCGGCAAGCACGCCTGTTGCTCGCCCGGCTGCGCCGCGCCCGGCGGCCATGACCGCCCGGCCCGAACCCAGCTACCGCGAAATGGTTACCGATGTGCGCGCGCCATCACGTGTAATGGGCCCGGTGGAAGTCCTTGGCAACCTTTCTTTGGATGATTTTCGCCGCCTGGGCGACAGCGCGGGTGCGCGCATCGGCAAGATTGCCGAAGAAATGGACGCCCTCACGCGCGATTCGTTTGCCCAGCGGGCCGCCGGCATTGCGGCATTCCGCCAGTCACCCACGTTTAAGGCCTACCTGCAGCTGGGGCAAATGGCCATGGAACGCAAAGAAGAAGTAGCCGAAATTATAGACTTGCTGAAAGTGCAGCACACGCCCACGCTCACCCCCGAAGAATTCGAAGCGATCGGGGCGCTCATGCGCCAATTCCGTTACTAAGCCTTGCCTGCAATTCGTATGATGCAGTTCGTTGTTCCACAATTTATCGATGTCGAGGATAAAATTTTAGGACCCTTCACGGTTCGCCAGTTCATCCTCATTTTGTTCTGGGGCATTATGTCTTTCTTGCAGTTGAAAATTTTCAGCATGCTCACTTTTATTTTCCTGTTTATTTTCTGGTCCGGCTTCATGTTCCTGCTCGCCTTTGTAAAAATTAACGGCCGGCCGTTCCACTATTTTATTCTCTCAATTTTGCAAACCACGCGCCTGCCCAAGCTGCGCCTCTGGCACAAGGAAGACACGGAATACGAATACCGTTTTGCCGCCCCGCCGGCCGCCAAGCCCAAGGCACCCATGGCCACCAAGCAAGCACTCACTGCCTCCCGCCTTACCGAACTATCCCTGGTCGTCGATACGGGCGGAGCGTACACCGAAGAAGGCGACATCGTGGCTGGTTCGCTCAAGCAGTAGCATATGGCCGACCAATCCCGCCAACCCAAGCTCAAAGCCCCTTCCGCCCAGAAGTTTATGGACGTGTGGGAGATTAAAGATGACGTGGTTATCCTGCGCAACGGCACCATCCGTTCGGTGCTCCTGGTTTCGTCCATGAATTTTGCCTTGAAGTCGGACGAAGAGCAAGCCGCGGTCATCCAGGCGTACACGCAGTTTCTCAACACGCTGGATTTTCCGCTGCAGATTGTTATACAGTCCCGCAAACTCAATATCGATCCGTACTTGGAAAATCTCAAGCTCATCGAGAAGACGCAGTCGAACGAACTGCTGAAGATGCAGACGCAAGAGTACATTACCTACGTGCGCGAGCTGGTGGAGCTGGCCGATATTATGTCAAAACATTTCTACGTGGTGGTGCCCTACCAGCCGGGGTCAAACAAGCGGCAAGGCTTTTTCAAGCGCTTGGCGGGCGTGCTCTCGCCGACTAACGTCATCCACATTAAGCAAAAACGTTTCGACGAGTACCGCGAAGAATTGCTAAAGCGGGTAGACTTTGTCGCCGACGGCCTCTCGAGCTTGGGGCTCAAGGCAATCCCGCTGGACACGCAGGGGCTCATTGAACTGTTCTACACTACCTACAACCCCCAAACCTCTGACCAGGAAAAAGTCGGCGGCGTAGATAACGTCACTATTGAACGCTAATGGCAATCAACTTATCACGTAAGCCAAAGTCGCAACCAGCGGAAACCCCGTTGCCCATGCAAATGCTCTCGCAAGAAGAGCAGCAGCAAGCGGCCGCTATGGAGCTGCAACGCAAGCGCGAGCTGCTCGAAGCCGAGCGCATCTACCGCCGCGGCGTGGTTTCGGTGCGGGACTTTATTGCGCCCGCCTCGTTTAAAATTTCGCCCAAGGAAGTGGAAATTGGCGGCAAGCTGGCGCGCACCATGTTCGTGGTTACCTACCCGCGCTACATTGCCGTGGGCTGGTTTGCGCCCATCATCAACCTCAACGTGCCTTTGGATGTGGCCATGTTCTTCTACCCGGTCGGGTCCGAAGTCGTGCTCAAGCAACTCCGCAACAAGGTCGGCCAACTCGAAGCGCAAATTCTCTCTGATGCCGAGAAGGGCGCCCCGCGCGATCCCATTCGAGAAACTGCGCTGCGAGACATCGAGCAACTGCGCGATAACCTGACGCAAGGGACGGAGAAATTCTTCCAGGTGGCCTTGTACGTTACCCTGTACGCCGACGCCAAAGACCAGCTGGACAAGCTCTCGGACAAGGTCGAGGCCATGTTCGGCCAGAAGCTGGTGTTTAGCAAGCGCGTGCTCTACCAGGCCGAGCAGGGGTTCAACTCCACCCTGCCCATTGGCAAGGATGAAATCCAGGTGAGCTTTAACATGAATTCCTCGCCCGCCGCCAGCAGCTTCCCGTTCATTTCTTCGGATGTGTCTTCGGACAACGGCATTCTCTACGGCATTAACCGGCACAACAACTCGCTCATTCTCTTTGACCGGTTTAGCTTGCAGAATGCTAACTTCGTGGTCTTCGCCACGTCGGGCGCGGGCAAGAGCTACGCGGTAAAGCTCGAAATCTTGCGCTCGCTCATGGTGGGTACGGATGTTATCGTCATCGACCCCGAACGCGAGTACAAGTACCTCTCGGATGCCGTGGGCGGGACGTACATTAACATCTCGCTCAATTCGGATTCCAAGATAAACCCCTTCGACTTGCCGCGGCCCGTGGGCGGCGCCGAGAAGCCGGCCGACATTATTCGCGCTGCGGTTATCACGCTTAAGAGCATGCTGCGCCTTATGCTGGGCGCGCTCTCTCCAGAAGAAGATTCCATTATCGACCGCGGACTTATTGAAACCTACAACAAGAAAGACATAACCGCCGAGAGCGATTTGACCAAAGTGGAGCCGCCGCTGATGGCGGATTTCCAAGAGGTACTGGCCGGCATGGTGGGGGCGGAAGGGATTGTGGAGCGCCTGAAGAAGTACACCGAAGGCACGTTTGCCGGGCTCTTCAATAGCCCCACGAATATCGAGCTCACCAACCAGCTCGTCACGTTCTCGGTCCGCGATCTGGAAGACGAGCTGCGACCCATTGGCATTTCTATCATTGTTTCGTACATCTGGAATGTGGTGCGCTCCAGCCTCAAGAAGCGCATCCTGGTAATTGACGAAGCCTGGTGGCTGATGCAGAACGAAGACTCGGCGCGGTTTATTTACGCCCTGGTCAAACGCTGCCGCAAGTACTACCTGGGGGTTACCACCATCACGCAGGATGTGAACGACTTTTTGCGCAGCCCGTACGGCCAGGCCATTGTTACGAACTCCGCCTTGCAGCTGCTTATGAAGCAATCGCCGGCCGGGGTGGACATGGTGGCCAAGACCTTTTTGCTCACGCAAGGGGAGAAATACCTGCTGCTCGAAGCCGCGGTGGGTGAAGGCATTTTCTTTGCCGGGCCCAAGCACGCGGCCATTAAAGTTGTAGCTTCGTACACCGAAGATCAAATTATTACCTCGGACCCGCGCCAGCTGCTGGAAATTGAAGCCGCCAAGAAAGAATTCAACGAGACCAGCCAACCCGGCTCCTAACCCCACCGCCCTATGTCCCGACGCATCCTCCTCATTATTGCCGGTGCTCTGCTCCTCGCCTTGCTGGCGCTGGGGGTGTTTTTCTTCCTGCAGCGCCGCGATGCCAATTCGAACACGAATGCCAGCAACACCAACGGCAACCTGCCCAACGTGAACACCGTTGTGCTCAACACCAATCAGGCCGGCAACAGCAACACCGCGGTTAACGGCAGCGCCCTGACGGCCCGGGCAATTGTGGAGAGCACGGCGCGGAGCTTTGCCAGCATTTACGGCAGCTTCTCGAACCAGAACAGCTTTGAGAATATTACCAGCTTGTACCCGCTCATGGCCCCGGCCCTTAAGGCCCAGCAGGAGGCGTTCGTAGGCGTAGAGCAGGCCAAGCGTGCCGACACCTCCCTGTACACCGGTTTTACGTCGGAACCGCGGATTGTTAACGTCGAGGCGTTTGATGAAAACGACGGCACGGCCGAAGTGCGCGTGACTCTGCAGCGCACCGAAACGTCGGGCAGCAGCACGGAATCCACCACGTACTTCCAGGATATTACCCTAAGCTTCCAGCGCCTGGACGGGGCGTGGAAAGTTTGGCGTTTGGCCTGGGGGGCTAAGCAGTAAACACACCTATGGCCGATTCGGCCTCCACCCTCGAAGCCCAGCAGCAGCGCGCACTCTACGCGGATACTTTTGCGCAGCGGCAAGCCCAGCAGCCCGACGCAGGGGAGTACATCCGGCGGCAAGCCTCGGGCTTGGGCACGAGTTTAGATAGCATCAATAGCAACTCTTCGCTCCAGACCGCCGGGGCGCCAGCATTATCGCAGGATGCCGGCCCAGCCCAGGCAGCGGCTGGCCAGAATGACTCGGGTCCAATTGCCCGGTTGCGGCACATTGGTGAAATGCGTAAGCAGGCGGCTCAAGCAGTAGCCTCGGGCCAGGCCCTGGCCAAAGCGAATGCCGCCTACACCCGGGTTTTGAACAGTTTTCAGTCCGAGCTCATTGGCAATGCGCTCGCTTTAGAAATAATTGTTTCGCCGTGGCTCTTCCTAAGCATTTTTTTTATGCGCATCATGGCAGCAATCGTGCCGCTGCGCATGAAAGGTATAGTCATTTTTCCAAAGTACAGCCTGGGTCTGGTCGGCATTGGCGTGTTCATCTCTCACCTGGCCGCTGCATTCGTCATTCTCACCATCCTGGCAATTATTGTGTTCTTCCTCATGTTCATTGTGTGGATTATTACCGCGGATCCGATTACCCAATCACAGGTATTTCTCGATCTTTCCAGTGGTGCGTTAAAAGCCGTTTGGGACCTTTTTTCCGGCGGTAGTTCCGGTGGGGCAGGGGCGAGCGGCACTTTTTAATGCCTATGCGACGAACACTTTTCATACTCATACTCCTCATCGGCCTTTTCGCCGCCGGGTCTACCCAGGCTGCGTTCACGTGTTCCAAACTCCCCACCGGGGTGGTATTGAGCGATATTGAGCAAAAGTGGATTAGCGTTGCCGTGCCTATTCCCGGCGTCACCACGACCTGCACCGATAGTGCCGGTGCAACACGCGACTACATTCAGGACATGGGCGCGTACATTGGCGGTCTGTATAAATTTTTCTCCGGGGCCATTGGCATTATTGCCACGGTCATGATTTTTTACGGGGGCATTAAGTGGGTGGCCGCGGCCGGCAACCCCAGCAAAATTAAAGAGGCCAAAGAAGCAATTTTTTCCGCGCTCATCGCGGTGGTCATTTCGCTGGGGTCGTACATGTTGCTGTACGTCATCAACCCCAATCTGGTTAACCTTCGTCCGCCGTCATTGACTGTGGTAAAACCGATTGAACAGCGTTTTGCAACCTGTCCGACATCGCGGACGTGCTTGAGCGGTGCGAAAGCCGGCACGAAGTGCACGTTAGATGCTGATTGCGGATCTGGCGCAGGAGCGTGCGGGTATCCAATAGAACTTGGTGGTGACACGCAACCGCTTTGCGGAACAGAATACCCGTACACCGCTGGGAGCACGGGTGCGGCCACGTGTCGTGGAACGGTATGTGCAGATACGACCAAGACTTGCGGCCTTGGGAGTGATTTTCGTGATGGACTGAGTGGGCAAACATTCTTGCGTTCTGATCCTGTGAATGGCACAAAATACGGCTGCATGGATAAAATTTTGGCGTGCGAGCAGGTGGATGATACGTTGGCAAATGTCGGCTTGGGGCGTCATGATGTACTCTGTGCACCTTTGAGCCAACCGGGTTCTCGCCAGTGCAGCTGGTATGCCGCTGGTGGTTTAACTGAATGTGGCGATGTGACCGTGACTGACTATTGCAAATCTTGGCCAGTACTCACTTGTCCATCGGACTTTCCGGTGCGTGTTGGCGGCGAGGCGTGCCGTCGGGCCCAAGAACCAGATGCTACTGGTTCGATTAATTTTGGAACAAAGGTAAATCCATCCATTCAATTTACCGGCGTATCGGGCAGTTGTTACGATGCATCCGCGGCTGAAGAAATTTACGATGGGACGCTTGCATCAACTGGAAAAATTATTACCTCCCAGTGCGAGTGGCGAAAAGAAAAAGGATTATTTCAGGCCTTACAAGTTCGTGGTATTTGCTGCATGAAAGCAACAGCAAACGCAACAACCGCAACTGCTGTAGACCTGACGTGCCACGTTTCAGAATAGGCAGAGATATAGAAAATCGTGTAGAATATAAGGCATGAACCGTCGCATAATTCTCATTGTTGCATTCGTCCTCGGCGTCCTTGTCCTGGGCTTTTTGCTGTACATTTCGTTCTTCCGCAGCAGCCCAGCGGGTAACGTTAACGGCAACCAGAACGGCAATCTCAATGGCTCGCTACCCGACCTGAATGGCAATGTAAACCGAGCCACGAATGTTAATGGCGTTCTGCCAAACGTAAATGCTTCGAATATCAATCGAGGCACAGGGGTGACGAACACCGCGCCCAGCAGCGTTGCGGGCGGCGGCGATACGACTGTGGGTACGCTCGTCTCTGGCAATGCCAGCGACATCGTCATCGACAGCAGCGGCAACCTGCGTTACTACGACAAAGCCACCGGCCAGTTCTACAAGCTCGACGCTAATGGCAATGTCGTTCCGCTCTCCACAGTCAAGTTTCCCGAGGCCGAAGAAGTGGTGTGGTCGGGCCAGAAGAACGAAGTCATTGTCAGCTTCCCGGACGATTCCAAGGTCTACTACAACTTCGACACCAAGAAGCAAGCCACCCTGCCCAAGCAAGGCGACGACTTTAGCTTTGCCCCGGCCGGCGGGCAAATTGCGTTTAAGTACAATGCCACGAATGTTGCCGACCGGTTTTTGGTGGTGAGTAGCCCGGACGGCACGAATATTACCCCTATCGAGCCGTTGGGCGAGAACGGCAGCAAGGTTGCAGTACAGTGGTCGCCGAACAACCAGGTGGTGGCAACGTACAGCCCGGGGTTGGATGGCTCGAAGCAAGAAGTATTCTTCGTGGGCAAGAACGGCGAGAACTTTAAGTCCGCGGTCACCGACGGCCGTGGGTTCGAGGGGTCGTGGTCGCCTGACGGCCAGCGCATGCTGTATAGCACGTACTCCGCCGGCTCTAGCTACAACCCTAGCTTGCACATAGTAGACGCCAACGGCGATACCATAGGCGCTAACAACCGGCCGCTCGATTTGGCCACGTGGTCGGATAAATGCACGTTTAGCAAAGCCGGTACAACACTCTACTGTGCCGTGCCCGACGCCGGTACGCTCCCTTCGGGCAGCGGTATTTATCGCGACCAGGCGGCCAGCGCGCCCGATAGCTTCTATGTGGTGGACCTGACGACAGGTTCGAAAACCTTGCTGGCCAACCCGGTGGGCACCGACGGTAGCCGGCGTTTCTCGGCCGTCAACATGACCCTCTCGCCCGACGAGCGGACGCTCTACTTCACCGACGCACCCACCGGCCGCGTGCTGACGCTGAAAATTCGCTAGCCTATGACGCGGCACGAGAATGTCCTTCTGTCGATCATCGGCGGTTTTGCCGTGCTTATTATAGTTACCTATGGCCTCTCGCTGCTTGGCGCGGGCAGCACTGCTGCGGTGCGGCCGCGGGTGGAGAGCACCGACCCAAAAATTGGGGCCGAACGCGGTAAGGTAACGCTGGTGGTGTTTACCGATTTCGAGTGCGAGTTCTGCAAGGCCGAAGTGCAAATTTTGAAGTCTGCACTTGGTGCGTACCAAAATGACGTGCGTTTGGTGTTTAAAGATTTTCCGTTACCCTTGCACCCCAATAGCAACCGCGCTTCGCAGATTGCCCGCTGTGCCCAAGACCAGGGCGAATTCTGGCAAATGCATGATACGCTTTTCGACCACCAGACCGAGCTTGCAACCATCTCGCTAGAAGTGCTGGCGCAGCAGAGCGGGACCAATGCCGCGCAGCTACAGCAGTGCCTGGAGAGCGGCCAAGCCGTGGCTCGCGTGAATGCGGCTATTGCGGAAGGCAAACGACTTGGCATTCAAGAAGTGCCGACCATGTTCGTCAATGACGAGCAGATTACTGGGTTAGTCGAAGATGCTGACCTTCGGCAGGTAATCCAAAAGCACTTGTGAAGATTCGATCTGTCCTGCTCAGTCTGCTGTTTTTGACAAGCATCCTGGTGCCGTTGCGTGCAGAGGCGGGCTGCTGCAACATTTCGGTTACCACACCCAACAAGTGCTTTACCGATGCGGAGCTCATAGCCCCGGCGGGCGAGCCGCCACCCGGGGGCTGGACGCAGGATAAAATTTGCGCCAGTTATGCAGGAGTTTATGCGACGAGTTGTACTTGCCCGACCGTGGCTGCCGCAACCACGCAGTGCTGTGTGCTCTTCAACGGCATGTGTGAGCAACCGACGGCTTCGGGAGCGTGCACCACGGCCTTTAGCAGCCCTTCGACATTGCCGTGCACGGCGCTCTCTTGCCGCAGCGAGCAGGCCCAACCGGCTCCAGTGGGTATTGCGTTTAAACCCCAGCTCACGTTGCCAGGCTCAAAGTTTATTGCCGGCGAGAGCATTATTATTACCGGCAATACCCTGGGCGAGTACATTGCCGCGCTCTACGTGTTCATGGTGGGTGCTATTGGCATTTTGGCAACAGTCATGACAATGTATGGCGGCCTGCGCTGGGTGCTGGCCGCTGGCGACCGCGGGAAAATTCAGGAAGCAAAAGAGACCATCAGCTCGGCTATTATCGGGGTCATCCTGGCGTTGTCGGCCTACCTGTTGCTGCTTACCATTAGCCCCAAGTTGGTCAAGTTCACCAGTCTCACGCTCAAGCCGGTGAAACCTATCGAGCAAGTCTTTGCCGAAGGTGAAGTTTCAGATGGGGCGCGGGGCGCAGCCATTGGTGCGGCTACACTCACGCGTGACTGGCTGGATGGTACCACCGGGGTTCGCACCCAGTACGGCAGCCTGATAACGAGTTTGCAGAACAGCCAAGTACCCGCGGATATGATTTACGCAAT